>JAJEDW010000242.1 GCA_022821265.1 Acidobacteriota bacterium
CCGGGGGGGGGCCGGAGGGCGGCCGGCGCGCGCTGGCGGCCCTGGAAGCGGGCAGCCGGGCCGCGCTGGCGGGCGCGTTGGACGCGTTGGTGACCGCCCCGCTCGGCAAGCGATGGGTGGGGGGCGGATTTCGCGATCACACCAGCTTTCTGGCCACTCGAGCCGGATGCGACCTGCCGCTGATGACGTTCTTCGCGCCGACCCTGAAGGTGGTGCTGGCCACGACGCACCTCTCGCTTCGCCGCGCGCTCGACGCCCTTTCGGCCGATCTGTACGAACGCGTTCTTCACGGGGCGGCGAGCGCGCTGGCCCGGCTGGGCGAGGAACGTCCCCGCATCGCCGTGGCCGCCGTCAACCCGCATGCCGGAGAGGGCGGACGTTTCGGCGAGGAAGAGCAGGCGATACTCGCGCCGGCCATCGGCTCGGCCCGGCAGGCGGGCCTCGAAGTCTCGGGACCGCATCCGGCCGACAGCGTATACCAGCGGGCGCACGCGGGCGAGTTCGACCTGGTCGTGGCGCCATACCACGACCAGGGCCTGATTCCGGTCAAGCTGATCGCCCCGCGTTCCGCGTCGCAGGTGACGCTGGGTCTTCCCTACGTCCGCACCTCGCCCGACCACGGAACGGCCCTGGACATCGCGGGCCGCGGGATTGCGGACGCGGGAGGCATGGAAGCCGCCATGCGGTGCGCCGTCGACCTGGTCCACCGCACGCGCGCCGTGCCGGCGGCGGAACGCTGAGGCTCCGCCGCGACCCGGCCACGGCACCTCGACGGCCGCGTCAGGACCGGCATGACCCGCACAGGCCGTATATCTGCAGGCGGTGATCCTGGACGCGGAATCCCAGCTTCTCCGAGGCCGCATCCTGCAACGCCTCGATCTGCGCGTTGAAGAACTCGATGGAGCGCCCGCACTCGGTGCAGATCATGTGGTCGTGATGCTTGTGGTTGTACAGGTGCTCGTAGCGCGTCATGCCGTCGCCCAGGTCGACTTCGCGCGCCAACCCGGCGTCGCTCAGCAGCTTCATCGTCCGGTAGATCGTGGTGTAGCCGATGCGGGAATCGGCCTTCCGGACGTTGTCGTGGATGTCCTCGATGCTGCGGTGCCCCTCGTTCGCGATGAACGAATCGAGGATGAGCATCCGGTGCCGCGTCTGCCTGAGGCCGTTTTCCTCGAGGTACTTCGTGAAGACCTGTTTCTCCGGAGAGGCCGGGGGCATCACTCGGCGATCTGGTCGGAAAGATTGACGATGTCGTTGTACAGAACGAACACGATCAGAGTCAGCAGGAAGACGAAGCTGACCTGCGCGATGCGTTCCTTCACCGCCAGGCTCAGGTCCTTGCGAATGACGCCCTCGATCGCAAGCAACAGCATGACGCCTCCGTCGAGGATCGGGATCGGCAGCAGGTTGATGATTCCCAGGTTGAGGCTGATGATCACGACCAGCAGCAACAGTTGCTGGAAACCCTGCTGGTAGCGGCGGCCCGTTTCGTTGATGATGCCGATCGGTCCGTCCATCGCGCGCATCGACGCTTCGCGGCGGACCAGGCGGCCGAGGATGTCGAAGATGAGGACGGCGTTGGCTGCGTTCCACCGGAGGGATGCCTCGATGGCCTGGATCGGGCCGAGCTGGACGAAGACCAGGGGCGCGTCGATCTGGATTCCCAGGATCCGGTTGCCCGCGTCGTTGACGGCCGGTTCCGCCTCCAGTTGGACCGTTTCCCCGTCGCGCACGACCGTGAGGGAGACCACGTCGTCGGAGGATTCCTGCAGGACCTCGATGACGCGCTGGGTGGAGGCGCCCCGCAGATCGACGTCGGCGATCCCGACGATCTCGTCACCGACGCGCAGACCGGCGCGCTCGGCCGGAGAGTCCTCCATGCTGTAGCCGACCACCTCGGTACCGACCTCGTCCGGCTCGAATCCGGCGTAACCCGTTTCCCTCGGGCCGGTTGCGGACGGGACCAGGACGGTGTCGATGCGCTCGCCGTCCCGCTCCAGGACGATCGGAATGGACCGGCCGGGCCCCAGCACGACCTCGAGCTCCACCGAGCTCCAGTTGACGTCGGCTTCCCCGTCGAACTCGGCGATCACGTCCCCGGACCGGATCCCGGCGGCTTCGGCGGGGGAACCCTCGACGACGTTGCCGATCACCATTTCCGAAGGCGGCCGCCGCTCTTCGACGCCGTAGACGTACATGCCGGCCAGCAACCCCACCGCCAGGACGCCGTTCATGGCGGGACCCGCGAACGCCACCAGGAACCGCTGCCACTTCGGCTTGGAAACGAACTCGTACGCCTCGCCGTGGACCTCGTCTCCGGGGTTCTCCCCCGACATCTTGACGTATCCCCCGAGAGGGAGCGCGCTGACTCGATAGTCCGTGTCACCGCGCCGGAAACCGAACAGTCGCGGACCGAAACCGATGGAGAACGTTTCCACGCGAATGCCGAACAGCTTCGCGACAAAGAAATGGCCGGCCTCGTGGATCACGATGATGACGCCGAGGACGACGAGCGCGACTGCGATGTTGGTCAGGGCGCCGATCATGAAACCTCTTCTCGGAACACGCGGGAAACGGACGCGATCATTCTAACACGCGCCCGCCCCGGGGTCCGGGAACCCGTCGGCCCCGTCAACGCGCCCCGGACACGGAGCCCGCGGCTTCCCGGGCCCGGTTGCGCGCCCATCGGTCCGCTGCCAGAACCTGCTCGACGCTGTCCGGCGTCGACGGCGCATGCGCCGACAGAACGCCGCCGATGATGCGGGCCATATCGGTGAACGCGATCCGGCCCTCGAGAAAGGCGTCCACCGCCACCTCGTCGGCCGCGTTCAGAACCGCCGGCGCCGTACCTCCCATCGCGATGGCCTCGTAGGCGAGCCCGACGGCGGGAAAACGGTCCCGGTCGGGCAGGCGGAACTCCAGCGCGGGTATCGACGACCAGTCCAGCCGGGCCACGGCCGAGGCCGCGCGTCGCGGGTAGGTCAGGGCGTACTGAATCGGTCCGCGCATGTCGGCGGTCCCCATCTGCGCCATGATCGAGCCGTCGACGAACTCGACCATGGAATGGACGATCGACTGGGGATGCACGACGATGTCGATCGCCGAGGGCTCGAAATCGAACAGCCACCGCGCTTCGATCACTTCGAACCCCTTGTTCATCAGGGTCGCGGAGTCGATCGTGATGCGGGGCCCCATCTTCCAGGTGGGGTGGTCCAGGGCTTCGTCCGGGGTGATGCCATCGAACGCCGCCGCCGGCCGATCCAGAAACGGTCCCCCGGAAGCGGTGAGAATCAACCGGCGCACTTCCCTGGGCGCGCCGGCGCGGAGACACTGGTGAATCGCGTTGTGTTCGCTGTCGACGGGCAGGATCGAACCGCCGTGCGTCTCGGCGGTCGATCGCAGCAGCTCTCCCGCGATCACCATGGCCTCCTTGTTGGCCAGCGCCACGGTCTTGCCCGCCGCCAGGGCGGCGTGGGTCGGCGCCAACCCGGCGGCGCCGACCACCGCCGAGACCACGATGTCGCTTCCGTCCATCCCGCCCAGCTCCCGCAAACCGGTCTCGCCCACCAGTGTCGGCGGAACCTGGACACCCTCGGCCGCGCAGTCGCGCTCGAACTGCTCCACGCGCGAGGCGTCCCCCAGCGCGACCGCCCGCGGCCGGTATCGCGCGACCTGTGCGGCCAGCTCTTGCGTGGAGGAGTGTGCGGCGAGCGCCGCAACCTGGTAGTCCGGCGCGAGCGCGTCCATCACCCTGAGCGTGTTGACGCCGATCGAGCCGGTCGAGCCGATGATTGCGACGCGCGTCACCGAAGCCACGGCAGGCAGATGTGGAAGACGGGTCCGGCGAAGAGAAGGCTGTCGATCCGGTCGAGAACACCCCCGTGGCCGGGCAGCCGGCGGGACGAGTCCTTGACGCCGGCGGCGCGCTTGAGAGCCGACTCGGCCAAATCGCCCGCCTGACCCGCGGCCGCCGTCAGCCCGACGACGCCCGTCAGGAGAAGCGTCCACTCCGCCTCCATCAACGCGTACATCAACAGGATTCCGGCCGCGAGGCTGGCCAGCGCGCCCGCCACCGCGCCTTCGACGGTCTTCGCCGGGCTGACGACGGGCGCCAGCCGATGTCGCCCGAGAAGCCGGCCGCCGTAGTACGCGCCCGTGTCGCCGGCCCAGACGATTCCGAGCAGCGGGAACACGGCGTCCCGCGGGAGCAGGATGAGGAAGCCCATCAACATCGACACGTAGGCCAGCCCGGCGGCGCCCATCATCACGCGGTCGGCTCCCGCCCCGGGCGAATGGGCCAGCGCCGCGGTCAGCAGGATGAGCACGCCCAGCGCCAGCGCCCATACCGGCGCGCCGGGGCCGAGGGCGAACGACGCGGTGACGCCGGCGCCGACGGGGAGGAACCAGCGCCCGACGCGTCCGCCGCGCCGTGCGCCTTCCATCGCGAGGAACTCGTCGAGCGCGAGCGCGGAGACCGCCGCCGCCAGAACGGCGAACAGCCAGGCGGGACCCAGGCCCACGACGCCCGTGACGAGCGCGAGTCCGAGGACGGCCGTCAGGATGCGCGTCATCGGGCCAGCGCCGGAGTCAGGCCCCCGTACCGCCGCTCCCGCTTCTGATAGGCGATGATCGCGTCGTACAGGTGCGGCCGCCGGAAGTCCGGCCACAACGTGTCGGTGACCCAGATTTCCGAGTACGCGATCTGCCACAGCAGGAAGTTGCTGACCCGCCACTCGCCGCTCGTCCGTATGAGCAGGTCGGGGTCGGCGAGTCCCGCGGTATAGAGATGCCTGGAAATGTGTTCCTCCGTGACCCCCTCCAGGAGCCGCGGATCGTCTTTCGCCTGGGTCAGGATGGCGTTCACCGCCCGGAGGAGCTCGTCGCGCCCGCTGTAGTTGAGCGCAACGTTGAAGCGGAGCCCGCCGTTGTCCGCCGTGCGTTCGACGGCGTGTTCCAGCTCGGACCGGATGACGGGGCCGAGCGCGGAGGAATCGCCCAGCGTCTCGAAACGGATGTCGTTGCGGTCGAGGTTGTCGATTTCCCGGTCCAGGTACTCGCGCAGCAACTCCATCAGGGCCCGCACCTCCGAGGGGGGGCGCTTCCAATTCTCCGTCGAGAACGCGTAGAGCGTCAGCGCCCCCACGCCGAGTTCGACCGAGGCCTCCAGAATCTCGCGCACCGATTGGATCCCGGCCCGATGGCCGGCGATGCGCGGGAGGTTCCGCTGGCGGGCCCAACGGCCGTTTCCGTCCATGATGACGGCGATGTGGGCCGGTACGGCGTCCGTGTCGATCAACCGGATCCGATCCTCTGGGGCGCTCGACATGGCCAGGCTATCTTAGCACTTTGCACCGAAAAGCGTTGACGCCCCAACTCCTTTGCCTGGAATGCGGTGCACCGGTCCCGGTCGGGCAGCGCCCTCGCCTTCAATCGTATTCGACCGACATCAGATGCAGCCCCCTGGCCGGCGCGGAGCTGCCGGCGCGGCGCCGGTCTCTCGAATCGAATATCGGATCGATGTCCTCGGGGTCGATCCGGCCGTCCCCGACTTCGATCAGCGTTCCCACGATCGTGCGCGCCATGTATTGAAGGAAACCGTTCGCGCGGATGCGGAAGACCCAGTCCGGACCGCGGCGTTCCCAACCCGCGTCGTAGACCTCCCGGACGCGGCCGACGACCTGGGCCCGGGCCGCCGAGAACGCGGTGAAGTCGTGTACGCCGACGAACTTCGCCGCCGCCCGGTCCATAGCGCCGCCGTCCAGGGACCGCGACAGGGCGTGAACGAAATCGCGGCGAAACGGCGAAACGACCGGGTCGCGCCAGATGTGGTATTCGTAGGTCTTGGCTCGGGCCGAAGCCCGCGCGTCGAACCCGGCCGCGGCCTCCTCGACCCCAACGACGCGGATCGGGGGCGGCAACAAGGCGTTCACGCCCCGGTGCAACGCGTCGACGCCGATCGGCCGTCCCGTTTCGAAATGCGCCACCTGGCCGTGAGCGTGAACGCCCGCGTCGGTCCGGCCGGCGCCCCGCGTCCGGACCCGTTGGTCGAGCAGCCGGCCGAGCGCATCTTCCAGCTCGCCCTGCACCGTCGGAAGGCCGGGCTGAACCTGCCACCCGTGATAGGGTGTACCGTCGTAGGCCAGCGTCAGCTTCATCTTGCGCATGCCGTTTCGGCGTCGAACTATAGCACCTCGACCACCGGGCCCGAAGCGCGGCCGGCGGGAGGGCGGCCGCATGATTCGCCTGAGCGCAACCATCATCACGTTGAACGAGGAAGACCGCATCGCGGAGACGATTTCGAGTCTCGGTTTCTGCGACGAAGTGGTCGTCGTGGACTCCGGGAGCGGCGACCGGACGGTCGAAATCGCCGAGGCCGCCGGCGCCCGCGTGCTCGAGCGCCCGTGGACGGGGTATTCGGATCAGAAGAACTTCGCGGCCTCGAGCGCCGCCAACGACTGGATCCTGAGCATCGATGCCGACGAGCGGCCCGGCATCGATCTCGCGACCGAGATCCGCGAGTGGAAGCGCCGCGGGGACCCCTCCGGTCGGGCGGCGTATTCGATGCCCCGGCGCGTCTCCTACCTTGGACGATGGATCCGCCATTCGGGTTGGTATCCCGATCGCAAGGCCCGGCTCTACGACCGCAACCGCGCCTCCTGGTGGGGCGACTACGTCCACGAGACGTTGTCGGTCCGGGGCGCCGTCGGCCGCTTCGAGGGCGACCTCTACCACTTTCCGTTCCGGTCGCTGGAGGAGCATCACCGGGCCGTCGACCGGTACACGGCGTTGGCCGCGGCGGAGTTGCGAGAACGCGGCCGGCGGTTCGATCCGTTACGGGCGTTGCTGGGCCCGCCCCTTCATTTCCTCAAGGCGTTCGTCGTCCGGGCCGGCTTCCTGGACGGGATGTCCGGACTGCGCATCGCGTGGATGGGCGCCCGGTACGTCTGGATCCGGGAGTTCCGGATCACCCGCTGATGGCAGTGCCGACGGCCATTCTGCTCGGTCTCGCCGTGGGCAGCTTTCTCAACGTGTGCATCGGGCGCCTTCCCCGGGGCGAGTCGGTCGTCCGCCCGCGGTCGCGTTGCCCCGAGTGCGGGCGGACGATCGTCTGGTACGACAACGTTCCCGTCGTGAGCTACCTGGTCCTCGGCGCGCGTTGCCGGCGGTGCCGCGCGTCCATTTCGGCGCGGTATCCGGTCGTGGAGATCCTTACGGCGCTCATCGCCGGAGTGCTGGCCGTCCGGCACGGGCTCGGCCCGGCATGGGCCTTCCATCTCGCCTTCGCCGCGGCGATGATCGTCCTGGCCGCGATCGATCTGGATCACAGGATTCTTCCGGACTCGATCACCCTCAACGGTATTTTGATCGGCGTGTTGGCGAACGTCTACCTGGGCGCGCCGAACCCCCTGGCTCAGGGTCTCCTCGGACTCGCCGGAATGGAGCATCCCCATCCGCGCGTGGCGGCCCTCGTCGGCAGCCTGGCGGGCCTGATCGCCGGAGGCGGCCTCCTGTGGGCCGTGCGGGAAGCGTTCTTCAGGCTTCGAGGCGTCGAGGGCATGGGCCTCGGCGACGTCAAGATGATGGCCATGGTCGGAGCGTGTCTGGGCCTGCCGCTGGCGCTGCTGACCCTCGTCCTGGGGTCCGTGTCCGGCGCCGTGATCGGAACGATCTTCATGCGCCTGTCCGGAAAGTCGCGCGACTACGAGCTTCCGTTCGGGACGTTTCTCGGCGCCGGCGCCGTGGTCGCCGCCGTTTCCGGCAACGAGATCGTCCGCGCCTACATGGACGGCGTGCTTCCGCCGGGGTAAGGATCCGCGGTCGGCGCGTGCGGTTTCGCGCCCCAGTGCAGGGCCGCCACGCCGCCGGTCAGGTTCCGGTACCGGACATGGCGGAAACCGGCCGCACCGACCATGGCCGCCAGGTCTTCCTGCGACGGAAAACGCCGGACCGACTCCGGAAGGTACCGGTAGGGCCCGTCCACGCCCGAGACCCAGGCCCCCACCCGCGGCAGGACATGATTGAAGTAGAAATCGAAGGTCGCGCGAAACCCGGGCACCACGGGCCTGGAGAATTCCAGGATCACCGCGACGCCCCCCGGAACCAGGACCCGGTGGATTTCGGCGAGGACCGCTTCGGGCGATTCGACGTTCCGGATTCCGAACGCCACGGTCGCGAAACGGAACGAGCTTCCGGCGAACGGCAGCGCCTGGGCGTCCGCCTCGGCGAGACGGACGCGAGGCTCCTTCCCGAGGCGGCGGGTCTTGCGGGCCGACTCGACCAGCATCGCATGACAGAAGTCCGAGCCGACGGTCTCCAGCCCCAGCCGCCGCGTGATCGCTATGGCGAGATCGCCGGTCCCCGTGCAGAGGTCCAGGCAACGATCCCCCGCCCTCGGCGACTGAGACGCGATCAACGACACTGCCCGGGCGCGCCAGTAACGGTCGACGGACGCCGAGAGCAGATGGTTGAGCAGGTCGTAACGGTGGGCGATGGCGCCGAACATGCCCCGCACCGCGCGCGGGTCCGGGCCGCGGTAGGGCGCCGGATCGACGGAAGGCGTCATGCCGCCCCGAGCCCGCGGAGAACGGAGCGAACCAGCCGCACGGGAACATCCGCCCGCACCTGGACCGCGCCGATCCTCTCCGGCAGGACGAAGTGCAGCCTCCCGTCGCGCACCTTCTTGTCGTGCCGCATGGCGTCGAGCAGGGCCTCGGACGACAAACGCGCGATCGCCGGCAGCCTGCCGATCGAACCGACCGCGGCCTCGATCCGCAACCGCTCGGCGTCGTCGAGCAGTCCCATTCCCGAAGCGATCCGCGCGGCGCCGATCATTCCGTGGCCCACGGCCTCGCCGTGGCGTATCGCGCGATAACGGAGCGCGGCCTCGATGGCGTGCCCGATCGTGTGACCGAAGTTCAGGATGCGCCGCAGATCCCCTTCCCGCTCGTCGGCGGCCACGACACGCGCCTTGATGGCGACGGAACGGCGCACCAGGTCTTCGATCAGGACGGGGTTCCGCGCCCGGATGGCGCCGGAACGGCGCTCGAAGATGCGGAACAGGACACGGTCGCGGATCACGCCGTACTTGAGCGTTTCGTACAGGCCGCTCCGGTAGTCGCGGTCCGGCAACGTGGCCAGCAGGCGGGGGTCGGCCACGACGAGGCGCGGCTGGTGGAAGGATCCGATCAGGTTTTTGCCCCGGCGGTGATTGACTCCCGTCTTGCCGCCGACGCTGGAATCGACCTGCGCAAGCAGCGTCGTCGGCACCTGCACGACCGACACGCCGCGCAGGAAGAGGGAGCCGGCGAACCCGGCCACGTCGCCGACCACGCCGCCCCCCACCGCGACGACCGTGGACTGGCGCGTCATCCCCAACTCCAGCATGCGGTCCAGGAGGCGTTCGACGGTGCGGAGCGTCTTGGCCCTCTCGCCGTCGGGAACCAGCGCCACGGAACTGTCCCGAAGCCGCGGCATGTCGATCGCGGTCGCGATCCGGGGTTGGGACACCACCAGGAACGGCCCGTCCATCCCCTCCTCGCCTAGCAGCGCGCGGAGGCGTCCCGAGGCGCCCTCGCCCACGACGATGCGCGATTGCGCGGTCTTCAGCTTCAATACGAACGTATGCATCGGATGGCGTGTCCGGCCGGCACGCGTCGATCATAGCAGACCGCCCATGGGCGTTCTGCCGTCAAGCCGTTTGTTTTCTGTAGCTCAGCGAGCCGCCGCGGTCCGTTTCGCACCGACTTTGCGTTTGACGCGGTTTCCCTTCGATCGCTATGATGAACGCGTCGTCTGCAGTTGGAGGAGCCGTCCATGGGCCAGTTGGGCATGATGGAACTGATGGCGATCTTCGTGGTCGCGCTGCTCGTGTTCGGTCCGCGGAAGCTCCCCGAGCTGGGCCGGTCGCTCGGCAAGGGAATGCGCGAGTTCCGGCGCGCCACCAACGATCTCAAGGCCAGTTGGGAGGACCAGGTTCGCGACATCGACCGCGAGGTGTCCCAGGCGGCCCGCGACGTGCGCAACGCCGGGCGGGACATCGAAAAGGACCTCCAGAACAGCATCAAGGACGACCGGCCGTCGTCGAAGGTGGATTCCGGGAACGCGCCGGCCGGCGCCCCGTCCACGACGCCGCCGACGGACGATTCCAAGACCGGCAGCGCCCCCGCCGACCCGCCCAAATAAATGTCGGTCCGCCCCCCAGAAGAAGATCTCGAGTCGCAGCTTTCCGGACACATGTCCTTCCTCGATCACCTCGAGGAACTGCGCTCGCGCATCCTCCGGAGCCTGATCGCGGTCGCCGTCGCGTTCGTTCTCTGCTACGTGTTCGTCGACGACATCTACCGCTTCCTGTCCTACCCCGTGCTGACGGCCCTGGAGCAGTCCCGCGCCGAGAACCAGCAATTGATATTCACCAATCCGACCGGGGGCTTCACCATACTGCTGAAGACCGCGTTCTTCGCGGCGATCCTGCTGGCCTCGCCGTTCATCCTGGCGCAGGTCTGGCTCTTCATCGCGCCGGGACTCTACCGCCACGAGCGGCGCTACGCTATCCCGTTCGTCCTGTTCGGAACCCTCCTGGCGTTCCTGGGCGCGGCGTTCGGCTACTACCTCGCGTTCCCGTTCGCGCTGGAGTTCCTGTTCAACATGGGCCAGCGCGCCGGAATGGCCCCCTTCATCGACGCCACGCTGTACTTCAATTTCTTCCTGACCATCGAAGTGGGTCTGGCCATCGTGTTCCAGATTCCGCCGGTCATCTTCGTCATGACGCGCATGGGTCTGGTCACCCCGGGCTTCCTTCTGCGGAACACGCAGTACGCGGTCCTGATCGCGCTCATCGTGGCGGCCATCATCACGCCGAGCGGGGACATCCCGAACATGATGATCATCGCCGGGCCGATGATCCTGCTCTACCTGATCGGCGTGACGGTGTCGTGGTTGTTCGCGCGCAAGCGAGAATAGGCGGAAACGGCGGGGATTCGGAATCGAGTGGACGGTAAGGGGATCGAACCCTCGACCTCGGCATTGCGAACGCCGCGCTCTCCCAGCTGAGCTAACCGCCCGTCGCAGGGCCGCCCTCCGGCGACCCTCATCAATTATAGATCATTACGCCACGCCGATCACAGCCGCGTCAGAACGCGGGGCCCCTCGGAGGTGACCGCCACCGTGTGCTCGAAGTGGGCCGACGGTTTCTCGTCCTCGGTGACGACGGTCCAGCCGTCTTTCAGGATGCGGATTTTCTCGGTGCCCAGGTTGACCATGGGTTCCAGCGCCAGCACCAGGCCGGCCTTCAGCTTGGGCCCGCGCCCGTTCTGCACGTAGTTGAGTACCGGCGGGTCCTCGTGCAGGTCGCGGCCGATGCCGTGGCCGCACAGTTCCTTCACGATGCCGTAGCCGTGGGGCGTGATCGTCGACTCGATCGCGGCCGAGATGTCGGCCAGGTGGTTGCCTGCCCGCGCCTGCTCGATGCCGTTCCACAGCGATCGCTCCGTCACCTCGAGCAGTTTCCGCACCTCCGCCGACACGGTCCCGACCGGCACCGTCATGGCGTGGTCGCCGATGAACCCGTCATAGGTGACGCCGAAGTCGATGCCGATCACGTCCCCGTTCCGGAGCACGCGCTTCCGGGACGGAATGCCGTGGACCACCTCGTGATTGACGGAGACGCACAGCGAGTTCGGGAAACCGCGGTATCCCTTGAACGTCGGCCGTCCGCCCCGCTTGAGCGTTTCCTCTTCGGCGATCCGGTCCAGATCGTAGGTCGTCACGCCGTCGACGCAGTGCTCCCGGACGATGGCGAGCACCTCCGCGTCGATCTCGGCGGGGACGCGCATCCGCTCGATTTCCCGGGGGGTCTTGTATTGAATCATGGGCCGGCCGCCTGTCCGGGCGGAATTCTAACAGGGTATAATGACCGGCCACAATGGAGGACATCGCGGATGGCGGAGAAGCGGTTGGCGGGCAAGAGCGTGGTGCTGGTCGTACCGAAAACGCAGTTTCGAGAAGAGGAAGTCTTCGAGCCGCGGAGCATTCTGGAGGCGGAAGGCGCCGTCGTCCACACGGCATCGACCGCGGCGGGCCCGTGCCGGGGAATGCGCGACGGCATGATCGACGCCGCCCGGGCCATTGCCGACATCGATCCGGCGACGCACGACGGACTCGTCATCGCTGGCGGCGCCTCCGTGCCGGCGCTGTTCTGGAAGAACGCGGCGCTGGCGGAGCTGGTGTCCAAGATGGCCGAATCCGGGAAGGTCGTCGCCGCGATCTCCCTCTCGACGGTCGTTCTGGCGAAGGCCAGCCTCCTGGAGGGGAAGAGCGCGACCGTCTACTACCTGCCCGAAGCCATCGAGGAGCTTCGGACCGGCGGCGCGCGGTACGTCGGCGACAAGCTGATCGTAGACGGCCGGCTGATCATGGCGGAAGGGCCGGCCGAGGCGCGCGACTTCTCGATGGCCGTGGCCGCCGCGCTCGCTAGTTGACCGCGCCCATCGTCGGCTCGGGCCGGATCTGCCGCAGGTGGAGCGGCGCCTCCCCGACCACCTCGCCGGACAACACGACCTGCACGGCGTAGGCGCCGGGCGCCTCGAACGTCACGTTCGTGAAGAACGTCACGTTGTCGGCGCGCCCGCCGGCGCCGATCGTGAACGAGGTCGGGCGCGAGCGAACCGTTTCGCGGCCGCCCGGCCCAACGATGCGCAGTTCCGAGGTGAACGCTCCCCGCCCTTCCCAGTGGTTCAGGACCGCGAACTTGACCACCGTGGCCGGGAACTGCGGCAGCAGTATGTTCTGAAAGATGCCCATCAGCGACATCTTGTTGCCCATCTCGATGCGGACGTCGTCGCAGATCAGCGAGTAGATCAGGGACGCGCGGTCGGTCTCAGTCATCCCGTTCCCCGTTCAGCGCATCGAGGATGCGCCGGTGCACGTTCTCGAATCCGCCGTTGGACATGATGACGACGCGGTCGCCCGGGCGGGCCTCGCCGGAAACGAACTCGACGATCTCGCCCGACGTGTCGAAAGCGTGAGCCTGCCCGCCGCCTTCCCGAATCCGTTCGACCATGGCCGCCGGCCGGATCACGTTTTCGGCCGGCAGGTGGGCCGTCCGGTACGGGGACGCGATCACGGCAACGTCGGCGCCGCCGAGCGCGGCCGCGAAACGGTCTTCGAAGACGCGCCGGCGCGCCGTCTGCGACCGCGGCTCGAAGACGGCCCAGACGCGCGCCTCCGGAAACCGGGTGCGCACCGCCCCCAGCGTCTCCTCGACCGCAGTGGGATGGTGCGCGAAGTCGTCGTATACGGTCACTCCCCGCGCTTCCCCCACGGCCTCCAGGCGCCGCCGCACGCCCTTGAACGTTCGAAGCCCCTCCTGGATCGCATCCGCAGTCAGGCCGATCTCGTCGGCGGCGATCATGGCGCCCAGCGCGTTCCGGACGTTGAACTCCCCGATCAGGGGTATCTCGAAGCGGCGCCAGAAGCGTCCCCGGCGGATCACGTCGAACGCGGTCCCGGCGCCCAGGGCCGCGATGTTCCCGGCGCGCCAATCGCCGGAACCGACGCCGAACGTCGCGATCCTCGAATGCAAGCCGCCCAGCAGTTCCCGGACCGCGGGGCTGTCCGCGCCGGCAACGATCAGCCCGTTCCCCGGCACGATGTTCATCATGCGGCGGAACGCGAGCTGGATCGACCGCAGGTCCGGGTATATGTCGGCGTGGTCGAACTCGATGTTGTT
>JAJEDW010000278.1 GCA_022821265.1 Acidobacteriota bacterium
GGCGGGCCCGTTATGTCGGGAGCCCAGAACACAAGGATGCGCCGAGCTTTGCCGGCGTGCCGCGATTACGGGCCGATGCCTCCTGCTGCCCGCGCAAATTGGCGGACCGGCAGAAGATCGCCATGTGGCTGCGCACTGCGATTCGCCGGGGCGCGACCGGCGCGCCGTGGGAAGGAACTTTTCCGCGTTACGTATGGTTCAAACATGAGGAAACAGTGTTCGAAGGGCGGCTGGTGAACCAGACCGCCGGCGAGTACAAGGGATATCCCCTCCACAAGAGCGAGTGGCCACAAGGAATCGAGGAGATCTATGCCGATCACGTTCGAGACTGAGTGGGCGCCGGCCGACGGGATTCGATCTCCCGAGCTGGCCGCGACCTGGGCGTCCCTGCTCATTCGCATCGATGACTTCGTAATCACGCGCGTTGTAGACCGCAGGGCCCAGACCGTTCGCGACCGTGTGTATCTTCCTCTCTACCCGCTCGCCGAGTCGCTGGCGTCGAACTGGTGGTTTCTGTTGCACGAAGTCGGGAATCCCGTCAGGAACGACGACGCATTCAGGCGCCGGCATGTCCTGGCATCCGCCCGGGACGGGTATGCATTTCCGAGGATCGAGGCCGTGTCGTCCGGACCTCAAACGATGCTTTCCTGGACGTCAGACTCACTCGATTGGGCGAAACTCGAATACACCGCCACGGGCCAGATCGGAGTCGAGACGGAGCAATTCCGCGCAAGTTGCGCCGACTTGGTGGATCGCGTCACTCGGCGGCTCGACGCATGCGGAATCGAGGGGACGTTCCTTCAAGAAGAATGGCAGTCGATTCAGGCCGCGAACCCGGACGAGACGATGTTCTGCAAGTCGGCGGCGGGTCTGGGCTGGGATCCCTAC
This sequence comes from Acidobacteriota bacterium, assembly GCA_022821265.1. GTDB lineage: Bacteria > Acidobacteriota > Terriglobia > 20CM-2-55-15 > 20CM-2-55-15 > JAJEDW01. The sequence goes on from JAJEDW010000278.1 coordinate 889, forward strand.
GCGGTCAGGGATTCGGAACGCGAGGCCGTGCTTAGGCTCGACAAACTGCTGGATAAGGCGATCTTCGAGGAGGCCATCGCCGTTCTCGACGCAACGTGCCTGGATGCCGAGGCGACCGCGCTGGCCGAAGCGTTTAAACCCGCTAACGGAACCTGCCTGCCGCTGGAGTACTTTCGTGCCGCATGCGGCCGCCCCGTTGCGCTGGACCAACACTCCAGCCCGTGGAGTGCGGGATACGCCCTGGCGCGCGACGCCAGGCAACATCTCGGGTTGAATGGCGAACCCATTCCCACCGTCGAGGCTCTCGGAGAAGCCCTCCGGGAACAATCTGGGCTTGTAGCGGCGGCGACCGAGCCTCGCGACATGGGCGTCACCGATCTCGTGAACGGCGTCGTGGCGCGGGACACTGAAGGACTCCCTTTTTTCGCCGTGGGCCAGGGACCGCTTCGTAACCGACGATTTCATTTCTGCCGCGGTCTGGCCGAGATGCTGACGTCGCCAGACTCATCGGCGTTGCTGACAAAAGCGCAGTCGTTCCGCCAACAGATGACTCGCGCTTTCGCGGCGGAGTTTCTTGCCCCGGCGGCGGCGCTGCGGACTCGGGTCGACCGATCTGTAGTGGGCCATGACGATGTCGATGATCTGGCGGATTATTTCGGCGTCTCGCCCTTTGTGGTCGAGCACCAACTCCAGAATCACCAGATAGCCAAGATTCAATAGGCAGACGACACGAGTCCGCCGACGCTCCCGCACCGTGAGGGTTAAGTTGGAAGCGAACTCGGCGTTGCCGGCGCTGCCGCCAATCAAAGTGAGGCTGCGGCAACCCCAGGGCGCGGGCATGGGTCGACGACGCCGGGTGACGTGTCGGGGATTACCGGCGGGGACAGACCACCGAGCCTTCCTTCTGACGCCCCCACATGGCCGACGAGTATACAGGAAGACTCGCGGCGCAGACCGGCTGCCAGCCGTCGGCGCGACGGCTCGATCGGCTCCGGACGGCAGGAGGCTATGCGCGTTCGGGTCCCGAGTAGGACCAACCGCCTCGCAGGCCGAAAATGAAGTAGGTGAGAACCGCGGCGCCGAGAGCGAAGATCGTGTCTCCCACGAAACGCATCCATTTCAGCGTCTCGATGTATGGCTGCTGCATGAACTCCGCCGACCGGGCATACCACATGCCCTCGTTCACGCTGGCCACGGTCTGAGCCAGACCGACGGGCAGCACGCTGAGCAGCACCATGAGCAACAGTCCGACGTTCAACGACCAGAAGGCGAAGCGGATCGGACCCTCCCTCCACGGCCGCGACTCGGACAGGCCCTTGATCACGAACAGCGCCAGGCCGATGCCCAACATGCCGTAGACGCCGAACAACGCCGTATGTCCGTGAACGGACGTCGTGTTCAAGCCCTGCATGTAGTACAGCGCGATCGGCGGATTGATCATGAATCCGAAGATGCCGGCCCCCAGCAGGTTCCAGAACGACACGGAAATGAAGAAATAGATCGGCCACTTGTAGTTCCGGGTCCACACGGTCACCGTGCTGACCCGATAGTTGTGTATGGCCTCGAATCCCATGAAGACGAGCGGAACGACCTCCAGAGCGCTGAATGTCGCTCCCAGCGCCATGATGACCGTGGGCGTTCCCGTGAAGTACAGGTGGTGGAACGTCCCGATGATGCCCCCGCTCAGAAAGATCGCGGCGGACGCCAGGGTCGCTCCGGTCGCGGTGTTGACGTCGAGAATCCGCATGCGGACGTACAGGTACGCGATGACCACCGTGGCGAACACTTCGAAAAACCCCTCGACCCAGAGGTGGACCACCCACCATCTCCAGTACTCGATCACCGACAGATGCGTGTACCGCCCCCACGTCAGGCCCGCTCCGTAGAACACGGTGATGGCCGCCGCCGAGATGAAGAACAGCGCCAACAGGTTCCTGTCCGCGCGCCCCGATTGCCGGAGAGCCGGGAGCAACGCCCGCGTCATCAGGACGAGCCACAAAACGAGACCGGCAAACAGCAGCGCCTGCCAGAACCGTCCGAGATCCACGTACTCCAGGCCCTGATGCCCGAACCAGAAATTCGTGCTCAAGTCCAGCCCCTGCATGACGCCGGCCAGTTGGCCGGCCAGGGAGCCGGCGACGACTGTGAGAAGCGCGCCGAACAGGACGTTCACGCCCAACCTCTGGAATCTCGGCTCATGCCCGGACACGGCGGGCGCCACGTAGAGGCCGGTCGCCAGCCAGGACGTGGCGATCCAGAAGATCGCCAACTGCACGTGCCACGTCCGGGTCACCACGTAAGGCAGCACCTCGGCAAGAGGGATGCCGTACAGGCCGTCGCCTTCGACACCGTAGTGGGCCGTGACGACGCCCAACGCCACCTGCACGACGATCAACACGCCGACGACCCAGAAGTACTTGAGCGTCGCCCGCATGGAGGGCGTCGGATCGACGCCCGACAGCGGGTCCCGTTCCGGCAGGTGGGCTTGGTCCACGGCGTCTTCCCTGCGGCGCGCGTGATAGAAGGCCATGAGTCCGATCCCCAGCAACAGCATGACGATGCTGAAGCCGGTCCACAGGATCAGAGAGCCGGTCGGCTCGTTTCCGACCAGCCTGTCGGGGGGCCAGTTGTGCGTGTAGGTGATCTCCGCGCCGGGTCTTTCGGTCACGCAGGCCCAGGAAGTCCAGAAGAAGAACGCGTTGAGTTTTCTGATGGACTCCGGATCGGACAGCGTGTTCCTTCGGATCGCGTAACTTTCCCTCAGATCGTCGAATTCGGGGTCGTCGGAAAACAAGCCGGCGTAGTGGCGGCTATTGTTCTCGATCGCGGCCCGTCGAACCGGCGACAGGACGATCGTCTCGCTGGCCGCGTCGTAAGTGTTCGCCCGGACGTGCTCCCGCAGGCGGGTCTCCAGCACCGCCCTGGATTCCGCGTCGACGGCCTCGTAGCCGGTCCCGTAGTCTTCCATGGACCAGGCGTCGAGAAGGAAGAGCGCTTCCCTGTGGATCCAGTCCGCGTTCCAATCCGGAGCAACATAGGAGCCGTGGCCCCAGATCGTGCCCAACTCCTGGCCGCCTATGGATTGCCACACCTGCTGGCCTTCCTGGATGTCCTGTCTCGAAAAAATGAGCGAGCCGTCATCGGCCAGAACGCGGGCGGGAATGGGCGGAGCTTCCCTGTACAACTCCAGGCCGAAATATCCCAGTACCGAGAACGCGACCGTGACGATGGCCAGGAACGCGATCCAGAGCCTCGCAAAACTCTTCAATGACGGTTCCTCACCCGGGACGTCGGAGCGTGTCGTCCGGCTCCGGACCCTCGAAGAAGGCGTCGTGCAGTCGCCGGACGACGACGTCGGCGTGGTCCTCGCCGACGACGAACGTCAGGTTGATGTTCGAGGCGCCCTGGGAAATCATCCGGATGTTCACGTCGTCCAGGCAGCCGAAGACCTTCGCGGCGATGCCGCGGCGGTTCTTGAGATCGGCGCCCACCAGGCACACCAGCGCCAACCCGCGTTCGATGGTGACGGTTCCCAGCGTTCCCAACTCCTCGAGAATCGGCTCCAGCCGGCGCTCGTCGTCCAGCGTCAACGAGACGGAGACTTCCGAGGTCGCGACGACGTCGACGGCCGTCTCGTGCGTGTCGAACACCTCGAACAGCGCGCGCAGGAACCCGTGCGCCATCAGCATGCGCGAGGAGGTGACCGTGACGGCGGTAATGCCGCGCTTGCATGCGAAGGACTTGACCGGGCTGTCGCCGGCCCCCTCGCCGGGCGCGATCACGGTCCCGTGGCCATCGGGCCGCGCGGCGTTCAGAATTCGCACCGGGATGCCCTTCTCCACGGCGGGAACCAGCGTCAGCGGATGCAGCACCTTGGCGCCGAAATACGCCAACTCGGCGGCCTCGTCGAACGAGATTCGGGGGATGGTCCGCGCTTCGGGAACGACCCGGGGGTCGGCGGTCATCATGCCGTCGACGTCGGTCCAGATCTGGACTTCTTCGGCGCCCAGACACGCCCCGAAGAGCGTGGCCGAGTAATCGGACCCCCCCCGGCCGAGCGTGGATGTCTCTCCGGACGGGGTCGATCCGATGTAGCCGGCCATGACGACGGCCGAGCCTTCACCGACGCGGGGACGGACGATCTCTTCCAGCCGGCGCGCGGTCTCGCCGACGTTCGGGACCGCGCGCGTGAAGCGTTCGTCGGTGATCAGGCAGCCGCGCGCGTCGATATGCGCGGCCGGGACCCGTCCGGACAGCTTCGAGGCGAAGATCCGGGACGAAAGGCGTTCTCCGAACGACGCGATCCGGTCCTCCGCCGCCGGCGTCATCCGCCCGTCCGAGCCGGCGCGCTCAAGCACGCCCCGGAGCTCGTCCAGGTCGGGTTCGAGGCCGTCCGCCATGCCGAGGTGCCGGAGGCGGATCTCGTCGTACAGGGACACCGCGTTCTCCCACTGGCCCGTTGCGATGCGCCGAGCGATCTCCAGCAGGCCGCTGGTGACGCCCGCCAACGCGCTGACGACCACGAGCGGCGCCCGGTCGATGCGCTCGGCGACGATCTCCGACGCGCGGTCCATGGCGGCGGCGTCCCGGACGGACGTGCCGCCGAACTTCATCACGATCATGATTTCAAGGTAGCACGAAGCGGACGGCGGGCTATTCGGGCAACTCGCTGGCGCCCATCAGGTGGAGGTCGATGCCGCGGGCGGCCACGCGGCCTTCGCGGATCGCCCACACGATCAGGGACTGGCCGCGCGCCATGTCGCCGGCCGCGAAGACGCCGGGGACGGAAGTCATCTTGTGGTCGTCGGTGACGACGTTGCCGCGCGCGTTCAACTCGACCCCGAGTTCGGACAACATGCCTTTCTTCTCGGGCCCGAGGAAACCCATCGCCAGCAGCACGAGGTCCACGCCCATCTCGAACTCGGTCCCAGGGACCTCGTCGACCCGGAAACGTCCGTCCGGATCCCGGCCCACGTCGACCTGGACGCCATGGAGCCTCTCGACGCGGCCGTGGGACCCGGTGAAGCTCTTCGTGGAGACGTTGTACCGGCGCTCGCCGCCCTCTTCGTGGGCCGACGAGGTCCGGAAGATGTTGGGCCAGTTCGGCCAGGGATTGTCCTCGGCCCGCGCATCGGGCGGCCGGTCGAGCAACTCGAACTGATGGATTCGGGCCGCCCCCTGCCGGTGCGCCGTGCCCAGGCAGTCGGCGCCAGTGTCACCGCCGCCGATGATCACCACGCGCTTGTCCTCGGCCGTGATGAAGCCCTCATCGGGAACGTCGTCCCCTTCGCACCGCCTGTTCTGCATCGGCAGGTATTCCATCGCGAAGTGGACGCCGTCGAGCCCGCGTCCGGGAACCTGGAGGTCACGCGGCGCCGTGGCGCCTCCGGCGAGCAGCAGCGCGTCGAACCCGTCCCTGAGATCGTCGACCGCGACGTTGACGCCGACGTGGGCGCCGGTCCGGAACTCCACGCCCTCGGCCGCCATGATGTCCAGCCGCCGGTCCAGGAACTTCTTCTCCATCTTGAATTCCGGAATGCCGTAGCGGAGGAGGCCGCCGATCCGGTCGTCGCGCTCGAAGAGGGTCACCGCGTGGCCGGCCCGGTTCAACAGATCGGCCGCGGCCAGGCCCGCCGGGCCGGACCCGACGACGGCGACCGACTTCCCGGTTCGCCGCTCCGGCGGCTGGGCCCGGATCCAGCCCCGATCGAACGCGTGCTCGATGATCGTCAGCTCGATCTGCTTGATCGTCACCGCGTCGGCGTTGATACCCAGAACGCAGGAACCCTCGCAGGGCGCGGGACACAACCGTCCGGTCCACTCGGGAAAGTTGTTCGTCGCGTGGAGGCGGTCGATGGCCTCGCGCCAGTGGTCGCGGTAGACCAGGTCGTTCCAGTCGGGGAT
>JAJEDW010000175.1 GCA_022821265.1 Acidobacteriota bacterium
CGGGCGGACGCTCGACATCTGAACCCGGGACGCGGCGAACCGCGGCGCCTCGGGTGACGGCCCCCCGGCAGGATCAGGGGATGACCGGCACCTCGACCCACAGATCGGGCCCGCGCGCTTCACACGGATAGGTCCGCGCGGCGGCGGTCTTTCCCAGGCAGCCGCCGTCGTCGAGCCGAATCCGCCATCCGTGCCATCCGCAGATGAGGACGCCCTCGTGGAGCTGGCCCTCGGTCAATGGGAATCCGAGATGGGGGCACTGGTTCTCGAGCGCGTAGAACGTCCGGTTCCACTGGATGAGGGCGACGTCGAGTCCCTCGAGGCGGACGCCGCGGGCGCGTCCGTCGGCTGGAACGTCCGCGAGCGCCGCCGCCCGGACCCATTTGTGCGTCTGGCTGGACATGTGTTTCTTGGCGCGCCGCGCGCGGCCGCTCGGCACAGTGTAGCAGGCGGCCGAGGGGCTCGGCCATCCAGGGCCCGTGCTATACTCCGAGACAGGCACGGACGGGGCACGGTGTTTCCAAATGTCTGATTTTAAAGTTCTTATAGTCGACGGAGTGGATCCGGCGGGCGTGGACGCGCTGAGGCGGGGCCCGGCGATCGAGCCGATCGTGCGTCCCCGGCTCGAGCGCGGCGAGTTGCTGGAAACCATGGCCCGCATGGACGGCATCGTCGTCCGGAGCGCGACCCGCGTCGACCGGGAGTTGCTGGCGGCCTCCCCGAAGCTGAAAGTCATCGGCCGCGCCGGGGTCGGCGTGGACAACGTCGACATCGGCGCGGCGACCGAACGGGGCGTGATCGTGATGAACTCCCCGGGCGGGTCCACGATGACGACGGCCGAGCACACGGTGGCCATGATGTTCGCGCTGTCGCGAAACATCCCGCAGGCCTACAGGTTGCTCAAGGGCGGAGAGTGGGACAAGAACCGGTTCAAGGGCGTCGAGTTGGGGGGGAAGACGCTCGGCGTGATCGGGCTCGGACGCATCGGAAGCCACGTGGCCCATGTCGCACAGGGGATCGGCATGAACGTCGTCGCCTACGATCCCTTCATCAGCCCAGGCGCCGAACTGTCGGGCGGTCTTCAGATCGTCGAGCTCGACCAGGTCTTCGCCGAGGCCGACTTCCTGACGCTGCACACACCGTTGACCGAGAAGACGCGGCATCTCGTCAACGCGGAGAGCATCGCGCGGATGAAGGACGGCGTCCGGGTGATCAACTGCGCGCGCGGCGGCATCGTCCACGAGTCCGACCTGTACGACGCCCTGAAGTCCGGCAAGGTGTCCGGGGCCGCCTTCGACGTGTTCACCGAGGAGCCGAACACGCATTCGCCTCTGTTGGAACTGGACAACTTCATCGCGACGCCGCACCTGGGGGCGTCGACCGTCGAGGCGCAGCGCAAGGTGTCGGAGGACATCTGCCAGCAGGTCGCGGATTTTCTGGTCCGGAACGCCGTTCGCGGCGCGTTGAACTTCCCCCAGCTCGAGGCGGGGCAGCTGGAGCGCTACCGGCATTTCGTGGACCTGGCGAGCCGTCTGGCGTTGTTCGCGGGACAGGTCGTCGAAGGCCGGATCGAGCGGGTTTCGATCCGCTATTCCGGCGAGGTCTGCGACATGAACCTCGGTTACCTGACGTCCACGATCCTGTACCGGATTCTGGAGCCGATCCTGAAGGAGGGCGTCAACCTGATCAACGTCGCCCACGTCGCGGAAGAGCGCGGCATCCGGATCGAGGAGACCCGCGTGCCGGTTCGCGAGAACTTCACGAACCTGATCGGTATCGAGCTGGGGGCCGACGGCGGCGTCCATCGCGTCTCGGGCACGGTCTTCACCGACAAGCAGGCGCGCATCGTCAGCATGGACGGATACGAGATCGAAGTGATTCTGGGCGGTTGCATGCTCCTTCTGACGAACAACGACACCCCGGGCGTGATCGGCCGGGTCGGGACGCTGCTGGGAGAGTCCCACGTCAACGTGGCCGGCATGTACGTCGGCCGGGACCACGTCGGAGGGAGGGCGATCGAACTGCTCTTGACCGACGAGCCGGTGACCGACGCGGTCATCGATCGGATCCGAGACATCGACAACATTCTCAGCGTGAAAGCCATCCACCTGTAGAACGTCTGATGGACGCGCCATGATCGGGGTCCTCGCGATGCTGCTCCTGCCGGCGCCGGCACAGGCCGAGCCGGCCACGTTGACGGGCGTCGTCACGAGCGAGACGGGGCGTCCGCTCCCGGAGGCTCGCGTCCTGCTATTGCTCGATGACGGGCGCGTTCTGGAATCGCCGGTCGACGAGGCGGGCCGGTTTACCGCGTCGCTGACCGGCGGATTCCAGATCGAAGTCCGCGTCGCGGGATACCGCGCGGTTCGCAGCGCAACCGCGGTCCTGGCCGACGGAGGGGTCTACGCCGTCGAGCTCGTGCTGCTGGAGGGCGACTCCGACGACGTGGAGACCGTCGAGTTGCTGCTCGACGATCCGGTCATGGCGGGGCCGTCCGCGCCGGCGCTCCGGGAAGACCTGCCCCGGTCCGATCGCCTTTTCGGGCCGCGCGGGGGCATCAACATTTCGGGGATCGCGGAAGGGTCGTCGCAACAGTGGATCGCGGCGTCGGGCAACGTGTTCGCGAGCTCGCCGAGCGCGGCGGCCCTGGTCGAATCGTTCGAGTTTTCGGCCGATTTCGTCCCCTACGCCGGCGTGGACGATTCGCTGCCGCCCGGCGGTCCGCGCCCGATGGGCAACGTCTACTATTTCCATCGTAACGACGCGCACAACGCCCGAAACTACTTCGACCGGCCCGACGAGCCGATCCCGCCGTTCAAGTACCACTACTTCGGCGCCGACGCGGGCGGCCCCCTCAGCGGCCGCACGTTCGTGTTCGCCCGATACTGGGGGCTGCGCGCCCGGCAGTCTCTGGCGCGGGCCGCGACGGTCCCGGATCCGGCCATGCTCGGGGGCGACTTCTCCGGTATCGACGAGCCGGTGCTGGACCCGGAAACCGGACTGTCGTTTCCCGACAACGTGATCCCGCCGGATCGGTTGCATCCGGCCGGCCGGGCGCTGGCGGCGCTCTATCCGGCCCCCAACGCGCCCGGAACGACGATCGGCAACTACCTCAGCGCGGGGGCGCTCGATACCGCCGCCGATGCGTTCGGCGTTCGCGTCGACCACCGGACGACCGCATCGGACGAGACCTCCGTCGAGTACCGATTCAGCCGCGATGTGACCGAGGATCCGTTCAACCTGGTCACCGGAATCACCAACCTGCCCGGATTCGGCGTCCGTGACGCGTTCACGACCCACGGCGTGCGCGTCGCGAACACGCACGTGCTGAACGCGTCGGCCATCCATCGCGTCGATCTCTCGATCGGCCGGCTCCACCAGCCGCGGGAGGTCCTGGACGCGTCGGCGACGCCGGCCGTCATCGTGCCGGGTTTTTCCGGCATCGGACACGCGACCAACGTTCCACAGGACCGCCGCAACCGGACCGTCGACGCATCGAGCGCCCTGTCGTGGATCCGGGGGTCCGCCACGACGGTCTTCGGAGGACGCTACCGGCGTTTCGTCTTCGACGCGTTCATGGACCTGTTCAGCCGCGGCCAGTTCCAGTTCAATGACGGCGCCTATTCGGGCAACGCGCTGGCGAACCTGTTGCTGGGCATCCCGGCGACCGCGTTGCGGATCCAGGGCGACACGGCGCGCGAGTTCTCCACCGGGATGGTGTCCGCCTACGTCCAGCACGACCGCCGCCTGCGTCCGAACCTGCAGTTGAGCCTGGGATTGCGCTACGAGTACCAGGCGCCTTTCGCCGAGTCCTCGGGGAAGACCGCGGCGTTCCGGACCGACGGAACCCTGGAAACGTCGCCGGCCCGGCTGTACGCGCCGGACGTCAACAACTGGGGCCCCCGCGTCGGGCTGGCCTGGAGCCCCGCGTCGAACACGGTCGTGCGCGCCGGATACGGGA
>JAJEDW010000152.1 GCA_022821265.1 Acidobacteriota bacterium
AACGGTTTCACTTCCGAACAGAGCCAGCAGACCCGGGGACGGACCGAGATCATCACCCGCGGCGGGGTCGGAAGGTTCAACGGCGACGCGACGTTCAATTTCAGGGACGAGGCCCTGGACGCCCGGCACCCGCTGGCCAACGTCCGTCCGCCGTACCAGCAACGGGACTTCGTGGCCAACGTGAGCGGTCCGCTGATCCGCAACCGGATGACGGCCACGTTCAGCCTTCGGCGGAACGAATCCGAGGACGGGGACACGCTCCGCGCGATCCTGCCGACCGGGTTGGTCAACGACGCGGTCGTGCGTCCGCAGTCCATGCGGGAATACACGACGCGCGCGACGACGCAGCTGTCGGAGAACCAGGTCCTGAACTTCAGCTACACCTGGGGACGCCAACGGGGCGAAAACCAGAACGTCGGAGGATTCCGGCTTCCCGAACAGGGCGTCAACCGCAGGCGCAACAACTTCAACTTCCAGGTCAAGGAAACGGCGGTTCTCTCCACGCAACTCAGTCACGAGGCCCGGTTTCAGGTCAACGGGTTCACCGAGAGGCGAAAGCCCGTGTCCTCGGACGTCCATATTACCGTCCAGGGCACGTTCGAGGGCGGCGGCGGCACCGAGCACGCGGAATTTCAGCGACGGCAGTTCGCCTTCGGAAACCTGCTGATGTACACCGGTCGGGCCGTGGCGTTGCGCATGGGTTACGACGGCACCTACGAGCGGATCCGCTCGGATTCCCGCCAGAACTTCAACGGGACCTTCGTTTTCGCCAGTCTCGACGACTTCATCGCGGGGCGGCCCATCGTCTACACGCGCAACTCGGGAAATCCGAGCAGCGAAGTCACGCAGCTCGCCTCGGCCGCGTTTCTTCAGAGCGACTGGCGGGTGCGGCCCGATTTGACGCTCTATTTCGGGGCCCGCTACGAGTGGCAACAGAACCTGAACGACTACAACAACCTGGATCCGCGGTTCGGGTTTGCCTACTCGCTCGGATCGAATACGGTCCTGCGCGGCGGCAGCGGGGTGTTCCACCAGCGCTTCGTGATATTCGCCCTGAACAACCTGGTGCGCTTTGACGGCGTTACTCAGCAGAGCATCGTCATCCCGAATCCCTCGTACCCCGATCCGTTCGCCGGGGGCGTAACCGCGCGGCCGGGTGACTTCGAGATCCGCGTCGGGGCCGAGGACATGGCGGCGCCGTACACGTGGAACTCCGAAGTGTCCGTCGAGACGACCCTCGACAACGGCTTCGTGTTCACCGGCTCGTACGGGTATGTTCGCGGCCTCCACCTGCTGCGCAGCCGGAACGTCAACGCGCCCTTCGACATGACATCCACCGTGCCCCAGGCGTGCCGCCCCGGCCAGGACGCGGCGACCTGTCGACGGCCGGACCCGACGCGTGGCAACGTGAACCGGTTGGAATCGACCGGTTCGTCGACGAACCAGACCGTCCGCCTCGGCTTCCGGCAACGGATGAGCTTCCTGAACCTCAACGGCAACTACACGTTCAACTCGGCGTTCGACGACATTCCCGACGGCAACGACACCGCACTGCCCGCCGACAACTACGATCTGGACTCGGAATGGGGCCGTTCCGGCGCGCGGCACCGGCTCAACACCGCCGTTAACGTCCGGATGCCCTGGAACGTCAACGTCAACAACATCTTCAACTGGTCCAGCGGGAATCCCTACACGCTGCAGACCGGCACCGACGACAACCAGGACACGTCGACGAACGACCGCCCGCCCGGCGTTCCGCGAAACTCGGAGACCGGGCCCAGCTACTTCGAAATGAACATGCAGTTGTCCAAGGCGATCGTTCTGCGTTCCGATCAGGTGGAATTGACGGCGACCGGTGCGGGACCGGTCGGGACCGGGGGGTATTACGGCCAGCGGACGGGGCTGCGGATGACCGTGACGGCGACGATCGAGAACCTCCTGAACTCGACCAACGTCGAGTCCGTCGGCGGCGTTCTGTCCGCCACGCAATTCTTCGGAATGCCGACGGCCGCGCGCAGCGGCCGCAGGGCGCTGATGTCGGTCCGATTCGACTTCTGACCGCGGGGTGCCGATCCACTTGCACGCGCTTGAGGTCTGTAACCTGCCCGGAACGCCGGACGTATTAGATGCGGGGAGGTGTTCTGCCTAACGGGCCGGGCACACCCGAGCTTCTTCAGGCGGGGGAAATGTGAGATGCGTCTTCGCAGAATAGCCATTCTATTGATTCTTCCGGGGTTAGCTGTTACGTCGGCCGCTGCGCAGCGTGGCGACGCCGGTCCCGTCGCCGGCGTGCTCGAGCGGGACGAGACCGAACGGATGCTGCTGGCCGAGGGCGTCAACTGGCTGCGCGCCACGTTCGAGGCGGCGAACGTGCCGGCCCTCACCTTCGACCAGGAGACGCAGATCCACGACGTGTACGACGACCACGTGCGCGTTCGCGACGAAGTGCTCGAGTCGGGCGGGAGCGACGGCGCGGCCGTCGAGGCCCGCATCGCCCAACTCGAGGAGCAATTGCTCCTGGCCGCCCTGAAATTCCTGAACCCTGTGCAGCGGACCGCGCTGGTCGGATCGATGACCGCTGCGGACGTGGCGGCGCTGAACAGCGACCTGCCTGAAGATCCGGACGAACTGCGGGAGTACCTGAACGACCTCCGCAGCCCGGCCGGCGGTGGAGACTTCGGTTTCGGCGGAGGCGGCGGCAACAGCGGCTGGCAGGGGAACCGCGGCGGCGGCGGGTTCCGCGGCGGCGGCGGCGGACGCGGCGGCGGTGGCGGCGGCCTCGACATCAACGGGTTCGGCAACAGCGGCCGCATGCCCAACCGCGACGAGATCCTGGAGATCCGCATCAACGAGAACGCCTTCACGGCGGAGGAGCAGAACCAGGGACGCGGGCAGACGCAGATCATCACCCGCGGCGGCACCGGGCGCCTGAACGGCGACGCGACGTTCAACTTCGCGGACGAGGCGCTCGACGCCCGCAACGCGTTCGCGCGTTCGCGGCCGTTCTACCAGCGGCGCAACGTCAACGCCAACGTCAGCGGACCGGTCATCGACAACCGCCTGACGTTGACCTTCGGTATCCAGCGCAACGAGGAAGAGGAAGCCGCCAACATCTTCGCGACGACCGCCGACGGCGTCGTCAACGACGCCGTCACGCGGCCGGGTTCCAGCCGCAACTACCGTTTGGGGGGCACGGCGCAGCTTGCCCAGAACCATGTTCTCAACTTCACGTTCAGCAAGGGGCGCCAATCGAACCTGTTGAACAACGTCGGCAACCTGAACCTCCCCGAACAGGGCAGCACGAACGAGCGCCGGAACTGGAACATCCAGATCCGCGAGACGGCCGTCCTCTCCAGCCGGGTCAACCACGAGGTGACGTTCAACCTGACGCGGTTCCGGAACCGGCAATCGCCCCTGACCCCCAACACGCCCAACATCAACGTGCGTGGCGCGTTCCGCGGCGGCGGCAACACGCAGGACACGCGGTTCAACGTGCGCAACTTCACGTTCGGCAACCTTCTGATGTACACGGGAAACGCGGTCTCGGTGCGCGTCGGCTACGACGGCAACTATCGCATGAACCGTTCCGAGTCCCGGCAGAACTTCAACGGGACCTTCACGTTCCCGAGCCTGTACGACTACTGCGGCGTCGTCCTCGGCGGTTTCACGACCGACCAGTGCCGCCTGGAGCAGCAGAAGGCGCTCGTCCGGAAAGCCGAGTACGAAACGGAGAACCCCGGCCAGACGCTTGACATCACCCCCAGCGCCAGCACGTACACCCGGAACTCGGGCGATCCGACGCTGGCGATCAATCAGCTCGCTTCGGCGGTTTTCGCTCAGAGCGACTGGCGGGTGCGGCCGGACCTGACGCTCAGCTTCGGCGCGCGCTACCAGTGGCAGCAGCACCTGAGCGACTACAACAACATCGACCCACGTTTCGGCTTCGCCTACTCGGTCGGGACGCACACGGTGATCCGGGGCGGCACGGGGGTCTTCCACCAGCAGTTCGACTTCAACCTGCTCAACGAAGTGACGCGATTCGACGGCACACGGCAAATACGCGTCGAGATCCTCGATCCGTCCTACCCGGATCCGTTCGCCGGCGTAGAGGGGGGCGTGGGAGAGGCCAGCGCGCTGCCGTCCTCGGTCGTCGTTCT
>JAJEDW010000211.1 GCA_022821265.1 Acidobacteriota bacterium
CAATCCCTTGGCAATCAGACTGAGCGTCGTGTCTTCGTCGTTGCACTGTTCGTCCGGTGCGACCCCCGGTAGCAGACATCCCGATTCGCGGCGCAGCAAGTGCTGCGGCGCCGCCTGCTCGACACCGTCTTTGAATTCGACCAGGAACAGGTTGACGGCACCCTGATCGATGAACCAGACACTATCCGGATCGTCGAGTTCCACCGGCAGGTTGCCCGCGCAGGGCACGGTCTTACCTGCACGAGCGGCAAGCTCCGCCAACGATACGTGCTCCGGCGTGGTTTTCTGCATCAGCCTGATTTCACCAGCTTGAAATACGTACCGTCCTCGTCCGCGATCAACTCGTCGTGCGTGCCGCGCTGCACTTCGACGCCCGCCTCGAGCACGATGATCTCGTCGCAATCCCGCACGGTTGAGAGCCGGTGCGCCACGATAAGGCAGGTGACGCCGCGGCGCCGCAATGCGTCGTCGACGAACTCCTCAGTCGCGGCATCGAGGGAACTGGTCGCCTCGTCCAGTACGAGCACGGTCGGATTGCCGACTAGTGCGCGGGCGATTTCCAGGCGTTGACGCTGACCGCCGCTGAAATTCACCCCGCCTTCCTCGACTCGCGTCGAGTATCCCTGCGGCCTGACCAGGATTTCGTCGTGGATGCACGCATCCCGCGTCGCGGCGATGATGGCCGTGTCCGGGACGGCCGGGTTCCACAATGTGATGTTGTCGCGCAGGGACGCGGAAAAGAGCACCACTTCTTGATCCACCATCGAAACCGACCGCCGCAGCACTTCTTCGGGAATCTCTTCACGCAGGTGCCCGTCGAACAGGATTTCACCGGACCAGGGCTGGTAGATGCCCGAGATCAGGCGCGTCAGGGTCGACTTTCCGGAGCCGCTGGGGCCCACCACGGCCACGCGCTGTCCCGGTTTGATCACGAGGTCGAAGTCCTTGATCAAGGGGGGGCGGCTCTTGTTGAAACCGAAGGTGACGTTTCGCAGTTCGAGCTGGCCCGCGAGTTGGAGCCGGCCGTTGAACGTGGGAATGGACGCCGAGGCCGGACTTCGACGGTTGAAGACGGGGTCTTCGGCCGCCCTGGAGATGTCGTCCAGTCGCTGCAGATCGGTTTCAAGCGCCTGGCGTTTGTCGGCGAACTCCAAGAATCGCCCGACGGGCGCCAGGAACATCTCGGCCAGGATATAGAAACCGACCAACGTTCCCAGGGTCATGTTTCCGGTCACGACGAGATTCCCACCGATGCCCAGGATCGCCGCGCCGCGAAGTGCGGCAATCAGGCCCGGAAGCGCCGTATTGACGGCGCCCAGTTCGGAATAGAGCTGGCGCGCGTGCAGTTCGCGCGCCTGCTGTCCGCTCCAGCGCGAGAAGAACCGGTCGTCCGATCCCGTCATGCGCAGGTTGTCCGCATGACTCAACATCTGCATGCCGACGCCGATCAGCAATCCCTGTTCGCGCCGCATCGCCTGGCTTCGAACAGCCCGCAGCCCGTTCAGGAAGTGGGCCAGCGTTCCGTGCAGGATGGCCAGCGACACCACGATCAGCGTGAGCAGGACGTCGTAGGCCAACATCGCGATGAGCAAGACCGCGCTCATCGCCATGTCGATCACGAGCACGAGAAACTGTTCCGTGAGATTCTTCGCGATTCTGTCGATCGACGAGACTCGATCGGTCAAGTCGCCGACCAGCCTGTGGTGGAAGAACTCGACCGGCAACCGCAGCAGCCGCGACAAGCCCCTGTTGAAGCCAGCCACCGAGATCCGGATCGCCAGCCGCTTCAGGAACCGGTGTTTCAACAGGGACAGGATGTAGACCAGGACGCCGCCGGCGAGCAATGCCGCCACCAATCCGGCCCATGGCCCCCGGTTCTGCAGGACGTCGTCCACGAAAACGCTGAGAGCCGCGGGAACGACCAGTGACAGCAACGTCAACATGAACCCGGAGGCGATGACCCCGGTCAGCACGCTCCATGACCCGTCGAGCAAGGCGCCCAATTGCCTGAACAGGCCGGGCGGTTCGCCGCCGGGCTGGAAATCGGCGCCGCGCTGGAATCGGAGGGCGATTCCGCTGTACCCCTTGACGAATTCTTCAGCGGAGAGTGTGCGCCGCCCCGTCGATGGATCGTTGAGGTGGAAATTGCGGCCATCGAACCCTTCGAGGACGACGAAATGGCTGAATTGCCAGAACAGGATCAGAGGCAACTCGAGCTTCTTCAGTTGCTCGGCGCGGACGCTGAGTCCGCTGCATTCGAGCCCGTAGTGTCGGGACGCGCGCAAGATGCTCGCGGCGCTGCTGCCGTCCCGGCTCACCTCGCACTTCTCGCGCAGTTCGGTCAGCGGCACCCAGCGCCCGAAGTAGGCCAGTACGGCGCCGAGGCAGGCCGCACCACACTCCGATGCGTGCATCTGCAACACGATCGGCGTCGTGATTCGCCGTCTCGGCGCCTCCGACGCGGCCCGGTCGCCGGCCTCTCTTGAGGCGCGCGGCGGCATCCTATGACCGCCTCAGGATGAAGAGTGCGATCGGAGACTGCGTGCCGAGCTCGATGAAGATCCGGCACTCCCCACTGGCAAAGGCCGCGGGTTCGGGGCCTTCGTCGAGCGTGATATCGAGGCGGTGCACGGACGCCGGCGCCGCGGACTCGAACGGCGCGAGCCGGTCGGACACGGGTATGGCGGCCATGGCCGCGACCACTCCATCGAGCGTACCCGCTTCTCCATCTGTGGCGGTCAACTCGATCACCGCTGGCATGCCGGCCTCGATCTGCGGCGCGATGTCGCTATCGACCCAGACCAGCGCCTGCACGGACCGGTTGCCATCGACCCGGTTCTCGCCGGGCTCGACCAGCACGCCTTCCACCGACACGCCGCGGGCGATGCTCCCGAAAACCAGCCAGGCCGCCAGGGCCAGCAACGACAGGCCGATGACGGCGACAAGCAGACGCTCTCGCGGTGTGGAAATAGTCAGCAGCCGGTCGAGTCGCTCACGCTCTTCCTTGGCCTCAACAACGGTATCGTGAAATGAATCGAATGGATTGTTGAACACGACCGCGCGAAGCCACCTCGTGGAGATCAAGCACGGGCAAGGCGGATCTCGTGGCGCTTGATCGATAGATTTACGGGACAATATGCAGTCTCGCCAAGGCAAGGTCAAGCCCCAAAGAAAGTGACGGAAAGAACGGGGCCGCATTCGATCGGCGAGCCCCGCGGAGCCTGTCGACGTGGGGCGTTCCCGGCCGAGACCATCGGCGATGATGTCCCTGTTGTGGTAGCGTGTTTCACGCGCAGCACATCCAAGAATTCCGACACGCGGTCGACGACCGACAGCCAGGAGCCTGTGGTGAAACCCCGCGTCGCACCGAGACCGGTGAGGCGCCCGTCCGGCAAGGCGCGAGAAGGGAGCATATTCCCGATATGTGACCGACGAGCAACGCAGTCCGGACGGGATGCATCACCGGTCAAATGCAGCAGGGGTTTCACCACAGGCTCCTATGGAAGCCATGCGGAGTGATACAGCCAGGAAGTAAGTCGTTGCGGAAGATCGCGGTTGTGGGGCGAGGAACCGCGGGATCCCTGGCGGCCGCCAGCGTTACGCGTCTTCATCCTGACAGCGACCACGAGCTGCACCACATCTATGATTCGCGCATCCCGGTCATCGGAGTGGGCGAAGGCAGTTGGCCGAGCCTCGTTCAGGAATTGCGGCAGCTGACGAATCTTCCCCACGAGACGGTCCAGCAGCGCTTGAACGGAACTCGCAAGTACGGCGTCGCGTTCGAGGGATGGGGCCGGCGCAATCAAGACTTCATCCACTACTTCACGCCGCAACAGGTGTCCTACGCTTACCACCTGTCCGCCGACACGATGACCGAGCTGCTGCACGAGAGCTCGCGCGCACGCCACATCGACGCGAAAGTGCTCGACATCACCCGGGTGGAGGGCGGCGCCCAAGTGGAATTCGAGAACCGGACGACGGAACGGTACGACCTGGTCTTCGATGCCCGCGGGTTTCCGAGGGAGCTCCATCCCGACCGGCACATCGAGATCTCGTTCATACCCACCAACACGGCCGTCATCCGCCGCTGTCCGGCCATCGTCACGGAAGATCCGAACGGACCCATTCTCCAACATACCTATACCCGCGCCGTTGCGCGTCCGCACGGTTGGATATTCGTCCTTCCGCTTACGGTTCACACATCCTACGGGTACATCTTCAACCGCGATGTATCCGGTCTGGCCGAAGTCGAATCGGACTTCGACGCGTTCCTCGAGACCGATGGCGTATCGGAATTCGAGCAACGCTCGGTCATTCCGTTTCCGAATTTCGTCCATCGCCGGATATACGATGGCGCAGTGGCCCGCATAGGCAACGCCGCGGCCTTCATGGAACCCCTCGAAGCCACCGCGATCGTGTCCGCTCAGCTTCAAATCGGGATGGTTCTCCAGATACGCCTCAACCGCCCGGCGGAGAATCTCGAGCGCGACGCACCGGTGGTCAATCGGTTTCTCGTCAACAACACCCTCCGCTATGGCCTGTTCGTCGGTTGGCACTATTCCTGCGGCTCCAGGTACGACAGCGAGTTCTGGCGCCACGGGCGCGACCACGCGTGGCCACGGTACCGAAAGGCCGCGGACCCCGCACGGGTCGATTGCGACGCACTCCGCAGATTCGACGAGATGATCGAGCTGATGCGCCAGACCGTCATCGACAAGTCGGACTGGAACCGGATGTGCGCGGTCCCGCTCACCAGCTATTGCCAGGTGTCTCAGGGTCTCGGGTGTTAGCTCCAGCCCCCCAGGGGATATGTGCGCGGTCCCGCAAGGCGCGGGGGAAGGGTCGACGGCCGTCCCGTCCGGTTGACTTGGAACCGTCCCGCGCCGTAAATTGGAAGTCCCAGGGCCGAAATGGCGGAATTGGCAGACGCGCTAGATTCAGGATCTAGTGGGGGCAACCCCGTGGAGGTTCGAGTCCTCTTTTCGGCACTCTCGATCTGACGATCGGGGCGTCGCTTGCGCATTCCGGTTCCGGCGCGCGCCGCCTACCACACGCCGATCGTCACGCCTCCCGCGCCGGCCGGGCTCGTCCAGCCCTGGACGGCGGCGTCGGTCATCGCGATCCGGTTGCGCCGTTCCCGCATCCACTCGAACATGCGTCCGCCCATCTCGTCCCGAATCGAGCGCCGGCCGGCGTCCGTTCCGAGATCGACCAGTTCGTCCGGATCGTCGTGCAGGTCGAACAACTGGGGAGGGAAGTCGCGCCCGAAGAGGACGAGCTTCCACCGATCGGTCCGCACCATGGTCATGCGGGCCTCGCTGGCGCCGAGACCCAGCCGCCGGGCCGTCGGATAGACGGCGTAGTCCAGCTCCGAGAACGCCGCCTCGCGGGGCCACGCGGTTTCTCCGCGAAGCAGCGGAAGCAGGGAGCGGCCCTCGACGACATGGTCCGGTACGGGTTCGTCCAGGGCGTCCAGGAACGTGGGCACGAGGTCCACGCCCTCGATGAGCGCCGTGCTGCGGCCGCCGCGGACGGCGCCGGGCGACGGGTCGACCACGATGAGCGGGATCCGGACGCTCTGTTCGTACATGAATTCCTTCTCGCCCTGCCAGTGGTCGCCGAGGTAGTCGCCGTGGTCGGACGTGAAGACGATCATCGTGTTTTCGGCGCAACCGGTCTTGTCCAGGTGGGCCGTCAACCGACCCAGGTGGGCGTCCACCTGCCGGATGAGTCCCATGTAGGCGGGAATCACGTGGGACCGGACCGTGTCCTCGGAGAACGTCCGGCACTCGGGATGATCCTGAAACCCCCGGAACACGGGGTTGGCGCTGTCTCGCTCCGTGTCGGAGCGCACGGGGGCGGGGCAGTCCTCCGGGCCGAAAGTCTCGTGGTACGGAGCGGAAACGATGTAGGGCCAGTGCGGTTTGATGAACGAGACGTGCAGGCACCAGGGCGCGTCGCCATGCGCGTCGATGAACTCGATGGCGCGGTCCACGTTCCAGGCGGATTCCGACAACGCATCGGGGATACGGGCCGGCCGGCGCGCGTTGCGAAGCTGCCAGCCGCTGGCCAGCGCGCCGTCTTCGTCCAGGGCGGCGTTCGCGTACGCGTGCCAGGGATTCGCGCCGGTGTAACCTCGCGTCCTCAGGTACGCGTTGTAGGGTGCGTGCCGGACCGGTACGCCATCCGGGTGGATGCCGTCGTCGCGCGCGTAGGGTTCGAAGCCGCCTTCGGCGATCCGGGATCCCGCCCCCTCGGAAGGCGAGAGCCCGAGACGACGGATTCCGTCCAGATCGGGTTCGTGATGGGTCTTGCCGACCACGGCCGTTCGCACGCCGGCCGGCCGCAAGTAGTCTCCCAACGTGCGTTCGCCCGCCGGCAACGGAACGAAATTCCACGTTGCGCCGTGCGAGAAGGCGTATCGGCCCGTGTAGAACGACATCCGCGACGGCCCGCAGACCGGCGCCGCGGCGTAGGCCCGGTCGAAGCGCATGCCGCGCGCCGCGAGGCGGTCGATGTTCGGCGTGACGGGCGCCGCCGCCCCGTAGCAGGACAGGTAGTCCGCACGAAGCTGGTCGCACATGATGAACAGGATGTTGCGGACAGCCGTCATGAGGCGTTCCGCGCGGACGCGTCCGCGCGTTACGGGCGCGTCAGCCGATAGATCAGCACCGCCGCGCGTCGGGTCTGCATTTCGAGAGTCGGCAGGTCGATCCACTCGTTGACGGTGTGCCCGCCCCCGCCGCCGGGCCCGAGTCCGTCCAGCGCCGCATCGGCCAGGCCGGCCGTGAACGACACGTCGGCCGCGCCGGCGTTGCGCGGATCGACGGCCGTCACCGGGCCGAAACCGAGGTCGCGGCTCACCTGGTCGAAAGCCGTCAGCAGTTCCCGGTTGCCGTCGGTGGCGGCGAGCGGGGGATAGCCGTCGCCGAACGTGATCGCCGCCGACGTTCCGGGAAGATTGTCCGCGACGACTTCGTACATGACGCGCCGCGCCGCCTCGAGTTGCGGGAGCGAGATCGCTCGGAGATCGCCGGTGACCAGGGCGTGTTCGGCCACCACATTGTTCTTTCCGAACGCCGTGCCGCCCGAGTCGAAAGAGTCGTATTCCACGTCGGTTCCGCCCAGGATCATCCCCGGGTTGAACGTCAGGAGCGGTTCCTCGGCCAGGCGCTCGCGAAACGCGCCGAGGATGCGCGCGGCCTCGTAGATGGCGCCCATGCCGACGTGGGGCTGGAAGACCTGAGAGGAATGGGCGGGCGTTCCGGTGACCTCCAGGGTCCAACCGGTGGAGCCCCGCCGCGCCACGACCGCCGTGGCCGGGTTGCTGTCCCCGTTCTCGAACGCCAGCACGATGTCGGCCTCGGCGGCGGCTTCGCGCAGCGCGGCGCGGGCCGCTTCCAACGGCGTCCCGGCGCGTTCCTCGTCGCCGGTCATGATCACGGTGATGGCCGCGCCTTCGAGAATCCCCGCGCGGGCCAAGGCGCCCAGGGCGTGGACGATGACCACGCCGCCGCCCTTCATGTCGACCACGCCGGGTCCGGTCGCGCGGTCCCCGTCCCGGCTGAAGGTCTGGAAGGGGCTGTCGAGTTCGAACACCGTGTCGAGGTGTCCGATCAGGAGCAGGCGTCGTCCGTCGCCGTCGCGGCGCGCGATGAGGTGGCCGGCGCGTTCGAACGCGGCGCCGTCGATCCACTCGGTTTCGAAACCGAGAGCGTCGAACTCGCCGCGGAACAGCCGGCCCACGGCGCGAACTCCCTCGAAATTCATCGTGCCGCTGTTGATGTTGACCGCCTGTTCGAGCAGTTCGACGGCGGATGCGGCCTCGGTCTCCACTTCCGACACGATCCGACGTTCCAGGGCGTCGACATCCTGGGCCGAGGTTCCCGGCCCGGACGCCAGCATCACGCTGACCAGGACGAAAATGGATTGGATGCGCGGCATCCCGCTCCTCCCGACGGCGCTCCGGGCGCCGTCTACTCGACGGGTTCCCCGTCGAAGTTCCAGACTTCGACCGGCGCGATGCCGAGCGATTCCACCGGGCCGCGCACCTGCCCGAGATCGCCGACGATGAGCCATGTGAGGCTGCCGGGCCGGACGATCTCGTCGGCGGCCGACTGCAGGTCGCGCAACTCCAGCGCTTCGTACCTCGGGGTCAACGAGGCGGCGTAATCCAGCGGCCGGCCGTACCGCTCGGATTCGATGAGGCTGTTGAGCACGGCCCGGGCCGTCTGGAACCGTCCGGGAAGACCGCGTGTCGCACCCGCGATCGTCCGCGCCATTTCGTCCTCGGTGATCGGCCGCGGGCCCTGTATGGCGTCGACCTCGGCGATGAGCTCGGCAACGGCGTCTCCGGTGCGGTCGGTCTGGACCGGCGCGTAGATCAGGAACGGCCGCTGCCCGGCCGCGTTCTGGAACAGGGTCTGCACGCCGTAGGACCAACCCTTCGCTTCGCGAAGGTTCATGTTGGCGCGCGAGGTGAACGAGCCTCCCAGCACGTCGTTCATGGATTCGATCGCCAGGTCGCGGTCCGACCCCAGCCCTGGCGCCAGGTGCCCGGCCAGGATCACGGACTGCGGCGAGTTCGGGATGTCGATCAGGATCATCCGCGGCGATCCGGGCAGGGCGACGTCCGCGACGTTCTTTGCGGGTGCGGGCGTACCGGGCGCGGCCCATCCATCCAGCACGCGTTCCAGCATCGGGGTGATCTCGTCGACCGTGGTGTCTCCGGCCACGAAGATCGTCGCGTTGTCGGGACGCAGCCAGGTTTCCCTGAACGCGACCAGATCGTCGCGCGTCAGTGACTCGATGGACTCCTCGGTCCCCGACCCGGTGAACGGGACGCCGTAGGCATGTCCGTCGCCGTAGATCGCCGGCGGAAGAAGCCGCAGCGCGAGTTGCACGGGTTGCGCCTTCTCCTGGGCGATGCCGGCGATCCACTGTCCCCGCAGCCGTTCCATCTCCTCCGCGTCGAACACCGGGTTCAGGAACAGGTCGCTCCACAACTCGATCGACGGCTCGAGTTGATCCACAAGAGCCGAAAGCGTCACCGACGAGGCGTCCAGGTTCGAGCCCGCCGACAGGTTGGCCCCAAGCCGCTCCTCCTCGGCCGCGATCTCCAGCGCGCTTCGGCGGGTCGTGCCGCGGTCCAGCATCGACATGGCGAACGACGCCGCACCCAGCTTGCCGCCGGCATCGGCGGCGTATCCGGCGTCGAACTGAATCGACATCTCGACGATCGGCACCGCGTGGCGTTCGGCCAGGACGACTTCCACGCCGTTCGACAGGGTCGTGGTCTGGATCTCGGGGAACCGGAGCGTCGGGAGCTCGGTGGGCAGTTCCGGCAGGCCGCCGGACCGGTCGATCCCCTCCGGGGCGTTCGCGTAGCTGCTGGCCGGCACGACGTCCACCTGGTGCCAACCGTCGCCCAGGTAGGCCCGGGCCGCGTCGCGGACATCGCGAGGCGTCGCCGTGTTCACCCAGTCCAGGTACTGCTCGATGAACAGGGGATCACCCGCGTACAGCTCGCCCTCGGCCAGGATCGAGGCCTTTCCGTTGACCTGTTCCATGCGGCGCACGGTTCGAGCGTTGATCCCGGTGACGACGCGCTCGAGCTCCTCGGCCGTCGGGCCCCACTCCATGAATCGGGCCAGTATGCGGTCGATGGCTTCATCGGCGACGTCGGCGGTCTCGCCCGGCGCCAGGTACACGGACAAGTCGAAAACGCTGGCGAGCTCGAACGCCGTTACGCCGATGTTGATGTCCGTCGCTCGCTGCTGGTTGTAGACCAGGTCCAGGTACAGGCGCGAGTTCCGGCCGCCGCCCAGCACGTCCGCGGCCAGGTCCAGCAGCGCCCGGTCGCGCGTGTTCCGTCCGGGCGCCACCCAGGCCCGGTTGGCCAGGACGGCGGGGACCTCGTCGAACTGGACCTCGCGCGTGTTGGAAGACCGAGTCGGCGCCCAGGCTTCGAACACATCCACTTCGGGGCCGCTGGGGATGTCGCCGAAGTACCGCTCGACCTTGTCTCTGGCCGTGGCGGCGTCGATGTCGCCGACCAGCGCGAGCACGGCGTTGTTGGGTCCGTAGTAGTCCTGGAACCACTGGTGGACCTCCTCGAGCGTCGCGGCGTCCAGGTCTTCCATGGATCCGATGGTCGAGTGGCGGTAGGGGTGGCCCGGCGGAAACAGACCCTCGTAGAGCTGGTAGTTGACGCGGCCATAGGGCTGATTGTCGCCCTGCCGCTTCTCGTTCTGGACGACGCCGCGCTGGTTGTCCAGCTTCTCCTGGGTCACCGCCCCAAGCAGGTGCCCCATGCGGTCCGATTCCATCCAGAGGGCCAGGTCGACGGCCGGCGTCGGCACGGTCTGGAAATAGTTGGTCCGGTCCAGCCACGTCGTCCCGTTCAGACTGGTCGCGCCCACGCGCTCAAGCGGTTCGAACCACTCGCCGTCGTAGTTCTCGGTGCCGTTGAACATCAGGTGCTCGAACAGGTGCGCGAAACCGGTCTGGCCTTCCGGCTCGTTTCGGGATCCCACGTGGTACCAGATGCTGACGGCGACGACCGGCGCCTTGCGGTCCTCGTGCACGATCACACGCAGGCCGTTGTCCAGCGTGAAGCGCTCGTAGTCGAGATTCAGCTCCGGGGCTTGCGAGCGGGTCTGCGGCGCCGCGTGAGACTGCGCGGGCGACAGGAGCATCAGGGCCGCGAGGACGAGGCCGGACGTTGGCAGACGTGTTGACGTGATCATGGTCGGATTCTCTCCCCGAGTATTGGATGCTTGAATGAGTAGCTTACTTCGTCGGGATCGCTTTCCGGAAGCCTGCGAAATGCGGGCGGGCGATTTTGATTTGACCCGACCCGTCCGAACTGTTAGTTTTATCACGCATGCGTTATAAAAATAACATTTCGAAACGAGCGCGTTCGACCCTGTCCGGCCGCGAAAGGCAGATCATGGACATCCTCTACCGGAAAGGCCGCGCAACTGCCGGTCAGGTCCGGGAGCAGTTGCCGGGCAGCACCAGCGATTCCACCGTGCGAACGCAATTGAGGGTGCTGGAAGAGAAAGGACACGTTCGACATGAAGAGGAGGGGCTTCGGTACGCCTATTTTCCGACTGTCCCTCGAGGGGCGGTTCGGAAGTCGGCGCTGCGGCATCTCGTAGACACTTTTTTCGAGGGCTCGACCGAGAAGGTGGTCAGCGCGCTCCTCGGCGACTCCAACAAGTTGTCCGACGACGAGTTCGATCGGATCGCCGCGGTCCTGGAAAAGGCTCGCAAGGCAGGCGAGCGGTAATGCCGCTTCTGGACCATGTGATTCAGGTTTCGATCGTCTTGAGTCTGGCCCTGGGAGCCAGGCTCTTGCTCACCCGGCGCTCCGCAAGCGTGCGACATGCCGTTCTTGCCGCCGCCGTCGTGTGTGCGGTTCTGTTGCCCGTGTTGACCGAAATGGTCCCCTGGGAGTGGGGTTTGACTTCGCCGCCGCCCACTGTTTCTCCTCCGAATGCAGCGGCCTCCGAGGATTCGCCGCTCCCGGGCGCCGTGCCGGAGATCCGAACGTCCAACGAAGCGGCACTTGCCTCAGAGCTGGAGACGAGTCTCGAGACATCGGGTTCTGCGGCGACTCGGCTCGATCCGTCTCGGTTCCTGCTTGCCGTCTGGGTGCTCGGCTTCGGTTTCCACCTGGGTGTTCTCGTTGTCGGAGGATTGCGCCTGAAGCGAATCGCCGGGCGGGCGAGGCGGTTCGACCATCGCCTCTGGGCACGAGTTCGAGACGAAACCGGCCGTCGCTACGGTCTGACGCGTCCGGTCACGCTACTCGAGAGCAGCCATCCGCCGATTCTGGTCACTTGGGGCGTCCTCCGACCCAGGATCGTCGTTCCGATGGGCGCCTGCGAATGGGAGGAAGACCGGGTGCGCCTCGTCCTCGGTCACGAAATGGCCCACGTCCGCCGAGGTGATTGGTTCATCCAGACGATGGCAGAGCTGCTCCGCTCGGTTCATTGGTTCAATCCACTGGCGTGGTGGACCTGCCGGCGTTTGAGACAGGAAAGCGAGCAAGCGTCCGACGATGCCGTTCTCGCGCTTGGGATCGCCCCATCCCGGTACGCCGGACACCTTGTGGACTTGGCGCGAAGTCTCCAGTCACCGGGTAGGATCGCGTCGCTCGCGCTGGCGATGGCCGGCGCATCGGCGCTCGAAAAGAGGATACATGCCATGCTTGATCCAGAGACCAGTCATCGTGCGGTGACGAAATCCGCCCTGGGCTTCGTCCTGGGCGTCGCCGTTTGTCTTGTCCCGCCCGTCGCCGGGATCCGGGCCGCGGTCCCGGGACCGCCGTCGTCGAATGCGGCCGGTTCCACCGTGGGTCCTGTCAGTGTGGGACTGCCTGTTTCGACCGAGGCGGGCCCTCGTGCAACCGTTGCGGCGCTCGTCGTCGAAGCGGAGGGGCTGCCGGCGCCCGTTCCGATCCAGGAAGACCCGTCGGCCAGCATTGCCGGCGTGGTCCTCGAGTTGACCGGCGCCCGTGTCCCCGGGGCCGGGATTCTGCTGGAAGGCGGTGCCGCGCCGATCCTCGGCATCTCAGACAGCGCCGGGGAGTATCGGATACCGGACGTGCCGCCGGGCGAATACGTACTGGTGGCGCGGTTGCCGGGTTTCGCGGATCACCGCCAGGAGGTCGTGATCGAAGAAGGGCAGGAACTGCTGCGGGACGTTCTTCTTTCTATCGGAGCCGTCACGACCGCGATGGAAGTCGTATCGGATCGGTTTCCCCCGGAAGGGCCCGTCGAAACCTCGGAGCCGGAGCGGCTCCGCGTGACCGCCGGGGTCACTTCCGGAAGGATCATCGACGTGGTTCAACCCGAGTATCCACCGCGGTTGCGTGCCGATGGCGTGGAGGGCACGGTCGTTCTGGAAGGAATGATCGGCGCGGATGGCGCCATCGCGGGCCTCAAGGTCGTTTCAACCGATCATGCGGGTCTGGCGATAGCTGCGCTGGACGCGGTCCGTCAGTGGCGTTACGAGCCCAGCCGACTCAACAACGTCCCGGTGGCCGTGGCCACGACCGTCAGCTTCACGTTCCGACTGGACTAGTGCCCGGGCAGGTAGCCCCCCAGCAGGGTTTCCGGCCAACCGGCGTTCCGGACGATGTAGTCGCGGGAGTCGGCGGCCATCTGGCCGACCCGGTCCAGGTCGACGCCGACCAGTTGGCCACCGCGCTTCTTCAGCTCGCCGCGGATGAACACGGTGTCGACGTTGCTCGTATCCATGCCCAGGACGACGGCGCCGTAGGCGTTGTTCACCGGCAGTACGTTGATCATGTCCTTCCGGAGCATGATCACGTCGGCTTCCTTGCCGGGTGACAGCGTCCCGATCCGGTCCTCGAGCGCGTTGGCGCGCGCGCCGGCGATGGTCCCGAACTCGATGACGTCGCGCACCGTGATCAGCGCCGGCTGATCGGGGTCCCCGGCGCGGGCGTTGGCCTGCATGCGCTGCAGCGTCAGAGCCGACCGCATCTGCGTGAACATGTCGCCCGGCATCTCGGTTTCGACGTCGACGCTCAGGCTCGGCCGGATGCCATGATCCAGCGCTTGCTGGAAGGGCGGGATGCCGTGCCCCATCTTCATTTCGATCGGGGCGGCGATGGACACGTGCCCGCCGGAGTCGGCGACCAGCCGCCACTCCTCCTCGGTCAGGTTGACGCAGTGGATGTAGGTGACGTCGGGCCCCATCACGCCGGCCATCGACAGCAGCGCGCCCGCTCCGTTGACATGGACGCTGATCGGAGCGCCCACCTCGCGCGCCAGGGCCCATGCGCCGGCGTTGAGCCCCCCCGCCAGGGCGAGCGTCAGGAGCTGGTCCTCGGAGGCGAACCACTCGGCGCGGAGCCTGCGGATGTCGTCCGGATATGTGTTGGCCGCGCCCCCCGCGCCCGAGCCGAACGCATAGACGGCGCGGATGCCGGCTTCCTGGAGGCCCGATATCGCGGCGTCGGTGTGATCGGGGCTGTTGCCGATGTGGGACCAGTCCAGAACGGTCGTCACGCCCGCGTTGATGGCGCCCAGCGCCGACACCAGGTCCCCGACACGGGCGTCTTCCGGGCGGAACACGCGGCGTGCGGCTCCGGTGATGTCCCGCGTGTAGTCGCTGAGCAGGCCGTTGGGCAGGATGTTCCGCAGGGCGCCCTGCCACATGTGCCGGTGGGTGTCGACGAAACCCGGCATCACGATCATGTTCGACGCGTCCAGGACTTCGGCCGACGCGTCGAGGCCGGGTCCCACCGCTTCGATGGTCGTGCCGTTGATCAGGACGTCGGCGGCGTCGAAGTCGCCGACGTCGGGATCCATCGACAGCACCGAGCCTCCACGCAGGAGGATGCGATTGCCAAGCGGGACGATGGACGCCGAGGCGTCCTCCCCGGGCGCCTCGGCACCGGGCGCGCAGGCCGAAACCAGCGCGCCTCCCGAAGCCGCGCCGGCGGCGCCGATCCATGCGCGGCGCGACATCGGGCGCTGGATCGCGCCATCGGTGTGTCCCGAGTCCGACGGTTGTTCGTTCATGGTTCCCCTCCGGTTCGCGCGCCGGCGTTCGTAGGATGGAACACCCGTTCAGTCCGAGATCGCCTGGAGTCCCTGACGCATGGACGCCTTGCTTCTGCGCGCTGCGGCGAATGGCTTGGTGAGCGCATCATACCCTATCCGGGCGCCCCGCCGGCCGTGGGCTGGCGTTTCGACGTCCAGGCGATCTCGGCGCGAGCGGGTTATCTTTCCGCTACGATATAGACGACGAACGCGTCGTCGGCTTCGCCCCGCTCCGACGCCGTGAACACGCCATTGCCCTCGTCGCTCTTCTCGTCGGTTCCTTCCCAGTAGACCGTGGCCCGCTCGAATCCCGCGTCCAGCAGGACTTCGCGGATTTCCGGCAGGGACCACAGGCGGAAGTCGTAGGTGAAGGCTTTCTTGATACGGGATCCGTCCGGAAACCGGAAATGGATGTGGCAGAAGAGATCGCCGGTGATCGGATCGTAGGTTTCCTGCTCCCAGACGTAGGTGAAGCCGTCTTTCTTCTTCCGCTCTTTCAGTTCTCGATGGGCGTCGGAGCCGCCGTACGCATCGAGCATCAGCAGCCCGCCCGGGGCCAGGCCCTCGTGCACGCGGCGGAAATACTCGAGCAGCCGGACTCGGCGCTTGAACATCCAGTAGCTGAAGTTCATGGCGAGAACGATGTCGACCGGTTCGCAACTCACGTCCATGACGTTGGCATTGAGAAGTTGGACGCGTCGGCGCGCGCCGGCGTTCAGCTTGTCGACATGGCGCCGGCGCCCCCATTCCTGGACGTCGGCATCGATGTCGACGCCGATCGCGCGATTCGTCTTCCGGCGGCGGACCCATTCGCACGACGTGTTCGCCGTGCCGCAGAAGTCCTCGCGCAGTAGCCGCGCGCGGCGGCCGCGCAACGCGCGGTACGTGTCGTCGACGAAGTCGATCTCCGCTTCGGCGCATTGCACGGCTTCCTCGTACAACGCGTGGCGGTCGGCGCGTTCGGCCATAGTCCGGCGTTTCTTCTTCGCGTTCGTGTCGGGGCGTGACGGCATTCAAGCTCCATTCGGTTGCTGCCGGCGTCGCGTCCGCCCGCCGGCGCGGCGATGTACATTTTAGCCGTGGACTGCTATAGAGGCCGGCATGAACGTTCTCGAGAACATGGGGAAGCCGCTCTTCTTTGAAACACGGCCCGACGGACTCGAAGCCCCCGAGGATCGGCGGGGAATTGCCGTTCGCGCGTACGCCCGTTCGTTGTCGGCGATGCAGAAGGAGGCCCTGCTGGTGTCCGGCCCGGGCGGCCGGGCGTGGCGCGTCTCCAGTGACGAAGGCGCCTACCTGGACGGCCATGACGCCGCTCCCTGTCCGCTCGGGCACATGACGACCGGAATGGTGGCCGCGTTCATGGAGACGGGGCTGATGCTGGCGCGCCGCCGCGGTATCGCGCTGCCGGGCTTGCGTCTCGTTCAGGACAACTATTACACCATGACGGGTTCGGCCCTGAAGGGCACGATGACGGGCGGCGCGCTGCCCGTGCGTCTTGTCGCCGAGATCGATCCCTCGACCAGCCGGGAGCAGGCGGAGACCGTGATGCGCGACGCCGTCGTGCAGGCGCCGGTACACGGGCTGATGTCGGCCGTCCTGAAGAGCCGCTTCACGTTGACCCACAACGGACGCGTGATCCAGCCGGGCGAGGTGGGACGCGTTGACGGCGAGCCCGTCGCGGCGAGCGGCTCGCTGTTCGACGCGGCCGCTCCCGGCGCCGAAAGCGGTTCGTCGCATCTCATGCGGCGCGGCGGGTTGTCGCCGGTGACGGACGAGATCACCAGCAGCGCCGGTTCGAGTTACGCGGCGGAGCAGAGCCGCCGGCTCCACGTCCGCGGCATCTGCACGATCGATCCGGACGGCGTCAAGGTGATCGAGCAGCAACTGTTCAACCCGCACGGCTCGATCTTCTACATGCGCTCGGAGGAGCCGGAGGCGGCGGGGGGCCGCGGCCGCGCCCCGGATGCGATGAGCTACGCGTCGGCGGGCCTGGCTTTCTGCTTCCTGACGCAGTTCGGCCGGTACGCCAAGATCGTCCGGAAGCCGCTGGCGGCGTACGCCGTGGTCCAGGACACGCACTTCTCGGCGTGGATGCCCGGGCGCCCGGCTTCGGCCGAGCCCGTCGAGACCCACGTGCACCTGGACACGGCGCACGACGACGACTTCGCGCGGCGGGCGTTGGAGATGTCCGAGCAGACCTGCTTCCTGCACGCCCTGTGCCGCTCGGAGGTCGACGTCGACCTCGAGGTCGTTCCGCGCTAACGCAGGGGCAGGCTCAAAGGCTCGCCCGAAGCATCCAGTGTCGTCACGACGCCCGACACGTCGGCGTCGCCCGTATTGACCATGACGAACTCGGTCGTGGCGCCGTCGCCGTCGGTCAGCTCCAGCGTCGATTCGGCCGCCTCTCCCGGTTCGAACACGGGCATCCGCGCCGCGATCGGCTCCGCTCGCAGGTTCACGGTTTCCCGCTCCGCGTGAATCGATATTGGTACGTCGCTGAACACGTACAGCGTTCCCTTGTACCGTCCCACGTCGAACAGTTGCACGAGCGAAAACTCCTGTTGACTCCGTTCGCGGACGATCTCTTCGCGCCGGCCGGTTTCGGCGCCGTCCAGCCCGTACAGGACGAAGCGCAGGCTCGCCCCGATCGGGTTGTCGTTGACGACGGTGAAGCGCGCGTCGATCCGGCCGTGACGGATGGGCGTCGGCCGCGTATCCACGGGGATCCACGCGCGTTGGAGCGGCCCGGACGCATCCACAGACGTCGTGGAGATCAGCGTGCCGCCGTCCGACAACTCGATCGTGGCGGCGGTGTGGGGGCCGACGGGTCCCGACGACTCGACGGACGCGTACCCGCTCCGCGCCAGCGCCGGTTGGCCCTCCGTCTCATACGAGAACGTGCCTTGAGCCGGGATCGCGTACGGTACTTCCCGGCCGTTCACCGGGAGCGAATCCCCGAAGAATCGAATCGTACCCGAGAGGGACTCGCCGGTCGGATTCGACAGGTGGATTCGAGTGCGGTAGCCTCCACCGTCGATCACCTTGGGAACGATCGCCGGCGTCGGGCCGGCCTCCGCGGCGCGCGGGGCCGTCGAGACGATCCGCTCGCCGCGGGTCGTGGTCGTCATCCCGAGCGCGGCGACGGTCACGGGTTCCGTGCTCTGGATCTCGACGAGGCCGTCGAGCGCCGCGCCGCCATTGAGCAGGCCCCCCGTGCCGATGCGCCTCTGCTCGCCGGCGCCGATCGATGTGTCCGAAACGCCGATCGGCCCCCCGTCCGGGTCGTGGAACGTGAACCGAACGTCGGCGGCCCGAGGCGCTGGGTTGTGAATCAGGAACACGGTCTCGTGCACCCCGTCCGCGTGCCGGGCGACCACATGGGCTTCGGTGGTCGGTGGCTGGGACTCGACGGAGGTCTCGCTGATCAGCATCCGGCTCTCGCGGGTGGAGGCTTCGTCCAGGAGCGTGCGCGTGACGCTGTACGTGGCGGCCGCGGCCACGGGCAGCGAAACCCGCGCATACCCGAACCGCGGCGCCCGGTCCTGGTCCACGCTCGCATCGATCGTCGAGTAGACCTGCGACGCGTTGGGCGCCAGCCGGACGTCGCGTTCGGAACGGGCGAAGTCGAAGACCATCACCCGCGCCCAGAACGAATCGGTCGCATAGAGCCGCTGGTGCTCGCTGTCGAACGCGATGCCCCGGACGTCGGCCAACTGGTCCTGGCGTCCCTGACCGGGCGCCCGGGTCGTGAAATCGGGTTGGCCCAGGACGAAGCTGGCCCCCATGCCCGTTTCGACTACTCCGGGCGCGGCCTCGAAGACCAGGACCCGGTCGTTGCCCTTGTCGCTCAGGATCAAGCGGTCGTTGGCGGTGTCGTAGGCAAGTCCGTCCGGCCAGCGGAGCACGCGCCGCCCTTCGTCCTCGTCGACAGGCTCCGTGTCCAGGCGCACGCCCCGGGTGGAGGCGAAGTCCGGTTGTCCCAGAACCTCGATGGCGTCCATGCCCGTGCGCAGTTGTTCCGGCGCCGCGTTGAACACGAGCACCCGGTGACTCAGCGGCTCGGCGACGAACAGGCGCTGGTGGTTGGGGTCGAACACGAGATCCCCGGCCATGGCCGAGAACGCGTTGCGCGAGGCCGCGCCGGACGGCGCCGCGCCGCCGTTGGCGCGGTCGGTCAGCACGGATCGTCCCGACGTGAAGTCGGGCTTGCCGAGCACGGCGATGGCGGGCGCGCCGTTCCGCAACTGTCCCGGCGAGATGTCGAAGACCATCACCCGGTAGTTCGGCCCGTCGGAGACGAATAGCCGCTGTCCTGCCGAATCCACGGCGATGCCCATGGCCCGGGGGTTGCTCGAGGTGATGCCGTAGCGGCCGGCGGCGACGTCGAAGTTCAGCGACGTCCGCGTCATGAGGGGTTCCGAGGACGTGAAGTCCGGCTGTCCCAGCACGGCGACCGCTTCCGGATACGTCTCGAGGCGTTCGGGATCGGCGTCGAAGACCAGGACCCGATTGTAGTAACCGTCGCCTACGAACAGCAGCTTCTGGGCCGGGTCGTAGGCCACGGCGCCCGGGATCCGGAAGGTCCGTGACGTCGGGCCCGGAATCGTGTCGCTCCCGAAGCCGGGCTGGCCGATCACGGCGATGGCCTCGCGGTCGAGCAACTGGTTCCCGGGATCGAGCTGCCACACCATGACGCGGTGGTTGTATTGATCGATCGTGAAGAGCCGGTGGTCGACGGGATCCAGCGCGA
Organism: Acidobacteriota bacterium; assembly: GCA_022821265.1. Taxonomy (GTDB): domain Bacteria; phylum Acidobacteriota; class Terriglobia; order 20CM-2-55-15; family 20CM-2-55-15; genus JAJEDW01. Next base: position 19,333 of record JAJEDW010000211.1, read on the forward strand.
CGGCCCGCGGATAGTGGCTCCGGTCGTCGATCCGGTCGTTCGCCGCGCGGGCGGTGAACGACGGCCCGCCTTCGTCGTCGATGTGGCCGACGACGTCGACCATGCGGCCGCCCGACAGCGAATCGCCTTCGCCGGAGATGTCGAATATGCCGACCCGGTTGCCGGCCCAATAGCCCTCCGACACGTAGAGCAACTGGTTGTCGGCCGAGATCGAACCGCCCGTGATCCGCGGGCCGAACGTCTTGGATTGGGCCAGTTCCGGCGAGAACGTCAGCCGGTCTTCCGTCACGGTATCGTAGTCCGGCTGGCCGATGATGCCGATCGGTTCCGGGAAATTCGTCATGCTATCCGGCGCGACGTCGTAAACCAGGATGCGGTTGTTGCCGCTGTCGGTGAGCATCAACCGGCCGGTCGCGCCGTCATAGGACAGGCTTCCCGGGCCGATCTGCGTGTCGGATGCGCGCGGATCGCGGCTGTCGAAGTCCGCCTGCCCCAGCACGGCCACGGCGTCGGGACTGCTTTCGAACCGGTCGGGGTGAACATCGAAGACGACGATCCGGTTGTTGCCGCCGTCACTGACGAACAGGCGCTGGTTGGCGCGATCCAGCGCGACGCTTCCGGGTCTGGACAGCGAGTCGGCCCCGATGCCGGGCTCGCGCGAATCGAAGTCCGGCTGACCGAACACGGCGAACGCGTCCGGATCGTTCTCCAGGCGGTCCGGGTGGACGTCGAACACCAGGATCCGGTTGTTGCCGCCGTCGGTGACGAAAAGGCGCTGGTTCGCACTGTCCATCATGACGCCGGCGGACTGGAAGCGGTTGGGTCCGATGCCGTTCGCGCGGGACTCGAAATCGGGCGCGCCGATCACGGCGATGGCCTCCGAACCGGTCTCGATCCGGTCGGGATGGATGTCGAAGGCCAGGATGCGCAGGCCCGGCCCCCACGCGTTCACCGTGCGGTCGACCGCGAACAGGCGCTGGTAGACCTCGTCGATGGCCGGCGAGGTGCTGAACGGTAGCGTGTCGATGGCCACGTCGCCCGACGATGTCCGGCGGCCGTAGGTCGACTCGTGCCCGAGGACGTGGTCGGCCGTCCGTCTCAGCGGCAGGCCGTTCTCGTCGAGCTGGAAGATGGAGATGTTGCCGTTGCCCTGGCCCGGGACGATGAGGCGTCGAGTGGTGCTGTCCAGCACCGGAGCGCCCGGTCACCAGACCGAGTGGGCGTTCGGTCCTCCATTGGTCACCCCGCCCATGAATGTGGGGTTTCCCTCCAGGTCGAGCGATCCCAGCACTTCGGTGGCCGGTTGCCCGTTCTCTTGCGCGACGGACGGAGCGGCCGAAATGCCGAGCGCGATCCAGACCGCTATCGCGCGTTTCATGGCTGTCCTCCTTGCGATTCCCGCGGTGTCCATCACGCGAAGTGTCTTCTGGAGAGAAAACACCCGATCAGCGCCGGGATCGCCATCATCAGGTGATTGATTTCCGCGGACCGGCTCGGCGCGCCCAACTCGGGCATGAACGGCGTACCGACCCAGAAGGGCGCGTAGAACCCGATCATGAGTATCAGCATCACCCACCACGCCACCCGCGTTCTCGCGCCCGCCGGAGCGAACAGGATCACCAGGATGGCCGCCATGGCGCCGAAGTCCCCGCCGAGCTCCCTCAGAAAGTGGTGCCAACTGTGGGTCTGGGTGCCGCCCACCAACAGGAACGCGTCGTTGCCGATGTGCGTGACCGTCGCGCTCAGGCTGTTGTAGCCGAGGAGGAAACCGGCGATCACCAGGATCCTTCCGGTCCAGATATGGGTCAGAACGTTCATCGTCTCGCCTCCCGTTCGAACACGTGGGCCGCGCCGGAGTCGGCAACCGCGTCTTCGCCGGCGCCGTCATCGAATCGCGCGCCGACGACCAGCATCCGGCCGTCGTTGCTGAGCGCGACGGCGCTGCCGAACTCGTCGAACTGCTCACCGTCCGGGCTCTTGACGAAGGCTTCATGGCTCCACTCGCGGCCGTCCCGCCGATACACGTAGACCGCTCCGGCTTCGGGAGCCGAATCGTCTTCGGCGTTCACCTCCAACCCGGCCGCGGCGCTGTCCTCGTTGGGCGCCGCGATTGCCAGCGTCGCGCCCTCTCCGTCCAGGGCCAGGCGGTAGCCGAACCAGTCCTCGAATCCCGTGTTGGACGCCTTGATGAAGGCCTCCTGCGTCCACGCGCCGCCGTCCATGGCGAACACGTGGACGGCCCCGGCCGAGGTGTTGGACGCCTCGTCGTTCGCGGCTTCGCCGGCGGGGACCACGCCGCGCAGCAAGCTGTCCTCGTCCGGCGAGCCGGCGGCGACCCGCTCCCCGTCGTCGCTGATATCGATCCAGACGCCGATCGAGTCCTGAGCCTCGACGTTCGAGGGCTGGAGCCGGGCTTCCTCGGACCACGCGCCGCCGTTGCGCGCGAACAGGTAGACGGCCCCCCGCCCTCCATCTTCGTCGTAGGCGCTGGCCGCGAGCCGGTCCCCGTCCGCATCGAGCGCGACGGCATAGCCGAACAGGGCGCCGGGCGCGTTCCCGGAGCTCTTGACGTAGGCCTGCTGCGACCAATCGCCGCCCTGGCGCTCGAACACGTAGACGGCGCCGGAAGCCTCGGACGCGTTGTCCGCCGCGTCCCCGTCGACGACGGCCGCGGCGCTGTCTTCGCTCGGCGCGCCGACGGCCAGCGTGTTCCCGTCGCCGCTCAGGCTGATCGCGTAGCCGAACGTGTCGCCGTCGCCCGGCTCCCCCGCGTTGGATGCCTTGACGTAGGCGGTTTCCGACCACGCGCCCGCTCGGCGCTCGAACAGGTACACGGCGCCGGACTGGGCGATGGCGTCGTCGTCCCGGTCGGGGTTGACCCCGGCGCCGCCGCCGTCCTCGAAGACGGCCGAAACCGCAAGCGTGTTCCCATCGCCGCTGATGGCCAGCGTGGATCCGAACTGGTCGTTGAGGCCGGCGTTGGAAGCCTGGATGAAACTCTCCAGTGACCAGCCCGCGTCCGTGGACGCGTACACGCGAACGGCGCCGGAACCGAACGACGACGCCTCGCCGGCATCGGAATCGTCGGCCTGAACGCCGGAGGAGGCGCTCGCGTTCATCGGCGCGCCGACGGCCAGCGTCGTAGCGTCGCCGCTCAGGGCGAGTGCGTAACCGGACTGCTCCCCGGGGGCCGCCGTCGGCGCTCGGACGGCGTGGTTCGAGGTCCAGGCAAATCCGGGCCCCGCGGTGTCCGGTTCGTCCGGTCCCGCGGTGCAGCCCGCGACCAGCACGGCCGCCAGAATTCCCGGCCTGCTCACTCCGCGCATGGACCCGGTTCATCGGGCTGGCCGGGCTCGTTGCCGCGGAACAACTCCCGCCCTTCGGCGTCCAGGACCCGCGCCTCCTCGGAAAGAGTCATGTAGGGCTGGCCGTTCTTCAGGCGCCGTCCTCGCATCGTGATCCGGTCGCCGGTGCGGATCAGGGCGGCGTCCCAGCACCAGCCGCGCAGCATTCTCGGAGGCCCCAGCTCACCGCGCCAGATGACGGGGGCGCCGTCGTCGCCGCCGACCTCGAGCATCAGAACCGAGTGGGGATTCACGAGCTGCACCTCGAGCACCGTTCCCGTGACCGTTGTCAGCGTGTTCTCGTAGCGCCCGGCGTCTCCATGATGCGCCGCCCAGGCGGCGGGGCTGAGCAGCAGCGCTGCGGCGATGGCCGATGGCAAGCCCGTCACCCGTGTCATAGGCGCTTTATATACAAGCCGCTGAGGGCGGTCAACGATTCCTGGGACACGATTCCTGGGACCCATGTTGTTCTCGGCCCGTGCAGCAGGTGGCCGCGCCGCCGGGACGACCACGTCCTCCAGTCGTTGAACGCACCGGCCACATCCCCGTAGCACATGAGGACCCAGACGTCCTCGTCCGCCGAATAGTGGGCCGGCTCCTCACCGCCCCCATGTGATGCGTGACGATCTGGATGCCGGGCGACTGGTCGAACAACCCCGAGAAGACCATGCGCGACATCGCGGCGGATGTACTTTTCGAAGGAGCTTCGCGGGAAGAAGTCGTGCGAGCACACGCGATGGGAGGGAAGGCGGGACGCCTTCCAACTGGGCCAGAACCGCAGCGCGAAGCGGGCGCGGTCGCTGTGGTGGATTTCGGCGGTCGGACTGATCCTCCGACAGCTTCGTGCCGGGCTCGCAACCGACTTTGACATCGGGGCAAGGGTAGCAAATGTGCTACGATCACATCGATGGATGGCGCCATCAACCAGCGCGAGTTGCGCAATTCGTCCGCGGCGGTGCTCCGGGAGGTCAAGGCGGGCCGGTCGGTCGTCGTGACGCGGAACGGGGACCCGGTTGCCGAGTTGCGTCCCATCCCGCCCGGGCGGTTCGTCTCTCGCGCGGTCATCGTCGATGCCGCGTCCCGCGCGCCTCGCATTGACGCCGCGCGGTTCCGTAGCGACCTGGAGGCCTTGACCGATCCCTCCGTCGATGGCTGATCCGGTGGCCGTCCCGGACCGGGGACTGCTGGACACGTCCGTATTGATCGACATCGACGTGATCGATGGCGATCTCCTGCCGGACGAAACGGCAATCGCCGCGGTCACCTTGGCGGAATTGGCGGCAGGCCCCCACGCCACGCGCAGCCGTGACGAACGGGCACGCCGCCAGGATCGGCTTCAGTGGGCGGCGCAGACCTGGGCGCCGCTGCCCTTCGATGCGAATGCCGCTCGCGCCTACGGCCGCGTCTTTGCCGCGGCGCGCGCCTCGGGCCGGTCCACCCGATCCCGCCTGGGCGATCTCCTCATTGCGGCCACCGCGGTTGCCAACGGACTGGCCCTTTTTACGCGAAACCCGAACGATTTCGTCGGCCTGGAGCAACTCATCAGCATCAGGAAGATCTGACTGTCGCGGTCTCGGCGCGCGGGCCGGCGTTCAGATTCCGAGCGGAAGCCTGGAGAAGCCGCGGAAGTTGGGCGTCGTGACGCGGACGGCTTGGCCGGTGTCGATCTCCCATTCGCGGCTGGCGCCGATCAGGTCTTCGAACAGTTGTTGCGCCATGAGCCGCCCCAGCGGGGCGCCGACGCAGAAGTGCACGCCGAGTCCGAAAGCGAGGTGGCGTTTCCTGGGCCGCCCGAGCATCAGCGTGTCGGGCTGTTCGAACGCGCGTTCGTCGCGGTTGGCCGCTCCCACATGCAGCAGCACCTGCGCGCCTTCCGGAATCGTCTTGCCGTGGAGGTCCACGTCCCGCGTCGGCGTCCGGACGAAGCCCTGCGCGGGCGCGTCCCAGCGCATGTCTTCCTCGGCGAACTCGGGAATGCGCTCCGGGGCCAAGCGAAGCGCGCCGAGCACGTCCGGATGGCGCGCCAGGGCGTAGGCCATGTTCGTGAACAGGTTGTTCGTCGATTCGAAACCGGCCGTCAGGAACGTCATCGTCGTGACGACGATCTGTTCGCGCGAGAGCGTTCGGCCGCCCTCTTCGGCGCCGATCATCGCGCTGAGCAGGTCATCCCCCGGTGAGGCCGCCTTTTCGCCGGCCAGCGCGTCGGCATACTCGCGCAGTTTGCGCATGGCGATCGCCTGGGGCGGCTCCTGGCCCTCGGGGGCTTCCTCGCGAAGGAAGAAGTCGTCCAGCCAGTGCCGCAGGTGAATGAAGTCCGCCTCCGGAACCCCGAACATCGTTCCCAGGATCGCGGCGTTGAACGGCGCCGAGATGTCCGCGACGAATTCCATGGGCTGGCGGGCGGCGGCCTGAGCGACCAGCTCGCGCGACAGCTCCGCGATTCGGGGACGCAGCGTCTCGACCGTCCGGGGCGTGAAGGCCTTGTCGACGAGTCCGCGCGCGAACGTGTGCTCGGGAGGGTCGGTGGTTCCGAGCGTCTTGCCGATCCGCTCGGGCATGTCGTGAAGCAGGTTGCCGCGCCGCCGGGACGACCACGTCCTCCAGTCCTTGAACGCGCCGGCCACGTCCCCGTAGCGGGTGAGGACCCACACGTCCTCGTCCGCCGAGTAGTGGGCCGGATCCTCGTCGCGCATCCACTTGTAGCGCGGATAGGGATCCGGTTCGGCGATGATCGACAACGGGTAATTGAACGACTTCGGCATCGGTTTCTCGCGCGTCAGAGTTTCAGTAGCCGTTCCGCGTTTCGGCGGTAGACGCGGTCCTTCTCGTCCGGCGACAGATCCATGGACTCGAGTCCCTGGATGGTTTCGCGTGCGTACAGGCCCGGGGAGGGTTCGAACGGCATGTCCGAGGCGAACACCACGTTATCGACGCCGAAGAACTCCAGGCCGCATTTCATGCCGGCGCGGGCGCCGAACAGCGCCGTGTCCGCGTAGAAATTGTGGAAGTAGTCGATGGGCCGCCTGGGCATCGACTCGAGCAGCGCGAAGTAGTCCTCGTCCGATGTCCGTGTGCCGAGTTGATCCCAGCCGTGTCCGACGCGGCCGGTGAAATAGGGGATCATCGCGCCCATGTGATGCGTGACGATCTAGATGCCGGGCAGACGGTCGAACAGCCCGGAAAAGACCAGGCGCGCCATCGCGACGCTGGTTTCATAAGGCCAGCCGAACGTCCACCAGATCTCGTACAGCGAACGTTCCTCGGTCTGGTAGTCCGCGAACGTCGCGTCGCGCGACGGGTGGAGCCAAATCACGGCGTCGCGTTTGGCGATCTCGTCGAATATCGGCTGGAACTCCGGCGCGTCCAGGGGCCGGCCGGCGGCGTTGGAATGGAGCTGCACACCCTTGGCCCCCAACTCGTCCAGGGCGCGGACCAGCTCCCGGACGGCCGCGTCCGGGTTGTTCATGGGCAGCGCCGCGGCGAACGCGATGAACCGATCCTGTGTTTCCACCAGCTCGGCCAGTCCGTCGTTGGCTTCCGCGGCCAAAGCCGGGGTTCGATCGGGGCCGCCCAGGACTTCCAGCGGCGGCATCGGCATCGACAGGACCTGGACGTAGTCGCCGAATTCATCCAGCGCCCGCAGTCGCGCGTCGAGATCGGCGATGGTCGGGATGTGCTGGACGCGCTTGCCCATGTCGCGGCCTCGTTCGCCGACCCGGATGTACTTCTCGAAAAAGCTTCGCGGAAAGAAGTGGTTGAAGATGTCGATTTTCACGGATCAGGCCTTTCGTGGACTCGAAGTGGACGCCTCAGCGCGTATCGGCCACGCGGCCGACGGGTTTCCAGTGGCGAAGGAGGACCCCGCCCAGGACAGCGAGCCCGATCAGGTCCGTCCCGAGGCCCGAGTGAATCAGCAGGCAGGCGGCCATGAACAGGGCGGCCCGCTCGACGGCCCCGGCCCTCCTCCGAATATACCCGGCGATGGCGGCCCCCAGGGCGATCATGCCGATCCCGCCCGTGAACGCCGCCAGTGCGATTTCGGCGCGCGGGCCCTGCATCAACAGAACCGGATTCAGCGCGAACATGAAGGGCAGGATGTACCCGGATAACGAGAACATCCAGGCAGTGGCCGCCGTTCGCATGATGTCGGATCCGGCGATCGTCGCGCCGGCGTAGGCCGCCAGCGCGCTCGGCGGCGTGACCATCGACATCATCCCGAAGTACAGAATGAACATGTGCGCCGCCAGCGGCAGGATCCCCATCCCGACCAGTGCTCCGGCGGCCAGGTTGGCGAGCAGGACGTAACAGACGATCGTCGGCAGTCCCATGCCTAGAATGACGGACGAGAGCATCACCAGGAACAGGGCCGCGTAGACGTTGTCGCCGGCCAGCCCCTCGATCATCGGCGCGAAGCGGCTGGCCAGCGCGGTCATCAGGATCAACCCGATGACGACGCCCACGCAGGCGACGGCCGCGCACAGCGAAACGGCCTCGCGGCCGGCCCGCTCCAGGACGCGGAAGAGCCGCCGGGGCCCGAGCCGGCGCTCGCCGACGAACAGGCTGGCGCCGAAGCCGGCGAGAATGGCGTAGGTTGCCGAACGCGTCGGTGTGAAACCGGACGCGAGGCAACCGATCAGGACGGCCACCGGCGCGGTGAACAGATAGAGTTCCTTGCGCCGGAGGATGCCGAGGATGAGCGCCCCCCGGGCTTCCATCGCCATGCCGCCGATGTCGTGCCGCGCCGCGTGGAAGTGAATCGTCGCGAACAGGGCCAGGTAGAAGAGAATCGCGGGAATCAGCGCCGCCACGATGATCCGGACGTAGGGAACGCCCAGGTATTCCGCCATGACGAACGCGGCGGCGCCCATGACGGGAGGCATCAACTGGCCGCCAGTCGACGCGACGGCCTCGACGGCGCCCGCCACGTGCGGCTGGACACCGCTCTTCTTCATCATGGGTATCGTGAACGCGCCGGCCGTGACGACGTTGGCCACGGCGCTGCCGTTGACCATCCCGAATACGGCGCTGGATACGACGGCCACCTTCGACGGTCCGCCGCGAAACCGGCCCAGCAGGGCCTCGGCCAGGTCGATCGCGAATCCGAGACCGCCGATCGCTTCCAGGACCAGCCCGAACAGCACGAACGGGAAGACGTAGGTGAACATGACGGCGAGGGGAATGCCGAAGACGCCCTCGATCGTCAGGAAGGCCTGCGTCACGATGCGGCTGAAGGAGTAGCCGTTGTGCCCGCCCAGCGCGAGGGGGAGCAGCCCGCCCCAGTACGCATAGGCGACGAACACGGCCGTGATCACGGGGAGGGCCCACCCGATCCGGCGCTGGGTTGCCACGACCACCAGGATGCCGCCGACGGTCCCGGCGACCAAGTCCATCGTCGTCGGGGTTCCCATCCGCTGCATGAGGGCGTCCAGGTTCACGACGATGTAGCCGCACGACGCCAGGCTCAGGATCGCCAGCACGTAGTCGACGACCTTCCGCGCCGGTGTCCGCGCCACCCCCGAACGGCCTGGAATCAGGAACGCCAGTGCGAGCGGGAGCGCGAGGAACACGGCCCGCTGTTGAAACGGCTGGAGCCGCAGCAGGTTGACTTCCAGGATCGCGAAGAGAGCGAACGCGAAGGCGATGGCCGGGACGAGCCAACTCCCGACGGCGCCCTCTTCCGACGCGGCGCGAGTGGTTGGGGCGGGCCCTTCGCCGTGATCGTCCGTAGCCACCGTCGGTCGGAAATGGCCCTCAGTTCGCCAGCGAGTCCGGCAGGATCCCGATTTCCCTGAAATACCGCAGGCTGCCTTCGTGGTAGGGGATGCCGATGTCCATCGCGGCGCGTTCGGGCGTGATCTCGCGGCCGGCCGGATGGGCCTGGGCGAGGACGTCCCGATTCTCGTAGATCGTCTTGGTGATCAGGTAGACCATGTCCGGGTCGGCGTCGGCGCGAACCAGCAGTTGCGCCGTTCCCGAGTCTGCCGACGGGAGGTCGTCCTCCTGCCCGTCGAAGGTTCCGGCCGGGATCGTGACCGGCACGATGAACGGATGTTCGGCTCGGATCCGCGCCAGTGCGTCGGCTTCGTACGGCAGGAACTCCAGCGCGTGCGTCGCCGTCGCCGACACGATCGTGGCATGGGGCACGGTGCCGCCCACGAAGACGGCGTCGACCGTGCCGTCCTTCAACAGCTCCATCGCGTTGGCCTGGCTCTCGTAGATCTGCTGGAATTCGTCCCACGCCACGCCGTGGCCCCCGATGATCGGCTCGACGAAGTACTCCCAGCCGCCGCCGGCCGGCCCGGTCGTCACCCGCCGGCCGGCCAAGTCCGCCACGGCCGTGATGCCGCTGTCCTCGAGCGCGACGATCACGGCGACGGAACTCTGCAGCGAGATCACCGCCGCGACCGGAAACGCCTTCTCGAACTCGCCGCCGCCGACCACGGCCGACGAGGTGATCGCCGCGTTGGCCATCCCGAGGTGAATTTCGCCCGCATCCAGCAGCCGGATGTTCTGATTGGATCCGCTGCTGACCTCGGGGGTTGCGGCGACGCCGGGGATGTTGTCGGTGATGACCTCGGCGATGGCGGCCCCCACGGGGAAGTAGCTGCCGCCGACGCTGGCGGTCGCGATCTGGAGCCTGGCGGGGACCGCCGTCCCGTCGACGTCGACCATGGCCGTGTCGCGCTCCCCGCCGCCGCAGCCCGCGGCGCACACCGCCGCGAGGACGCCCAACCACCGCGTCCGGTCCCAGATCCGATTCCTTCGCATCCCAGGCATCCCCCACTCCCGTTCGACAGTATCCGATCGCTTCGACATCATCGCGGAAACGTGACGAACACTCTAGCAGCCTGCGAGGTAACTGTACATGCCCCGGCCGGGGCGCCCTTGCCAACGAGGCGGCGACACTCTATGCTGGCCAGTTTGATCATCCCGCAGGGAGCCGTCTGATGAACGAGTACGCGCCCGACAAGCGTATCCAGTCCTTCCATCCGCCGCAACGCACGCTGATGGGGCCCGGTCCCACCGAGATCCATCCGCGCGTCCTCACCACCATGAGCCAGCCCGCGATCGGGTATCTCGACCCCGTTTTCGTCGAGATGATGGAAGAGTTGAAATCGCTCCTGGGCTACGTCTATCAGACCCGCAACCCGCTGACGTTTCCGCTGTCCGGCCCGGGATCGGTCGGCATGGAATACTGCTTCGTCAACCTGGTGGCGCCGGGTGACAAGGTCGTCGTCTGCCGCAACGGGGTCTTCGGCGGGAGGATGGTCGAGAACGTCCAACGCATGGGCGGCGAGCCGATCGTGGTGGAAGAGGCGTGGGGCAGCCCCGTCGAACCCCAGAAGGTCGAGGACGCGCTCCGGAAGCACCCGGACGCCAAGGTCGTGGCCTTCGTCCACGCCGAGACGTCGACCGGCTGCGCATCCGACGCCCGAACGTTGACCGGGATTGCCCACGATCACGACGCGCTGGTCATCGTCGACGCGGTAACGTCGCTGGGCGGCATCCCGGTCCACGTCGATGGATGGGACGTGGACGCGATCTATTCGGGCAGCCAGAAGTGCCTGTCCTGCACGCCCGGTCTGTCTCCGGTCTCGTTCTCCGAGCGCGCCGTGGAACGCGTCGGGCGCCGGTCCGACAAGATCCACAGCTGGTTCATGGACATGAACCTGCTGCTGGGCTACTGGGGCGCCAGCCAGCGGACGTACCACCACACGGCCCCAACCAATTCGCTGTTCGCGCTCCACGAAGCCCTGTTGCTCATTCGGGAAGAGGGCCTGGAAGACTGCTGGGCGCGCCATCGCCGCCACCACGTCGCGCTGAAGGCCGGCCTGGAGTCCATGGGTCTGGAGTTCCTCGTGGCGGAAGGCCACCAGCTCCCCCAGATGAACGCCGTGATCTGCCCGGAAGGCGTGGACGAAGCGGCCGTCCGGAGGCAACTGCTCGAGGAGTTCAACCTGGAGATCGGCGCCGGCCTCGGGCCCCTGAAGGGTAAGATCTGGCGTTTCGGACTGATGGGTTACTCGTGCCGTCCCGAGAACGTGATGTTGTGCCTGGCCGCGCTGGGATCGGTGCTGTCCGACATGGGGCTGCCGGTTCACGTGGGCGAGGCCGAAGCGGCCGCCCACGGGGCATACGCCGAAATGCACGCCGACTACGCCGAGCGCCGGAAACGGGCGTAGCCGGGCCGGCTACAGCGGCCGGCTCGGGTCCATCAGCGTCCGCCACATGAAGCTGCTGGGCGATGGGTCCCACCCCAGCCCCTCCGGCGGCTGTTGGAAGTGCCGCCCGATCACGTCGATGAACGGCTCCAGGCTCGGACGCGCGTCCGGGTCGAAGCTGTAGTCGTCGTTCACGACCAGTTGCATCGCATCCTCGTACCAGGGATGGTTCCGCGCGCGGTCGTATTCAGCCTGTATGTAGGGTTCGGGGACGTAGTCGGCCCCGAACAACTGGACGTAGATCTCCGGGTACTCGTAGCCGTATTCCGGCGCGGGAAAGAAGCGCAGCGACTGGTGATGCCGGACGGCGAACGCCACGCGCTCGGAAACGTAGGGGCGGTACAGGGCTTCGGCCCAGAAGCCGTGATCCGGCCTCCGGAGCGTCATCCCGGTATCGTGGATCAGGCAGGCGAAGACCGTTTCCTCCTTGGCGCCGTTCACGCGTGCGCGTTCGGCGCTCTGAAGGCAATGGTTGGCGACGGCGCCGAAGCGCCGCTCGAAGAAGTCGACCAGCGTCGGTTTCGCCGGCATCGGCGCCAGTCGGGCGCCGGTCGTCAACTCCACCGAGGCCAGCGGCCCCAGCCTCCGGATCCGTTGCTCTTCGAGGCGTTCCGCGGCCGCGGCCGGGCTCTCCCCGCCGCTACCAGACGCGTGAGATTCCATACCGTTCGAGCCTCGATTCGTTGCTGACGAGCGGCCATCCTTCCGTCAACGCCTGCGCCACCAACATGCGGTCGAAAGGATCGCCGTGGTGATGGGGCAGCGTCGCAACCGCGGACAAGTGCTCCAACTCGATTCCGAGCAGACCGAATCCCGCGTCCACGACATACTCGCGGACGAAGCGCGGCAAGACGGCCGGCAGCCGGAGCTTGTCCAGGGAACTCTTGATCGCCATTTCCCAGATGCTTCCACAGCTCACGTAGCAATCGTTCTCCGGATCCTCGATCGCGTCGGCGGCCGCGGCGCCGAGGTTCGCGTTTCCGTCGTGAAACCAGAGCAGCGCGTGAGTGTCCAGGAGCAGCCTCAAGGCGTGTACTCCTGGAAGTCTTCGAGCGGAGCATCGAAGTCCGCGGCCATCCAGATCCTTCCGCGCAACCGTCCACGGCGTCGCGCGCCCCGGGTCGCATTCACCGGCTTCAGCTCGGCGACTCGTTTCCCGTGCTTCGTGATTACGAAACGCTTGCCGTGGCGCACCTGTTCAAGCAAGGACGAGAGATGGGTCTTGGCCTCGAACGCGCCGATCTCTTCGGGATCCATATCAACTAGTTTATCGAACCAGTCGTGGTGCGGCAAGCGGTCCCACGACACCTCCCAATCCCGTCGTGCGGTGGACTTCCGACCCGCCGAGGGATACCCTTGCGCGTTGGCTTCGTTCCAACGAGAGGAAACGCGGGACCATGGCCGTCGAACACGCGCAAGGGAGGCCGAGGCGTATGGGATGGGTGATTTTCGTGGCCGGCGCGGTGTTATGCTGGGGCTCCTACGGTGCGCTGCTGCACCAGGGACAGACCCAGTTGGCCAACCCCCTGAAAGCGTTGCTCTGCGTCGGGGTGGCATACTTCCTGATCGGTGTCCTGGTGCCGGTCGCCGCGCTGGGATCGCAGGGCGGTCTGACCGGGTTCGACGGCGCCGGGACCGTCACCGCGACCGTGGCGGGAGCGCTCGGGGCCGCCGGCGCCGCCTGCATCATCTGGGCGTTTCGAACCGGCGGGCTGCCGCTCTACGTCATGCCGCTGGTGTTCGGAGGCGCGCCCATCGTGAACGTACTGGTATCGATGTGGATTCATCCGCCGCGGACTGACGTCAATCCCATGTTGTACGTTGGCTTCGCGCTGGCTTCCATCGGCGCGGCCATCGTCTTGTATTTCCGGCCGACCGCTTGACACGGTTTGGATTAGGAGAACGCCCATGCATTGCACTCATCGATTTTCCGCCCGGCTTGTCGTCTGGGTCCTGCTGACGGCGCCCGCCGCGATTCCGGCGTTCGCGCAGGACTGGCCCCAGTGGCGAGGACCCGGCCGCGACGGCGCGACGTCGTTCCAGACGCCGGCTTCATGGCCGGCCAACCTCGAACAGCGGTGGCAGGTCGAGGTGGGGTTCGGCTACGCCACGCCGTTGCTGGTCGGGGACCGCGTCTACATGTTCAGTCGCCAGGACGAGGACGAAGTGATGACGGCGCTGGACGCCGGCACGGGCGAAGTCGTCTGGCGCACGGCCTACGCGGAGCCGTTCGACATGATGCCGGCGACCGCGCGTCACGGCCCCGGTCCGAAGTCGACGCCGACGTACGCGGACGGCCGGCTGTTCTCGTTCGGGATGACGAGCGTCCTGACCGCCTTCGACGCCGCGACGGGGGAGATTCTCTGGCAGCGTCCCCGTCCGGATGCCCAGCCGATCTACCACACCGCGATGTCCCCGCTCGTGGACGGCGACTCGGTCATCATGCACGCGGGCGGCCCGGGCGACAGCGAATTCGGCGCCTACGACGTCGCCACGGGGAACGCGCGTTGGACGTGGGACGGGGACAGCCCGGCCTATGGCTCGCCGATCGTCGCGGATCTGGGCGGCCGGCGGCAGGTGATCGCGTTCACGAACGGTCTGATGGTGGGGATCGCCCGGGACGACGGACAGTTGCTGTGGAGCCGGCCCTTCACGACCCCATCGAACACGACGGCGCAGACCCCGATCATTCACGGGGACATGGTCATCCAGGCGGGCCGCGAGAACGGCCTCACGGCGTTCCGCGTCACTCCCGGCGACGGGGAGTGGAACACCGAGGACGTCTGGCACACCGATGAAGCGTCGCTGCACATGACCAACGGCGTGGTCGTCGACGGCGTCCTCTACGGCCTGTCGCACCTGAACAGCGGCCAGTATTTCGGCGTGGACCTGGACAACGGCGACGTGCTCTGGACCAGCCCGGGCCGTCAGGCCGAGAACGCCGCGATGGTCAGCGCCGGGAACACGATCTTCTCGATTCAGGACGACGCGCAGATGGTCGTCTTCAACGCCAGCCGCTCCGCGTTCGACGCCGTCGAGCGTTACGAGGTCGCGACCAGCGAGACGTGGGCGCAGCCGGCGATTTCCGGCAACCGGCTGTTCGTGAAGGACGTGACCAACCTGACGCTCTGGACCGTCGAGTGACGCCGGGCGGGAGGCCTACTCTCGGGGTTGGCCGATCGCCCAGAGGGCGAAATCCGTTCGCAGGAAGATCTGCCCGTCGACGATGGCCGGCGAACTCAGCGTGTACCCCTCCAGGTCGTTCTCGGCCAGGAGCTCGAACTCCGGCCCGGCCCGGAAGACCGACGTGACGCCGTCCTCGCTCGTGGCGTAGATGTTGCCGTCGGCCAGAACGAGCGACGCGCTGTAGCTGCCGTTCCGCAGGCGCTGCCGGCCGTAGATCTCCTCTCCGGTCCTCAGGTCGAAGCAGTGGACCACGCCGTTGTCGCGGACCACGTACAGGTACGTTCCGTCCGTCACCGGCGTGGGGACGTCCGGTCCGGAGTCCGTCGTCCACATCCGGTGGGACTCGGTCACGTCGCCCCGGCCGCCGGCGCGCAGGACCGTCAGGGGGCGCACGCGCGTCGGCGCCACGACGATGTCCCCCTCCACGACGGGAGACGCCACCATCCTGTAATCGCGCCGGTTTCTCGGGTTCATGCCTTCCAGGCGCCACAACTCCCGGCCCGAGGCAAGGTCGTGTCCGGTCACGACGTCGCCGCCGGTGACGACCAGCTCGAAACCGGATTCTGTCGCGACCACGGCGGGCGTCGTGTACGAGTCGGGCGATTCCCGGATGGCGCGGGTCGGGCGCTCCGTGCGCCAGAGGGTTCGGCCGGTCTCCGTGTCGATCCGCAGCACGTAGGAGGGATCGTCGGTGTAGAACCCGTGCAGGACCTGGACGTACAGCGAGTCGTCGTGGAGAACGGGAGACGACCCGTAACCCCACAGCAGTCCCCACGCGCCATGGTCCCGCTGGATATCCCGCACCCAGATCTCGTTGCCGTCCAGGTCGAAGCGGCGGAGCAGGCCGTGTCCGCTCATCACCCACAGGCTCTCTCCGTCGGTGACCGGGGACGGGTTGGCGCGGTTGCCTTTCATCAGCCGTTCATTGCCGTCACCGAGGTGCGTCGTCCAGAGGACGCCGCCGGTGCGGCGGTCCACGGCCCACAACTCGATGGCGTCGCCGTCGGTGACGTTCACGAAGACGCGGTCGCCCGTGATGATGGGTGTCGCGCCGCTGCGTCCCGGCAGATCCAGCTTCCAGTGGACGTTTTCGGTCGTGCTCCAGCGGATCGGCAGCTCGGTTTCACCGCTCACGCCGTTGCCGTTCGGGCCTCGCCAATGGGGCCAGTCGTTCGCGGACGCGGTCGCGGCCGCCAGGGCCGTGAGCAGGAACGCCAGGGTCCGTGTCTTCACGTGAAGGCACCTCCTCCTCTTCAATGGACGAAGTGAGAGTGTATCGCAAAGGGGTTTTCCAGGCCCGAACAGTCGCAGTCCGTTCCGGTATACTGCCCGCGGGGATGACGGTCTTTCGGTCCCTCATGGCGGTGACGGAGGTCTAATGACACGTGTGACGTTCCGATCGATGGTGTTGCTGCCGGCTCTGGCCGTCGCCGGGCCGCCGCCGGCTTGGCCGCAGGGCGTTCCCGACGGGGCGCGCGTGTTCGAAGAGCGGTGCGCCGGCTGCCACGCGGGCGGCGGCCTGGAGGCCGGAACGCCGTCACGGGAAGACATGGCCGGTTTCTCGCCCAACTTCATCCTCGACGCGTTGAACGAAGGCGCGATGACGCTCCAGGCCGAAGGCGTGAGCCCCGCCGAGCGCGTGGCCGTGGCCGAGTTTCTCACCGGGCAGTCGGTGGTGGAATCCCCCATCGAGATCACGACCGGGGTGTGCACCGGCGCCGCGCCGACCGCCAGGCTCGATTCCATGCCGCTCTGGAACGGCTGGGGGCCGGATTCGCGGAACAGGCGGTTCCAGCCCGACGCCGGGCTGACGGGCGTCGACGCGGCCAACCTGACGTTGAAGTGGGCGTTCGGCCTGCCCGGCGAGACGCAGGCGCGCGCCCAGCCCGCCATCGCCGGCGGACGGCTCTTCACCGGAAGCCAGGGCGGCAACGGCGCCGTCTATGCGCTGGACGCCGAGACCGGCTGCACCTACTGGACGTTCCAGCCCCAGGCCGGCGTCCGGAGCGCGCTGTCGGTCGGCCCACTGCCGGGCGGCGGGCACGCCGTCTATTTCGTTGATCGCCAAGCCAACGCGTACGCGGTGGATGCCGACGTGGGCCGACAGATCTGGAGCACGCAGGTGGAAGACCACCCGGCGGTGCGGGGTACCGGCGCGTTGACGTTGCACGGCAACCGCCTGTTCGTGCCGATGACCGGCGTCTCGGAAGAGAACGCGGCTTCGAACCCCGATTACGAGTGCTGCACGTTCCGCGGGAGCATCACCGCGCTCGACATCGAGACCGGCGAGATCGTCTGGAAGACATACACCGTTCCGGAGCCGCAACGGCGCGGTGTCAGTTCGACCGGCACTCCGTTGTGGGGGCCGGCCGGGGTCGGCATCTGGAGCGCGCCCA
>JAJEDW010000340.1 GCA_022821265.1 Acidobacteriota bacterium
GTCCCCACGACGGCGGTTCCGTTCCAGCGGAGGATCAACGTCAGGAAGTTCCGCTCGCCGCCGGTTCGGCCCCAGAGCCCCTGCCAGGTGCCTTCCATCGGATGCCCCTGCTGGGCCGCGGCTCCGGGGGCTCCCAGCACGAGGGCCAGCAGGATCCCAGCCGCGTTTCTCGTGGCTCGTCCCGTCACGGCACGAACCTGCCTTCGGAACCGACGATCATGCCTTCCGGCGACAGGTTGTTTTCCTGGCAGATGTACTCGGATATGCCTTCGCCTTCGCGCCAGCCGAGCGTATAGCCGCTGGTCCACGGAGCATCGTATGCCCCGGGATCGTCCACGGTCACCGTGTAGTCCAACCGGTCGAAGCGCGTGCGCGTGATCCGCTCGATCAGGTGGAGTCGCTCGGTGTGGGGCAGACCCTCGCGGTTCATCCAGAACCGTTCGTTCATCCCCACCGTGTCGATGACCAGCGTGTCGCCTTCCCAGTGGCCGACGGAGTGCCCGAAGAACGTCGGTCTCGGGTTGTCCGGATGCGGCCGTCCGTCCATGTAGATCGTCCGGTAGCTCCCGGAAATGGCCCGAATGAACATGTACACGCGGTCGATCTCGGGCAGATCGAGCAACTCCATGCCATAGAAGGCGATGAAGTGGCGGGGTCCGGCCGACGGCAGGCATCGGGTGTACGGTTCGTTGGCCAGGTACGTCGCGTTGCGCGCGTCCACCAGCGCGCGGGCCCAGTCCTTGAGCGGGATGTCGTCGATGTGGACCCGCGAGTTCGCGGTGGTCTGGGGCTCGTACGAGTTCGGGTTGACGGCCAGGTAGTTCTCGCCGCGGAACCACATGCCGCTTTCGCCCGGCGGCGCTCCCAGGTTGACGCGCCCGTCGTCCCAGCGCGGGACCGGCCTCTCCTCCGACGGCGGCGCCTGGCCGACGGCCGGCGCCGCGCACGCCAGCAACGCCAGTGTCGCGATCGCGCGTTCGGCCAGAACGTTTCGTTTCATGCCGGCATCCATCCTTCAGGGACGGTTCCCCTGGCAGAAGTGCTCCGGAGGATCTTCGCCGGGCAGCCACTGGAGCGTCCAGGTGCTGGTCCACGGCCGGGTGTACGCCCCGGGATCGTCGATCGTGACCGCATAGTTCAGCGTGTTCAGATCGGGCCGGGAAATCCGCTCGGTGATCCGAAGCGCGCGCGTGTGCGGCAGGCCGCCGTTGGAGAACCAGAACGCCTCGTTGAAGCCACCGGTTTCGACCCGCAGCGTGTCGCCGTCCCATTCGGCGCGCGAGACGCCGTAGAAGAGCGGGTCGCTCGGGGGCGGACCCGCCCGGGGGTCGTCGTCCAGCGTGATCAGGCGCCAGTTGCTGTTGCCGCCGCCGGTGAGGACGAAGATCCTCCCTCGCGCCCGGTCCTCGACGATCTCCAGGCCGAACGGAAACGGCATCTGGAAGTGCCGGGGGCCGCCCGGAGGGATGCAGTACAGGAACCCGGGATCGTCGGCCAGGTACTCGCGCTGGCGCAGGACGTACAGGTCCTTGGCCCACGTCTGAAAGGGCGCCACCGCGGGCGCGTCCTCGATGTGCGCGAGGACGCCCCACGCGTCCATGGCGGCCTCGACCCCGTCTTCCACCAGCGCCGGCCGGTCCGGCGCTGTCCAGTAGCCGCTGACGCCGGGGCCCGACCCCAGGACGGGCCGCCCGTCGGGCCACCGCGGCGTCGCGCCCCCGGGCCGCGCCGCCAGCCTTTCGGCCAGGACGTCCGGATCCACCGCGAGCACGCGCTCCCCGTCCCGCCGGATCGTGGTCCCCCAGGCCTGGTCGCTGCCGTCGCGCGCCGCGATGCCTTCGATCGAGATCGCGTCGCCCGGGGCGAGCGTGTCCAGCGCCCAGCCGCTCCGTTCCAGCACGTCGGGGCTTTCCACCTCGATCGCCCAGTGGGCGAGCGCTCCGTCGACGGATACATTGATCAGGACATGGACGTGGGGATTCGCCCAGTCCACGCCGGTGACGATGCCGTCGAGGACCACGGGACGGTCCGGATCGAACTTGGCCGCGACCGGGTGGTGCGCCCAAGCGGCGATTGGAAGCACAAGGATGGACAGGCTTGCCTTCATGCCGAGTCCGGCGCCGTGGGCCATGGGGACATCTTATTGCGCGGGACGACGATCCCGGTTGCATTTTTTGTCCTGTCGGACACGCAGCGCTCCAGGATGCGCGTGGACACCGAGTCAATCGCCGGGGCGGCAGTGAGACGAAGACCATCCGACCGGATCATCGAGCGAGCTTTCGGGGCACGGCGCCAGGCGAACGTGGAATACGACCATCGAACAACTTGACAGTGAACATGTCGGAATCCTAGTGTTCGCTCAAGCGCTCTTCGCGTACGTCTGGGGAGGTGCGATCGTGAAGCCGAATGCGTGCACGTTTCTGCTCGCCATGTTCGCGGCACTGGTCACTGGCGGCCACGCGCTCGCCCATCACGCGTTCTCCGCGGAGTTCGATTTCGAACTGCCGGTGACGCTTCAGGGGACCGTGGCGAAATGGGAGATGATCAACCCTCACGGATGGATCACGATCGACGTCACGGGACAGGACGGCCAGACGATCCAGTGGATGGTCGAGACCTCGAACCCGAACGGCCTGATGAGGCTGGGGTGGACCAAGGACACGCTCCAGGCGGGAGATGAGGTGACGATCGACGCGTACCGCGCCAAGGACGGATCGAACACGGCGAACGCCGCGCGAGTCACACTGGCCGACGGCCGCCAGGTCTTCTCCGGTATCGCGCCCCGGCAGTGAGGGAACGATGAAGGCCATTCATGGACGCCATGTCCGTACGGCGGCGCTCGTCATGCTCGGCGCGTGCCTGGCGGCGCCGCTCTTCGCGCAAGCGCCGGATGAGCCGGCGGCCCCCAGCGCCGAGCTGCCTCGTCTTCCCGACGGGACGCCTGACCTGCAGGGCCTCTGGTTGAAGAGCACCGGGAGCTTTCAGGGCCTGTTCATCGGCTCACTCGACGGAACGAATTTCGCCGCGCCCGCCGGCGGCCGCGGTCGAGGGGGCGGCCCGGCGCCTCGCGAATACCCGTACACTCCCGAAGCCCTTCGCGAGAAGGAGTATCGTCGGCAGAACCGGTACCTGGACCCCGAGGCTCGCTGCCACATTCCCGGAGTGCCGCGGGCGCTCGACCAACCCGCGGCGCTCTACCCCGTGTACATCATTCAGGACGAGAACTACGTGGCGCTGCTCCACGAGGCCATGCACGACGTCCGCATCATCCCCACCGACAACAGCCCGCATCCGGAAAACTACTGGGCGTGGAACGGGGACTCGCGCGGCCGATGGGAAGGCGACACGTTCGTCGTCGACGTGAGCAACTTCAACGGGCGAACCTGGCTGGACATGGAAGGCAACTTCGTCGACCACAACGAACACGTTCTGGAACGGTTCACGCTGCTCGACAGCGAGACGATACTCTATGAAGCCACCGTCACCGACCCGACTGTCTTTGTCGAGCCGGTCGAGTTCCGTTTTACGCTGAAACGCGTGCCCGCGGACCAGCAGATCCTGGAGTACAGTTGCCTGGAAGGCGAACGCAGCCTCCAGCACTACACCGAGGAAGACGGCGGGCCGAGGGAGCGGGTGCGATGAGAACGGCCCAAGCCATGCGGCTCGTCGGCGCCCCGGCGGCGGTTGCAGTCATCGTGACGGTGGTCGCCGGAATCCCCGCGACCACAGTTCCGACCGCCGCGCAAGAGGCGAGTCGAACGACGCCGTTCGTTCCACCCCGCCTGTGGGACGGCCGGACGCCGGACTTCAGGGGTATCTGGCAAGTCCGGGGAACGGCCCATGTGAACCTCGAGGGCCACCCGGGCCGGGACGGTATCGCCGCCTCGGAGAGCATCGTCGTGGATCCGCCCGACGGGAGGATCCCGTACAGACCCGAAGCACTCGCGCAACGCGAAGAGAACTTCCGAACCCGGGCCACGGCCGATCCCTCGAGCAAGTGCTACCAGGCCGGCGTGCCCCGTGCAACGTACGTTCCCACTCCGTTGCAGATTCTTCAGAGCCCCGGAAATCTCGCCATCGTCTACCAGGAGAATCACGCCTTTCGGGTCTTCTATCCCGACACCCGGCCGCACTTCGAGGCCGCCGATTTCTGGATGGGCGATACGCGTTATCGTTGGGAGGGAGACACGCTGGTCGCCGATGTCGTCGCGCTCACCGATCAACTTTGGCTGGACCAGGCGGGAAACTACCACAGCACCGACTTCCACGTCGTCGAGCGGTACCGGATGACCGGGCCCGATACGATCGTGTACGAGGCGCGGATGGACGATCCGGTCGTGTACGCGAGACCCTGGACGATCCGGGTCGTTCTCGGCCGTGTCACCGAGCCGGGAGCGCGGATCATCGAGGACGAGTGTCTCGAGGACGAGAACGGCGTCCGGCGTCACATTTCTCCCTACGATCCCGCGAACCTGTTGATCACCGACTACTCCCGCTGGAGGCAACCCGTGGAGCAGTGACGGCCGTCCCAACCGCTGGCCGTCCTCACGCTTCAGAGTGCGCCGTCCCCACAAGAACCTCCAATACCTCGTCGAGTTTTCCACTTTCCCCACGGCTCGACGGCGGGGGATAATTCGACGGTTTCCCCCACTGGAGCCGGATCCGGAATTCGGGGACGGTCGATGCGAAGACGCCGGGTTGGCGTCGATAACGAGGGACAGATCGCGGCGCCGAGGCTTCAACCGGGAGTGGTCATGAAATCGAACCGCATGGTGAGAACGGGACTGATCGGCTGGCTGGCGCTCGGCTTCGCCTCGACGCCGCTGACGGCGCAGCGGGGCGCGTTCGGGCCCGTCGACCCGCGCGCCCAACAGAGGACTTACGTGCTCGAGGAAACGGGCGAGGAGCTTCCGTACGCCGTGTTCGTTTCCTCGAAGGTCACCAGCGATCGGCCGAGCCCCTTGATCGTCGGTCTGCATGGCCTGGGCGGAAGCCAGGACACGTTCGTCCGCGAAACCTACCGCGCCGTCGAGCTCGCCGAGGAAGGCGGCTACATTCTGGTGACGCCCATGGGGTACAACTCGGCGGGTTGGTACGGCATCCCGGCGAGGGGCGACGGGCGCGGACGCGGTTTCGGACGCGGGGGCGGGGGCGAGGTCACGGACCCCGCCCGCGTGCGCG
Organism: Acidobacteriota bacterium; assembly: GCA_022821265.1. Lineage (GTDB taxonomy): Bacteria > Acidobacteriota > Terriglobia > 20CM-2-55-15 > 20CM-2-55-15 > JAJEDW01. The sequence continues at coordinate 5,182 of JAJEDW010000340.1, forward strand.
AGCTGAGCGAGATCGATGTCATGAACGTGCTCGAGATGGCCCGCGAGGAGTTCAACGTCGACGAGAACCGGATCTACCTGCTGGGGCATTCGATGGGCGGCGCCGGCGCCCTTCACCTGGGCGTCAAGCACGCAGCGATCTGGGCGGCGCTCGCGCCGATCGCTCCGGCCGCGATGGGTCTGGATCCGGACTCGCTGGCCTCGATCCCGGACATGCCGGTGATCCTCGTGGTCGGCGACGAGGACGGCCTGGTCGAGGGCGCGCGGCGATGGGCGGCCAAGCTCGAGGAACTCGACATGACCCACGAATACCACGAGCTTGCCGGCGGCGACCACATGAGCGTGATCGCGGACGGCATGCCCGACATCTTCGAGTTCTTCGACAGTCATTCGAAGACGTCGCGCTGATCCGAGACGGCTGAGAACCAGCGTCGTTCAGGAGACGGAGCAGAGGAGGGCATCATGACGGTCCGGAAACAGGTCTTCGCTTCCATCGTTCTGCTGCTGGCCGGGGCCGCGGGCGGGGCGATGGCGCAGGGCGTGCCCGAACCGATGGAGCCGCCCCGCAACTTCGAGACCTCCCAGGAGCACTACGATTTTCTCTTCGAGACCCACGCGGGCGGCACGCGCCACACCTACGAGTCCGTGCCGAAGTGGGAGGGACTCTGGTCCGGAGGCGGGAACGGTTCGCGAGGCGCGTTCGTCCAGGAGGGAGAGCTGGTCGAGGGCGTGCTCACGCCCGAGTACGCGGCCGCGTTCCGGATGCGCCTGGATCTGATCGAGGAACACGGCGAACAGGCCTATGACCGGCTGACCGCGTGCGAGCCGGCCGGCTATCCGCGATTCCTGATGGAGCCGTATGTCCGCGAGTTCGTCAACACTCCCGACCAGGCTTGGCAACTCAACGATCTGGCCAACGAGAATCGCCGTATCTACATCGGCCAGGAACACCGGAACGTCGACGGCACGCACTTCCCGCTCGGCGATGCGGTCGGGTTCTGGGCCGATGACATGCTGATCGTGCACACGGTCGACGTCTACCCCAACGACTGGTTCCGCGGGCTGCCGCCGACGAGCAACCAGTTCGAAAGCGTGGAGATCTGGCGCATGGAGAACTTCGCCAACGGGGACCAGCGGCTCGTGGTCAACGCGACGTTCTACGACGCGCTCTCGTTGGCAGAACCATTGACCCTGACCTACACCTACCGCCGCCGAAACGACCTGGAGAACGTCGGTTTCCGAATCCGCCACTGGGAATGCGACACGAACCGGAACACCTATCTGACCGACGACGGCCAGACACAGTTCCTGCTTCCCGGCGACGAAGGCTATTTCGACGTCCGCGGACCGAGAGAGACCCCGGACCTGCCGGCCGACCTGCCCGGTCAGGAACGGAATCCGATATTCGATGACCGCGTGCGCTAGAACCTGCGCCCGCATCGGTCCCGGGGGCCTGCAGCATCGAGGAGATGTCCGGTGATGCGTACAGTTTTGATTCCCGCGTCCGTTCTGACGTTCGCGACGCTGATGGCGTCCGGCGTCGAGGCCCATCACAGTTTCTCCATGTTCGACCGCGCCCGCGAGGAGGTGGTCGTCGGCGAGGTGGTGCGATGGGGCTTCAACAGCCCGCACGTGCTTCTCTACCTGGTGGACGCGGACGGCACGCAGTGGGGTTTCGAGGGAGCGGCCCCGGCCGCGATCCTGGGCCGGGATCCCGGCATGAACGGGTTCACGCTCCGACCCGGAGATGCGATCACCATGGTCCACTGCCCGCTGCATGACGGCCGGGCCGGCGGCGCGATCGGCCTCGTCATCACCGGCGACGGAACGGTCTACAACCCGAGCGACGGCGGCTGCGCCGCCAGTCGAAGGACCGAGGAATGGCCCGGGTGGATCGACATGGGCTTCGCCTCGCGGGCGGAGGCCGAAGAAGCCCTCGGCATCGACAGCGAAGAGCAGGATCCCGATTAGGGGCGCGGGGCCGGGCCCATCGGCGACAGGGACGTTACCCATGACTCGGGACACCGGCACGAGGCGCGCCCGACGACAGGAGCAACCGATGAACGGAAGGACCCTCCACCCGAAGTCTCCCCGTAAGCGGGCAGTTCGACTCGCGCGGATTCTCGCGGTCACGGGGCTTCTCGCACCCTCGCTGCTCGAAGCGCAATCCGATACGAGCATCCTGTTCATCGGAAACAGCTTCACGTTCGGGGCCGGCTCTCCGGTCCGCTTCTACCGTTCCGACACCGTCACCGACTTGAACGCCCAGGGCATCGGCGGCGTCCCGGCCCTGTTCAAGTCCTTCGCGGACCAGGCGGGCCTCGGCTACGACGTGTACGTCGAGACGCAGCCCGGCAGCGGGCTGGAGTTTCACATCGAGAACAGACTCGACCGCATCGAACGGCCGTGGGACGTGGTCGTGATGCACGGACAGAGCACGCTCGATTTCGACAATCCGCGGGATCCGGCCAAGCTCATCGCCACGACCCGGGAGCTGTCCGGCATCTTCCAGGAACAGAACCCGAACGTCTCGGTCTACCTGACGGCCACCTGGTCCCGCGCCGACGAGGTCTACCCCGAAGACGGCGCCTGGTACGGAGAACCGATCGAGGCCATGGCCCGCGACGTCCGGGCCGGATACGAT
>JAJEDW010000257.1 GCA_022821265.1 Acidobacteriota bacterium
AACGCGACCATGCGCCGGATCGAGGATGTGACCGGGCTTCCGGGAGAAGAATTGCCGCTGCTGCATGACCCGGGAGAGCGCTGGACCTACTCGATCGGAACCCGGATTCTGGGCCGTCTGGTCGAGACCGTCAGCGGGATGCGCCTGGACGCGTTCCTCCAGGCACGCATCTTCGACCCGCTCGGGATGGTCGACACGGGCTGGACGGTCCCGGAGGAGGACTACGGCCGCGTGGCGACGCATCACCAGCGCGCCCAAGGCGTACTGACGGAGATTCCCAACCCGGAGGTCCTGGACATGGCCATCCGCGGGGACGGGGACCTGTATTCGACCGGCGAGGACTACGCCCGGTTCATCCGGTTGTTCCTCAACGAGGGCAGGGCCCCTCAGACGCGTCTCTTGCGGGCGGACACCGTCGCGGCGATGACGAGGAATCAGATCGGGGCGCTCGCCGTCGAAACCCACACCGGCACCGACCCCTTGCGTTCGAGCGCCTTTCCGATCGGAGCGGGCAGCGACAAGTTCGGCCTGGGTTTCCAGATCGCCGTCTCGAACCGCGGAAATCCGTCCTTTCGCTCGCCGGGAAGCTATAGCTGGTCGGGCATCTACAACACCCACTTCTGGATCGATCCGACGCGTCAGCTCGGCGGCGTGATCCTCATGCAGATACTCCCGTTCTACGACGCCGAAGCCGTTCGACTGCTGGAGAGCTTCGAGGATCTCACCCACGATGTATTCCGACGGTAGGCGCATGGTGGGACCGCGCAAGGGACAACCCGCACGCATCGCGCTCGCGCTGGTCTTCGGGTGCCTCTTGTCCAACTGCGGGCCGGCGCTGGACACCGAGCCGTATCCGGCGCGGTCCATTCGGATGATCGTCGGGTACGGGGCGGGCGGTTCCACGGACGTGGCGGCAAGAATCGTCGCGTCGCACCTCGAACGCACGCTCGGACAGCCCGTCATCGTCGAGAACCGCCCCGGGGGCAACGGCGCCGTCGGAACCGGAGCCGTCTACCGGGCTCGGCCCGACGGCTACACGATCGGGATGACGTCGGGTTCGATTCTCACCGTGTTGCCCTGGACGATGGATCTGGGATTCGACCCGCTGGAACTCACCTTCCTGGGCTCTACGCACGAGTCCACGTATGCCATATGGGTGCGCGAGGACAGCCCCTGGTCGACCATCGAAGAACTCGTCGAGTACGCCCGGTCCAATCCCGGACAGCTTCGGGTGGCCAACTCCAGCGGCTTCGGGTTGCCCGACATCGCCCTGGCTCAACTCGCCGAATCCTCGGGCGGCTTCACGTACCGGACGGTACCGACCACCGGCGGCGCCGAACAGGTCCTGAAGCTGCTCGCCGGTGACGTCGACGCCGAAGCCAACTCCGCCGCGCCGACCCTGTCCCATTTCAGGGCGGGCCGGCTCCGCCCGCTGCTGGTCCTCAGCGCCGCATGGCCCGAGTTGGAGGCCCTCGGAATTCCGCTGAGCAGCGAGGCGTACGGGTTCAGCGCGAGGAACCTTTCGGCCATCGTGGCGCCGCCGGGACTCGACGACGGGGCTCGACAAGTACTTGCGGCGGCACTCGCCGACGCGATGCGAGATCCCCGGACCGTGGACCGATTGGCTGCGACGGGCGAGCTGGTCGAGTTCAAGACCGGCGCCGAGATTCGGGCCGCCGCGACCGAGGTCCAGGCCCGGCACTTGCTCGTCGGTGAAGCGCTCGGCCGAGTTTCGCGCTGATTGGCCGCCGGCATGGAGTCGCTCCCCGGTCTACTCGACGGCTTCCGGATCGTTCTGCGGCCCGAGAACCTGGCGTTCGCCCTCACCGGATCGATCATCGGCACGGCCGTGGGCGTGCTGCCCGGTATCGGCCCGATCGCCGGGATCGCCATCCTGCTTCCCCTCACCTTCAGTCTCGATGCGACGGGGGCGATCATCATGCTCGCGGCCATCTACTACGGCGCGATGTACGGCGGCACGATCACCACGGTTCTGATGCGGATTCCGGGAGAGGGCGCGTCGGCGGTCATGGCGATCGACGGCTACGAAATGGCGCGGCAAGGTCGAGCCGGGGCCGCCCTGTCGATCGCGGCCATCGGTTCGTTCGTCGGCGGAATGATCGCCACGGCGTTTCTCGTCCTCGCCGCCGCGCCGCTGGCGCGCATGGCGCTGGCATTCGGTCCGCCGGAATTCTTCGGCATCATGCTTCTGGGCCTGTCCCTGGTCGTCGGCTTGGGGGGAGGCTCGCCCCTGACCGGCATCGTCAGCGGTCTGTTCGGCCTGGCGCTGTCGATTCCGGGCACCGACTTCGTCGCGGGGACGCCCCGCATGACCTTCGGGCGCCCCGAACTCCTGGACGGCATCAGCTTCATTCCCGTCATCATGGGTCTGTACGGCATCGGTGAGATCCTCTACAACCTGGAGTCCGGAACGAAGTCCCCGATGGCGACGATTCAGTCGAAGCGCGTCTCCGGAACGGAGCTCCGGCAGTCCGCCATGCCCATGGTCCGGGGGACGCTGCTGGGCACCTTCTGCGGCCTCATCCCGGGAATCGGCACGCTGCTGCCGACCATCATGTCCTACGCCATCGAGAAGCGCGTCTCCCCGACGCCGGAGCGATTCGGGCATGGCGCCATCGAAGGTGTCGCCGGGCCTGAAACCACCAACAACGCATATGCCCATGCCGCGTTCATTCCGCTGTTCACCCTGGGCGTGCCGGCATCGCCGACCATTGCCGTGTTGCTCGGAGCCCTGATGATGAATGGCCTCACCCCCGGACCGTTCCTGTTCGAGGAACGGGGCGACTTCGTATGGGCCGTCATCGCAAGCTTCACCGTCGGGAACGTGATCCTGCTGATGTTGAATCTCCCGCTCATCGGCCTCTGGGTCCGGCTGCTTCGAGTTCCCTACTCGATCCTGTTTCCGATGGTGATCGGCTTCACCGCGGTGGGTTCCTACGTAGCGCGCAACAGCGCCTTCGATGTCGGCGTCCTGGCCGTGTTCGGGGTGATCGGGTACGTGGCCAGGAAGATCGACTTCCCGGTCGCGCCGATGGCGTTTACGCTCATCCTCGGCCCCCTCATCGAAAACGCGCTCCGCCAATCGCTGGCGATGTCGGGCGGGAGTGCGTCGGTGTTCTTCAGGGGTCCGCTTTCGGGAGGGCTGCTGCTCATCGCCGTCCTGATCACGCTCGGCCCGCTCGCCCGGCGGCTCTGGAAGCGTCATACGGGAGCGCATTAGCAGGCGGTTGACGCACTCTCCGGACGGACCAGAGATGGGGACATGATCGGAATACTCGGATCGATGATCCAGGAGGCCCTGCATGCGGGGGCTTGCGATCCAACAAGAATCGTTGTCTAGGAGCCTGTGGTGCAACCCCGCGTCGCATCGAGACCGGTGAGGCGCCCG
>JAJEDW010000203.1 GCA_022821265.1 Acidobacteriota bacterium
CGCGTCGAGTTCGCCGGAGCCGAACGCTGTCTCGCCGTAGTTTCTGCAAGGGCATGGAGATGCCCCCTTTCAGGACGGCTCCTGACGGCGTCACCTGAACGGTGAGAAGATTCTAAGTCCGGATTCCGCTCCGGCGGCTCACCTGATGAACCCGGTGCTCGAAGTAACGGCGGAACACCTGATTCTCGGGAAAGGCCGCCGGATCGGACCAGACAGCCCCCAGTCTTCCCACCAACCCCGCAATCCAGTCGGCGGCCTGAAGTGTCTGATAGCGGTGGCTCTCTACATGGAATGGCGGCTCGATGAGGTGTCGACGCGGTTCTTTCCCGCCGTACATGCTGCGTCCGGCCTCGGTAATCAGCGCGGCACGCTGGTCATGCTCGTCGAGAATCACGACAAAGCTGTCTTGCGGGCCGTCTTCCTCTTCACAAAACTCGTCGATCCGCTTGATCGCCTCGAGAAACACCCTCACGTAAAGCCGGTTCGGTCGGTGCGCTACCGGCGCGGCCGTCTTCCTGAGCCCGACGTAGAACACGAAACCGCCGAGCCTTTCGATCTTGTTGAACAGTCGATTCGTGAACTGGCGAAGCACGCGGTATCGAGTCACGTTCGCGACCGTGAACAGGCTTGCCCCCTTCTTCTCCCACACCGCGGGGTGTTCACCCGATCTCCGGATTTCGAAATCGAGCATCTCGCATTTGCGTTGGAAGAACCATGTTCCGAGTCCGCGCACTTCCGCGGCCGGCATCACGAATCCCGCAAGGCCGAAAACCGGACTGTCCTTGTATCGCGAGTCGGTCCGGCTGACGTAGGGGCCGATGTGTCCGAATTCGTCCAAGTAGGCGAAGTACGTCACCCGCGAACCTCCGAAAACACGAAAGCCCGCGCCGGAGCGCGGGCCTCGGAAGGAGGGCAAGACTTGCTTGCGCCTCACAAGCAAATTACATGCGCAATCCTCCGACGTCAAGACCCGGACAGACCCGGACGGACCCGGACGGACACCCGTCTCACGTCCGGCAACCCGCCTTCGCCGTCGTCTGACCATGTGGGCGGCCGAGACGACGGTACGTCCCTCGGGCGACAGCTCGGCGTTGAAGCTCGCGGGTCCGTCACCGCGATCCAGGATCCGGCCCTCGAGTCTGGCCGCTTCGAAGCTGAACATTGTCTTGATACTCGGCGGGGGGACGGCTCGACGGACGACTCGATCGATCGAGAAGGGCATCAGCCGGCCACCGCGCTCTATCGGTTCAGCCGTTGTCGTTTTCGATCGCTGGCGCGCGCCTTCGAAGACCGAACGAAGTCGACGACATCGAGCGCTTCTACGTCCTCATCGAACGATACGGCTTCGTTTCCTTGGAGGCGGACCGTGTACCGTGTTCCTGCATCGTCGCGCCGGAGGTATCCCGACTCGACCAGATAGCGGCGCAACGAAACACGGTCCAAGGACGCATCGACGCCGACCGAGGCCGCCCACGCGTCGAGCGAACCATTCAACTCTCGTTCCGAGTACGGACCCTTGCTCGCCAGCGTTTGAGCGATCGCGCGAAACAGGATGTGACGATCACGCTGCTTCCGCGGCAGTACGATCTCACGATTCCGACAGAGTGCGAACAACCTCGCTTCGAACTCGCGTCGATCTACGGGAGGCTGTTCTTCCATTCAAGCTCTCTCCGCGCCGGAAGCACCAACCCGAACGGATTGCGGACTCGCCCATGGCTCCCGTGCGGCGTCAGCCGGTTGAGACCCCGCCCGTCGCCGGGTCCATTATTCCATTCAAGCAGACTCGGGGAACGTCTCCCGGTACCATCGACGCCGCCAGAGAGCCCGGGGGATCAGGTTGGCCATCGTCCACATCGCGAACGCCAGCGCCGGCAGCGACCAGGCCATGAGCGCGAACCCGATCCACTCGACGATCTCGCCCACCAGGTTCGGAGACGAAAGAATCCTGAACGCAACGCCCCGGGGCATGACGTACCGGCCCTGATTCCTGGAACGCAACCGCGCCACGTGATAGTCGGAGGTCAGGTTCAAGACCGCTCCCGAAAGAAACGCCGCGGCGCCCACGATGAACCGGGCGTCCAGGAACCAGTCGCTCGGGTAATCGGCGACATACGCGAAGTGCCAACCGATGAGCAGGCCGTTGATGACGTTGAACACCACGGCCGAGACACACGTGGCGACGGGAACCGGACGGCCGTGGCGCTCGGCGATCCACGGCCACACCAAGCCCCGGTTCACGTAGTGAACCACCCACGCGGCGACCAGCAGGTCGGCCACCACATGGCGATTCCCGGCCGACAGATAGACGGCCGGGAGCACGAACAGCGCGGGGAGTTCCATGCCGAACCAACCCCAGCGCGCCGTGATGCGCGGACCACGAGGTTCTCCCCCGACCCGGCCCGAGTAGTCGGTCCCGACCAGGATGTAGATGAACGCCGGCACGGCCAGGGCGGCCCAGACAAGGTTGACCAGGGTGAAGCCCGACGAATCGAGGTTCATGCCGGCGCCCCGACTCCCATCGAAGTCCTGCGTGACATCGTCGCGATCATACGCCGGGTGTCACGTGTCACCGAGTTCCAGGGGCAGGCGATTCCGGTGATCGGGAGCAGGCGACCGCGACGAACGAGGCACGAATTCGTGTAACTGGCTTCCGGTGCGAGGAACGCCTCACAACTCGGGGAAACGCCGGGCTTGTAGGATCGGCGGCGCCGAACACAGCGTCGCCGAGGCGCGACTCGACTAGAACCTCCTGGATGC
>JAJEDW010000108.1 GCA_022821265.1 Acidobacteriota bacterium
CGCGGGCCGGGGCCGCCTTCGCAGGGGGGCGACTCTTCCGACACCGGGCGCTGACCCGAGCCGTCCCGCAGGGATTCTTCGTGGAGGGGACCGCCCCAGGGGGGGGGGACGGCGCGGGCACGCACGCGACGGCCCCGCGCCCGAACCGAGGCCTTGCCGAGGGGGGTCGCTCCCGTCCACCTCCGCCACGCCGGATCGGCCGCCCCGGCCGAGTCCGGTGGGGCGGAGCAAGTTGGCTTTTCAACGACTTCGCGGCAAGCGCGATGTGAATCCGAAATGGCGTGATTCGTGAATCGACCCCCCGTGTCGCATTCACACGCCGGTGCATCCACCTGTGGATGGATTCCCGTCCGAATCGCCAGTCGATCCGATGGGCGGTGCCGGGGTCGTTGCCGTTGTCCTCGCCGGGCCTGTGGAACTGTGGGAAAGTCGGAGGTTTTTCCAAGTGCGGTGGAAATCCGCCCCGTCGGGGATTTCCACCGGCCTCACTCCCCGGCCACGCTTCCCGGCCCCGGCGCGGCCATCCCCGTTTCGCAAGCCAAGTACGCTGCCCAGTCCTTCATTAGCCGCCGCCGCAACTCGAACAAGTCCGTCCGGCGATACGCGGCCTCGACCCGGTCCTTGATCGTATGGGCCAGGGCGGCCTCACAGACCTCGCGCGAGTAGTTCGTGCACTCGGCGCTCCAGACCCGGAACGACGACCGAAACCCGTGCGGCGTGCAGTCGGTCCGCTTCATCCGCCGCAGGAGCATGTGGAACACCATGTTCGACAGCGGCTCGCCCGCCCTCCGGCTCGGAAAAACAAACGGACCGCCGCCCGGCAGCTGTTGGCATTCCTCCAGGATCTCCACGCACCGCGGCGCCAGCGGCACCCGGTGCGCCCGCTCCGCCTTCATCCGCTCGGCCGGCACAGTCCAGGACTTGGCCTCCAGGTCGAATTCGTCCCACGTGGCCAGCAACACCTCGCTCGTGCGGGCGGCCGTCAGAATGAGGAACTCGAAGCCGAGCCGGACCTCGTTTCCCGCATGCCCGTCCCGCAGCTCCTGGACGAAGGCAGGCACGTCGGGGTACGGCATCGACTTGAAGTGATTCCCCTCCCCGCGCCGGCGGTTCGACGGCAGAGCTTCGATCGTTCCCTCGACCGCGTTCTCGCCGGTCCGATAGTTTCTCGCCTTGGCCCAGTCCAAGACCGTCCGGATCCGCTGCCGCACCCGCCGCGCCGTCTCCGGCCGCTCCACCCAGATCGGCGACAACGCCTTCAGCACGTCACCCGATTCGATCCGGTCCAGCCGGTGGGCGCCGAAGACCGGGAACACGTACTTCTCGAGCGTCCCGATCAACTGCGCTGCATGCTTCTCATTCCGGAACGTCGCGGCCCGCGCCTTGTGGACTTCCCGAGCTGCCGCCTCGAATGTCGGCACCACGCGTCGCAGCGCCCGCCGTTCCGCCAACGGGTCCTCGCCGTCACGGGCCATCCGCCGCAGGCGCGTGGCCTCCTCGCGCGCCTCGGCAAGCGACACCAGCCGCAGGCCGCCCAGACCGATGTCCCGGCGTCGGCCCTGCACGACGGTGCGCAGCAGCCACCGCTTCGCCCCGGAGGGATCCACGACCAGATACAGGCCATTGCCGTCGGCATACCGTCCGGGCCGTTTCAGCGACCTGACGCGCACAGCCGACAGCGCCTTCATGGGGTGGGGACCGCGGTTTCCCGGCACTGTTCCTCCGTTGGTTGCGGCGCGTGGTACGATCACGCCGATGTGGGCGATTCACACCGTCCGTCGAACGAAAATATCCCACATTCTAACCCACCTAAAATGTGGGATGAAAGGGGATTCTCCGAAATTTCGACGGACGAGCCGTATTTTATAAGTTGATGATTATTAAAGAAATATAGAGATTCCTTGGACGGGTTTGGATGCCATATCAGCGGACACTCTCTCCGTCCACTGTGTAGCCGGGATACCGATCTATCCGACCGGCGGTACGGCGTCGACAACGAGCAGACCGTCGACGGCCACGGGACCGTCGCTCGTGATCATCACCGGGTTGATTTCCAGCACGAATCGATCCCAGGGCGCCGTGGCGGCGAGCTCGGAAAAACGGGCGAGGAATCCCGCGGCCGCTCCCGTCCGGTCGCCGATGTCCGTCCCACGGCCGAAGACCCGGACCCGTTCCAGCATGCCGGCCGCGACTTCCGGACTGACCGGCGCCCGTTCGGTGACGACGTCGTCGATCGCCTCGGTCCAGGCGCCGCCGGCCCCGCAGGTCACCATCGTTCCGAACAGGGGGTCCTTGAAAGCGGATACCAGGATTTCGAATTCGCCCGGGTGCATGGCCTGAACGTAGACGCCCTCGAGCGTGACGGACGCGGCGCCCGCGTTCGCGTGGATGCTGCGAAACGCTTGGCGAACCTGGTCCGGGTTCTCGAGGCCGAGACGAACCAGACCCGCGCGGCCGCGATGGGTCACTTGCCGGCTGATCCCTTTCAGAGCGGCCGGCGACGCCATGGACCCGGCGGCCTGGATCGCGTCCGCTTCGGTTCGGACCAGGCGGCCCGCCGCGACGGCCAATCCGGCCGCGGCGAGTATCCGGTGACAATCGGGCTCGGGAACGACCTGCGGCGACCCGGTCGCGGCGACATGAGAGTCCCAGTCGAAACGAACCAGCCCGGGCGTCGTCGACCGTTGGCGTCCACGCCCGGATGCGAACCGCGCCTCCAGCCGGGCGATCGCGCGAATGGCGCGATCCGGCTCCAGGAACACGAAAACGTCCGCCGCGGCGAAACGCTCGAGCACGCCCCGCGGCGGAGACGGCCAACAGACGAACACCGGCTTGCCTCGACGGCCGATCAGCCCGAGCATCGCGTCGGAAATCTCCCGCGCCCGCGAGGCCAGCGAGCCGGCGATGAGCAACACCGAATCGATCGCGGAATCCCGTGCGACCACATCGAGCGCCTCGGGCAGACGCGCCAGCGATTCTTCCCGGAAAGCCGTCGTCGGCGTCAGATCCATGGGGTTGCCGGCGGTCGCGACCGGAGCCAGGAGCGGTACGAGCGCCTCGAGGGTTCCAGCGCCCAACGGCGGCGCTTCCAGGCCGCGCGCCGCGCACTGGTCCGCCGCCAGGACGCCGTTCCCGCCTCCGAAAGTCACGATCGCCACGCGACGAAGCGGTCCGTGCGATGGCCGGGTTCCCACCAGTGTCAGGGACACGTCGACAAGCTCTTCGAGAGATGAAACGCGAACGACGCCCAACTCCCTGAAGAGCGCGTCGAAGACCCGATCCTCGCCGACCAGCGCTCCGGTGTGGGCCTCGGCGGCCGACGCGCTGGCGCCCGTGGTCCCGGCCTTGATCAGAACCACCGGCGTCGCGTGATCCCGGGCCGCTTCGAGCGCGCGGACGAACTTGGGACCGTCTCGAACTCCTTCGAGATAGCCGGCAATGACGTGCGTGTTTCCGTCCGCGGCCAGCGCGTAGAGGTAATCGGAGAAATCGACGACGGCCTCGTTGCCGCTGCTGATCATGTGCCGGGTTCCGAATCCGGCCTTCTGTATCATCGCGAGCGCCGTCGTGGCGATGCCGCCGCTCTGAGCCAGGATCGAAACGTTCCCGGCCCGAAGCGAATCCATCTCGAACAAGGCCGTCGAGAACGTCGACGTCGCGGGCAGGGTCGCGTTGATCACGCCGACGCAGTTGGGTCCGCACAGCATGAAACCGTTGCCGCGGCACGCTCGCGTCAGCCGGTCCTGCACCTCCCGGCCCCGCCCTCCGGCTTCGGCGAGCCCGCCCGCGTAGGCGATGCCGAACCGGACACCGTGCGCCGCGCACTCTTCCACCGCCGCGTGCAACGTCTCGGCCGGCACCGCCAGGATGGCCAGGTCCGGAACGCCGGGCAGCTCGGAAACGCGCGAATAGCACTCGAGTCCGTCCAGGGAGCGGCCACCGGGGTGAACGGGCCAGATCGGCCCGCGGAACCCGAACCGGACGAGGCGGCGCACGGTGTCGCCGCCGAGGTTGCCGGGCCGGTCGGACGCGCCGACGACGGCCACCGATGCCGGCTCCAGGATGCCGGAGACGTCGCGAAACGGCGCGTCGCGCGTGCTCACGCTATAGACCCAGCACCTGCAGGAAGCCGATCGACGACGAAGGCAGCGGAACTCCGAGGAGTCGTTCGAAGGCGTAGTGTGTACCGAAGCTTCCGGCCAAGGCGATCAGCACCTTCGGAACCAGGTGTTCGCGGCCGAACGTCGTCATGAGAAACACCAGCAGCGCCAGCATCGTGACGCTGTAACCGAGTCGTTCGACGAGCACGGCGAAGGCGACGATCGCAAGGCTCACCCTGGCGACGCGCCACGGGCCGCCCGGATCGCCGAGGAACGGGGTCTTCGAATCCGAGGAACGCCGATGGAGCCGTCCGAACCACAGCAACGCCGTAATCGCCAGGAGCGATCCGACGCCGAAGGCGAAGAAGCCGGGGCCGGGGCCGAACTCCCCTCCCAACCCCAGGACGACGCCGCTCCCGAGCATCCACAGACCCGCGACCGCGACGAGAAGGCTGGCGAGCTGCCGCGCGCGCCGCATCAGACTTCGATACTGGCGTCGCCGACGGTCAACTTCCCACCCTGGTCGTCCTCACACCAGACTTCGAGCGAATAGGCGCTCCGTCCGGAATCCCGCCGCTCCACGGCGACCACCGTGGCCCGGACCCGGACCCGCGTTCCCAGAGCGATCGGCCGGATGTACTTGGTTCGGAGTTCACCGCGTTCCAGGTACGCCATGCCGAAGTGTTCGACGAGCATCGCCGAGATCCAATTCGTGGAGATCATCCCGTCGGCGATCACGCCGGGCAGTCCCTGAGACTTCGCGTACACCGCGTCGGTGTGGATGTTGGATCCCACCCGGGCCAACATGCCGCTCGCGGCCGACAACATGGCGCTGTCGTACCACTCGATTCGTTCCGGGGTGACCACGCGGACCGGTCCGGCGATTTGGGCGCCGACGGTCAGGTTCGATCCGGTATCGGGTTCATGCACGGCCGCCCCCGCCTTCCCGTTCGTACCGGAGAAGCGTCTTGTCGGTATAGGTCGTGACCAGCCGGCCGTCGGACGTCCGAACTTCGAGGCGGTAGTCGATATACTCCCGCCCCCTCTTGACGTACCGGCCGGTGATGCGTCCGCTGACGATCAGACGCTCGCCGACGTAGGCCGGGCTGTGATGGCGCGCGTGGTACTCGTAGTGGATACGCGCGTGCGGGCCCCGGGCCCCCGCAACGCGTTGTTCCTTGAGGCAGTTCTTCTCGAGAAGCCGCATCTTGTCGACATGGATCATCGTGGGCGGACGCATCTGGCGGCCCGCGGCCCCACCCGGCGAGTGAAACGACTCGAAGTTCTCCTCCACGCCGTGCGCATACTCGCTGGCCATGAACGCCGTCAGTTCGTATTCGACAGGTTCGAAGACGTCTCCGGCTTCCAGATCGCTGATGTAGCCTCCAAGCATGCGCCCCCCGAACCCGTATCGGAACCGACATTGTACGCTGCCCGACAGCCGGTGGACCAGCCCGGGTCATTTGAATGCAATCGCCGGAAGGATGCCTGTATCATCGATCCCGACGAGGCCGGATCGCTTCGACGGACAGGGAACGACAGATGGCGGAATTGGCCCGGATCATGGCGGTGTCCGCGCTCGCGCTGGCGACCTCGGCCTGCGCGCAGACCGGGGAACGCCCGTTTCCCTCCGCTCGACCGATCACGTTGATCGTACCCTACGCTGCCGGCGGAACGACCGACGCCACGGCGCGGATTCTGGCCCGGGAACTGGAGGCGCGGCTGGGAACGCCGGTTCGGATCGCCAACCGGCCCGGCGCCGCATCCCAAATCGCGATGACCGAGCTGGCGACTTCCGAGCCCGACGGGTACACGCTCTCGTACGCGGTTCTGCCGACCGTCATCAACCACTACCTGGATCCGGCGCGGGACGCGACGTACACGCTTGCGGACTTCCAACCGATTGCCCAGCACTGGGTCGTCCCCGGCATGATCGCCGTCGCGGCCGACGGTCCGTACCGGACGCTCGACGACCTGATCGCGGCCGCGCGGGCGGAGCCCGGACGCGTCACGGTCAGCGACAGCGGGATGCTCGGGAACCCGCACCTGATGGTGCTGATGCTGGAGAACGCGTCGGGTATCGATCTGGCCTCGGTGCACTTCGACGGGGGTGCGCCGTCCCTCACCGCGCTGCTCGGGGGACATGTTTCCGCGCTCGCCGGCGGCGTGTCCGATGCCGTGGCTCGCGTCCGGTCCGGGGACTTGCGCGTGCTGGGAATCGCGGGCGAGGAGGAGAGTCCATCCCTGGGAAGCGCGCCCACGATGGCGTCACTGGGCTACGACGTGGTCGCCGTGTCGGCGGCGGGTATCGTCGCCCCCGCCGGGACGCCGCCGGCGGTGGTCCACACGCTGTCGGAAGCGATCGAGCGGATCGTCACGAGCGAGAAGCACCGCGAGGAACTGCGTCAACTGGGCGACATCACGCCCCGATACCTCGCCCCGGCGGCGTACCGGGACGCATGGACGGAGCATGAAGCCAGACTGGGACCCTTGCTGGAGGAAATCCGCAGCGAATGACCCGCGTGTTATGTGAACACCCACGAGGAACCACGCCGACATGACTGATCACGCATTCAAGTATTTCAGGATTCAGACGGACCAGGGCGTCACGACGGTCACGTTCGACCGCCCGCCGGTGAACGCGGTCTCCTTCGACGTCTATCCGGAGATTCGCGACCTCTCTTCGGCCATTCAGTCGCGCGACGAGTCGCGCGTCGTCGTATTGACCGCACCCGCCGACGCGCGGGCGTGGTGCGGGGGCGCCGACGTCAACGACTTCCTTCCGCTGGACTACGACGCTCGCATGGAACGCTACGAGTTGATCAATCGATGCCTGCCGAAGTTCTTCGAGCTCGACCGCCCGGTGATCGCCGCCATCAACAGCCACAGCGTGGGCGTGGGACTCGTCCTGGCCAGCTTCTGCGACATCCGCGTCACTTCCGACGAGGCGTTCTTCGCGTGTCCGGAAGTGGACCGCGGCGTTCTCGCCGGCGGCGGCACCTTCCTGACGCGCGTCGGCATCCCGCAGGGAAAGATGCGCGAGATGATCTACACGGGCCGCCGCTTCATGGCCGAAGAGTTGCGCGAGACCGGTTTCTTCAACTACATCGTTCCGAGGGCGGAGGTAATGTCCAAGTCGATGGAGATCGCCGAGGTGATAGCCAGGAAGTCCCTGCCGGCATTGAAGGAAAACAAGATCTGCAGCAATGCGGCCGAGACCATGCCATGGACCGAATCCTACAAGATGACCCAGGAACGAAGCGCAAGATTGACGGTTACCCACGACGCCAAGGAAGGCATCCGCGCCTTCCTCGAACACCGGGAACCGAACTACCAGGACACATAGGCGCCTCACCGACCGCTCGGGCCGACGGAGGGCGAGAATCGTGAAACGAAGCCATCAGGTCGCGGCCGCCGGTTGGATGCTATTCGCCCTGTTCATCGCCCGGGAGTCGATCCGTCTCGAGTTCTACACGGCCCAGGGACCGGGACCCGGGTTCTTCCCCTTGTTGCTGTCGTGCCTGCTCGCGCTGCTCGCCATCGCGATGTTCCGGCAGGCCGGCTCTCGAGCACCGGACGCGGTCGCGCCTTCGACGGCCCGGACGCCGGAGGGCCGCCGTCGATTCGCGCTCATTCTCGTCGCAATCGCCGCGGCGGCTACGTTCCTCGACACGCTGGGCTTCCGGTTGACGTTCTTCGCGCTGTACCTGGTGTTGATGAACCTGTCGGCGCCCAGGCGCTGGATTCCGACGACGGCGCTCGCCGCTGCCGGAAGCTTCCTCGTGTACGCGGTGTTCGTCAGCGTGTTCGATGTCCCGCTGCCGCGGGGCGTATTCGGGTTCTGACGCCTTCGAACCGTGGAAGCGCTCGAACTGCTGATCGGGGGATTCGCGACCGCCCTCGAACCCTCGAATCTGCTGTTCGCCCTCATCGGATGCGTCATCGGAACGGTGGTGGGGATCCTGCCCGGGATCGGCCCCGTGGTCGGCACCTCGATACTCATTCCCCTGACGTTCGGTCTCGAACCGGCGCCGGCGATCATCATGCTGGCCGCCATCTATTACGGAGCGATGTACGGCGGCACACTGACTTCGGTGCTGGTCAACGTCCCCGGCGAGGCCGCATCCGCGATTACCTGTCTCGACGGTTACGCGATGGCGAAGCAAGGCCGGGCGGGACCGGCCCTGGCCATCGCCGCCATCGGCTCCTTTCTCGCCGGGACCGCGGCGATCATGGGGCTGGTCCTGATCGCCCTGCCGCTGACCGCTGTGGCATTGCGATTCGGCCCGCCGGAGTTTTTCGCCCTGATCGTCCTCGGCCTCTCGCTGGTCACCGGCCTGGCCGGCCGATCCGTGGTGCGCGCCCTGATCGCGGCGGTCTTCGGCTTGCTGATCGCCATGGTCGGCATCGATCCTGTCGTCGGCGCCCCGCGCTTCACGTTCGGCGTGACCGAACTGTTCGACGGATTCCACATCGTTCCCGTCGCGATGGGACTGTTCGGCGTCGCGGAAATCCTCGCGAACGCCGAAGGCGGCGGCATGCCGTTCTCGGCGACCATGCGGTCCCTGATGCCGTCCCCCAAGGACATGAAGGACTCCATGATGCCGGTGGCCCGCGGAACCGGCATCGGCTTCTTCGTCGGCCTGGTGCCGGGGATCGGCGCCGTCGTGCCCACCGTGATGTCCTATATCGCCGAGAAGCGCCTGTCGAAGACACCCGGAAAGTTCGGCACGGGAATGATCCAGGGCGTCGCCGGGCCGGAGGCCGCGAACAACGCGTATTCGAACGCCGCCCTGATTCCCCTGTTCACGCTCGGCCTGCCGGGCTCTCCGACCGTC
>JAJEDW010000074.1 GCA_022821265.1 Acidobacteriota bacterium
GGCCGCCGGGTAGGCCCCGTTGATCTCGCCGGCGGCCTCTTCGACGAACTGCGCCATCGCCGCCGCCGTCACCGCGTCGGCCCGGACATCCAGCCGCGTCTCGATCGGCAGCCGGTGGTAGTTCATCCCCCAGCCCCAGAAGAAGGCCAGGTAGGCCGCGGACAGTCCGCCCAGCAGCGCCCGTGGGCGCCGGCGGTAGAGCATGAACCCGCCCAGGAGCAGGGCCGCCGGCAGCAGCCAGTCCAGCAGCGAGGCGCCCGTCAGGCCGGAAACAGCGCCGGCCAAGGACGACAATAGTGGAAATATTCCCCGCGAGAACCCGTGCTCGACCCAGGCTTCCGGCAGCAGGCCCGTCGCGGAGAGCAGGCACGAGGCGCCGGCGGCGAGGGCCAGAATCCATGGCAAGCCGTTCGAAAGATTGGGCTTGACGCTTCGAGACAGCATTTGATAGCCTCCCGGTGACTACTTGTATGTTAAATGCTCTCGAGACATACAAATAGCCCGGCGCGCGTCGGGAGTCTCCGGCGGGATGGCGGCATGCTGCGCCGGCTGTTCCGGAACTCCTGTACGATCGTCGTCGTTTCCGACACCAGTTCCGGCCTCTACAAGCTACCCGTCCCCCGGTGGGCCCTCGGCGCGTCCGCGGCACTCGGTTTCGCGGTCTTCCTCGCGGTTTGCGGCCTCGGATTCAACTACGCGCGCATGGCTCTGCTAATGGGGGACCACGAGCAACTGCTGGCCGAGAATACCGCGCTGAAGGTCGAGAACAGAAACTACCAGGTGACCACGCGTCAACTCGACGCCCGGTTGGGGGCGCTCGAGGTCGTGTCGGGCGAGATCCAGGAAATGTTCCAGGGCGACGTCTGGATCCAGCGTTTCGAGCTGGACGAGGATCTCGGCGTGGGCGGGAGCATCGGCAACGTCGGGACCGACTCCATGATCGCGAGCCTCAACACGCGCGACAACCTGGACCT
Source organism: Acidobacteriota bacterium (assembly GCA_022821265.1). Taxonomy (GTDB): domain Bacteria; phylum Acidobacteriota; class Terriglobia; order 20CM-2-55-15; family 20CM-2-55-15; genus JAJEDW01. The sequence continues at coordinate 975 of JAJEDW010000074.1, forward strand.
GACGCGCATCCGCGCGCTCGAGATCGAAACGCAGTTGCAGTTCGCCGAGGACCTGGCCCTGCGGCGCAACGGCATGCTGATGGTGACCCCGTCGGCGTGGCCGGTTTCCGGGCCCGTCCGCAGCGGTTACGGGCGCCGGCGGGACCCGTTCACCGGCGAGCCCGAGTTCCACCAGGGGATCGACATCGCGGTGCTCTACGGATCGGCGATTCGCGCCCCGGCCAGCGGCCGCGTCGTGTTCGCCGGGCGCCAGTCCGCCTACGGCAACCTGATCGTCCTGGACCACGGCGATGGCGTCACGACGCGCTACGGCCACCTTTCGCGCATGGAGGTCCGCGTCGGCGACCCCGTGTCGCAGGACGCCCTGATCGGCTACGTGGGCAATACCGGACGCTCCACGGGCCCGCACCTGCACTACGAAGTGCGCGTCGACGACCGCTCGGTCAACCCCAGCCGGTACCTTCCGGCGAATTCCCGGCGGCCGTAACCGCATGAGGCGCCGCACCGTCGGGCGGCGCTCGACAACGCGCGCCGTTTTCGTTCTATACTGAAGAATGTTCGAAGGCTTGGTGCGGAAGGTCGTCGGCACCCGCAGCGACCGCGAGCTGAAGAAAATCCGACCGCTCGTCGCCGCCATCAACGCCCAGGAACCCGCCGTCTCCTCCCTGAGCGACGAACAGCTCCGAGCCAGGACCGCCGAGTTCAGACAGCGTTCGGACAACGGCGAAACCCTGGAGGCCCTGATTCCGGAGGCCTTCGCCGTCGTCCGCGAGGCCGGCAAGCGCGTCCACGCCATGCGTCACTTCGACGTGCAGTTGATCGGCGGCGTGGCGCTCCACCAGGGCCGGATCGCGGAAATGAAGACCGGGGAGGGGAAGACCCTGGTCGCGACCCTTCCCGCCTACCTGAACGCGCTCGAGGGCAAGGGCGTGCACGTGGTCACCGTCAACGACTACCTGGCCCAGCGCGACTCGCGGTGGATGGGCAAGATCTACGAGTTTCTCGGGCTGGAAGTGGGCGTCATCCAGCACGGGCTCGACGAGACCGAGCGCCGCGCCGCCTACAACTCCGACATCACCTACGGGACGAACAACGAGCTGGGCGTCGACTACCTGCGGGACAACATGAAGTTCCAGTCGACCCAGATGGTCCAGCGCAAGCACCATTTCGCCATCGTCGACGAGGTCGACTCCATCCTGATCGACGAGGCCCGCACGCCGCTGATCATATCGGGACCCAGCGACGAGGCGACCGACAAGTACTACCGGATCGACAAGATCGTGCCGCGCCTGCGGCGCGACATCGACTACCAGATCGACGAGAAGAGCCGGACGGCGACGCTGACCGAGGAGGGCGTGGTGCGCGCCGAGGGCCTGCTGTCGGTGGAGAACCTCTACGACCCGGCCAACATGGACATCCTGCACCACATCAACCAGGCGCTCAAGGCCCACACGCTCTACAAGCGCGACTCCGAGTACGTCGTCAAGGACGGCGAGGTCCAGATCGTGGACGAGTTCACCGGCCGGCTGATGCCGGGCCGCCGCTGGAGCGACGGCCTCCACCAGGCCGTCGAGGCCAAGGAGGGGCTCAAGATCCAGCAGGAGAACCAGACGCTGGCCTCGATCACGTTCCAGAACTACGTCCGCATGTACGGGAAGCTGGCCGGGATGACCGGAACGGCCGAGACCGAGGCCGAGGAGTTCGAGAAGATCTACGGGCTCGACGAGACCGAGCGCCGCGCCGCCTACAACT
>JAJEDW010000023.1 GCA_022821265.1 Acidobacteriota bacterium
GTGACGAGCTACATCGAGAGCGCCGCCGGAACCGGCGCCGGCGGACGGACGGGCCTGACGGCCGTGGTCGTCGCCGTCCTGTTCCTCGCCTGCCTGTTCTTCGCGCCGCTGGCCGAGTCGATTCCCGACTACGCCACGGCCGCGGCCATCCTGTACGTCGCGTGCCTGATGGCCCGCGCGCTGGTCGACGTGGCCTGGAACGATCCGACCGAGTCCGCCTCGGCGGTGGTGACCGCCATCGCGATCCCGCTGACGTTCTCCATCGCCGACGGCATCGGGATCGGGTTCCTGACCTACGTGTTCATCAAGGTCCTGGCGGGGCGCGTCCGCGAGTGCCCGCCGGCGTTGATCGCCGTCGCCGTGATGTTCGCGCTGAAGTTCGCGTTGCTGTGACGGTCGAACCCTACGTCCGTCAGGACCCCGACCCGGCGCCGCTGACGTTCCGGATGCCCGAAGGCGCCATCGACGCCCACATGCACGTCATCGGGCCTTTCGACCGCTTCCCGCTGTCTCCAGCGGCCCAGTACGAGCCGTTCCCCGCGACGTGGCGGGAGCAGAAGGAGATTCTCGTCGACACGATGGGCTTCTGGGGCTACGTCGTGGTCCAGGCCACGTGCCACGGCACGGACAACCGCGTGGTCGTCGACGCCCTGGAGCACATGGAGGGGCGCGCCGCCGGCGTCGCCGCCATTGACGAGGACGTGTCCGACGACGAACTGCGCCGCATGCACGACGCCGGCGTGCGCGGCGTCCGCTTCGCCTTCCTGCCGCACATCGCCCGGGAGACGACGCCGGCCGAGATCATCCAGCGGATCGCCCGGCGGATCGAGCCGCTGGGCTGGCACGTCGACCTGTACTTCCTGCCGGACACGTTCGAAGTGATGGCGCCCGTGATCCGGACGCTGCCCACCCCCGTCGTCATCGACCACATGGGCCGCCCCGACGTCCGCGTGCCCGTCGAGGAGAACGACTACTTCCGGCGGCTGCTGGAGCTGGGCCACTCCCGGGACGGCGTCTTCTGGAAAGTGACCTCGCCGGACCGCTACACGCGTTCGGCGCGCCCCGAGGACTGGGGCGCGGCCCTGCCGTTCGCCCACGCCCTGGTCGAACACTTCCCCGGCAACGTGATCAGTGGGACCGACCGGCCGCGCCCGAACATGAACACGGTCATCCTCACCGGACGCGGCGATCCGCCCAACAAGATGCCCAACGACGGCGACATCGCGAACCACTGGATCTGGCCCGCGGCCCAACGGGATCCCGCCACGCTGAAGCGGATGCTGACCCTGAACCCGCGCAAGCTCTACGATTTCGAGGAACGCTGATGCCACACCTCAGGCTGCAGGTCCCCGCCGAGTGGATGGACGACGCGTTCGTCCGGCGAACGGGCTTCGACGCGCGGCGGCTGCTGGACCACCTGGTCGAAGTGACCTGCGCCCTCCGGATGCCCAAGCCCGGCGCCGGCGGGGACGAGACGGTTCCCCTGATCAACCGGAAGAACCTCAAGCACGCGCTGATGCCCGTCTACCACTGGGGCGTGGGCGGCGACCAATCCAAGGGCTTCCTGCACCTGACCTTCGCCGCCGGCAACGACACGCCCGGCCGGACCGCCCGGGTCCGGCGCGATGCGGCCGAGGCGCTCGGCGACGCCATCGACGACTTCGTCGGCGACCTGGAAGTGCTGGGATCGGTCACCGTCCACGTCCAGGACATCGACCGCGACCGGGGCTACACGACGACGGCGTCGCGCAGGAAGCGGCGCGCCGTGAAGGAGAACCCGACATGACCGAGCCCATCCATCGACGCGAGTTCCTCGGCGCGGCCGCCGCCGGGACGGCGCTGGCCGCGGCGCCGGAGCTGGCGGCTCATCCGCGGCAGGACGCACCCGACCGTCCGAACATCCTGTTCATACTGGCCGACGACATGGGGTACGGCGACCTGAGCAGCTACGGGCGCCCCGACTACACGACGCCCGTCCTGGACCGGATGGTGGAGGCGGGCGTCGCCTTCACCGACGCCTACGCCGCCGCCCCGGTGTGTTCCCCCACGCGCGTCGCCTTCCACACCGGACGCTATCCCCAACGGCTGGAAGTCGGCTCCGGCGGCGTCGTCACCGCCAACGACCGTCGACGGGGCATCCCGCCCGCGCACCCGACGCTGGCGAAGCTGCTGAAGGCTCGCGGGTACGAGAACATCCTGCTGGGCAAGTGGCACGTGGGACGCGCGCCACGTTTCCGTCCGACGGCGCAGGGGTACGACGAGTTCTTCGGGTTCCTGACCGGGACGGCGGACTACTTCTCGTATACGAACACGGCCGGTTTCCGCGACCTCTGGGAGAACGACGCGCCCAGCGACGCCGAGGGGTACCTGACCGACCTGCTCACCGACCGGGCCGTGGAGGTCGTCCGCAGGGACCGCGACCGCCCGTTCTACCTGAGCCTCCACTACAATGCGCCGCACTCGCCATGGGAAGGGCCCGGCGACGGCGATCTCGACCACAGCCATCCCGTCCAGGACGGGCCCGAGGGATCCCCGGAGAAGTACGGCGAGATGATGCAGAGCATGGACGCGGGCATCGGCCGCGTCCTGGAAGCCCTGGCGGAGCGGAACCTGGAGCGGACGACCCTGGTCGTCTTCACCAGCGACAACGGCGGCGCGCGCTACTCCCACAACTGGCCGTTCGCGTTCCAGAAGGCCAACTGCTGGGAGGGCGGCATCCGCGTCCCCGCGATCGTCCGCTGGCCGGGCGTCGTGCCGGCGGGGTTCCGCACGGCCCAGGTCGCCACCACGATGGACTGGACGGCGACGTTCCTGGCCGCCGGCGGCGCCGAGCCGGATCCCGGCTACCCGCTCGACGGCGACGACCTGCTCCCGGTGTGCACCGGCGAACGGCCGGTTTACGAGCGGACGCTGTTCTGGCGGAACAACCGGCACGACGCGGCGCGCTCGGGCCAGTGGAAGTACCTGCGGGAAGAAGACGGCGAGCACCTCTTCAACCTGCCGGCCGACCCGGGCGAGCGCCGGGACCTGAAGGACGACTACCCGGAGATCTTCGCGTCGCTCGGGGAGCGGTTCCGGGAGTGGAACCGGCAGATGGTCCCGCTCCCGGCCGGCGGCGGCGGACGGGGACGGGGCGGACGCGGCGCCTGAAAGGCGCTCGCGCGAACGGCGGCGACGGCTTCATTGAAATCCGTGCGGTCGGCGCTCAATTTTCAATGGACGGGACGTGGACTCAAGGTCCCGACGTGACGCGTCGGACGGCCTCGCGCCGGAACTTTTGACATCGGCGCGAGCCGCGCCTAGACTGCCACACCAACGGGAGCATCGAGTATGAGCGAGCAGTCCCCTTCCCAGGTGTTTGCGGTCGTGGCCGTTCTGGCCGCGTTGTGGTCACCGTCTCATCTCGAGGCCGCCGTCCAGGACGCCGACTACACGGCGCCGCGCCTGATCGGCGCCGACCGTCCCGACCTGAACGGCGTCTGGCAGGCCCTGAACACCGCCCACTGGAACCTGGAGCCGCACGCCGCCTCTGCGGCGGCGTTCCCGGAGCTGACCGGCGCCATCGGCGCCGTGCCGGCGGGCCAGGGCGTGGTCGAAGGCGGGCGGATCCCGTACCAGGACTGGGCGCTGGAACAGCGGCAGCGGAACTTCGAGCAACGGTTCACGCGCCCGCTGGACCGCCAGACCAACGACACGACCGGCGATCCCGAGGCCAAGTGCTTCCTGCCCGGCGTCCCGCGGGCCACCTACATGCCCTACCCGTTCCGGATCGTGCAGACCCCGGGCCAGATCCTGTTCGCGCACGAGTACGCGAACGCGACGCGCGTGGTCCACATGGACCGGCAGCCGCCCAGCCCGTCGACGTCGTGGATGGGGTGGTCCATCGGAAGCTGGGACGGCGACACGCTGGTGATCGAGGTCACCGACCAGGTGGACCGCACCTGGCTGGACCGGTCGGGCAACTTCCACGGCGAGAACATGAGGGTCGTCGAGAGGTACACGCCCATCGGCCCCGATCACCTGATGTACGAGGCGACGATCGAGGATCCCGACGTGTTCACCCGGCCCTGGACCATCCGCATGCCCCTGTACCGGCGGATCGAGCCCGACGTGCAGATCCTGGAATTCAAGTGCGTGGAGTTCGCCGAGGAATTCATGTACGGACACCTCATCGAGGAGCAGCCATGAGCCGACAATCCGTGCCGAAACTGACGGCGTGCGCCGCCGTTCTCGCGCTGGCGGCCGGGCCGGCGGCCGCGCAGGACGCGGCCGAGGAATGGACGCAGGGCTACACGCCCTGGGGCGACCCGGACCTGCAGGGCGTGAACACGTTCTCGACCAATACGCCGCTCCAGCGGCCCGAGGAGCTGGGCGACCGGGAGACCTACACCGCCGAGGAGCTGGCCGAGTTGGAAGCCGCGGCCGCGGAACGCTTCACCCGCGAAGGCGGCCCCGTCCGCGAGGGGACGGTCGGCACCTACAACAGCTTCTGGACGTCGAACGAGAAGGGGCGGCTGATGGAACGGACGTCGCTGATCGTCGATCCGCCGGACGGACGGCTGCCGCCGGTCCTGGAGCGGGGGCAGATCATCTGGGAAGAGCAGGCGGCCGCGATGGAGGACCGCCGCGTCGGCGAGGAGCCGTTCGTCGAGACGCTCTACCGGAGCTGGATGGACTTCCCGGCTTACGAACGCTGCGTCGCCCGGCCCATGCCGCGCGTCTGGCAGTCGTACAACCACGGGGTCCAGATCCTCCAGACGCCGGGATACGTCGTCATCCACTACGAGAGCATGAACGACGTGCGCATCATCCCCCTGGACGGCCGCCCGCACATCGACGACAGCATCCGATTGTGGAACGGCGACTCGCGGGGGCACTGGGAAGGCGACACGCTCGTCGTCGACTGGACGAACTTCAGCGACCGGCAGTTGTTCGACGCCGGCCGCGCCGGGCCGCCCCTGAATTTCCCCCAGGGCAACATGCGCTACACAGTGCGGTTCACGCGGTTGGACGAAGACACGATCGAGTACCGCGTCACGGTCGAGGACCCGACGATCTGGACGCGGCCGTGGACGTTCGCCATGCCCTGGCGCGGGGACGACCCGAACTACCAGGAGCCGGAGCACCTGTACGAATTCGCCTGCCACGAGGGCAACTACCGGATGATGGAGAACAGCCTGAAGGGGTCGCGCACCCTGGAGGAACGTTACCGCTAGCGGAGGAGGACACGATGTCGCATGAACGCATCCTGTTGGCCGGCGTCGCCGTGCTGTTGGCGGGCCTCGCCCCCGCGGCGGCGGCTCATCACGCGTTCTCCGCCGAGTTCGACGCGTCTCGCCCCATCGAGCTGCGCGGGACCGTGACCGAGGTGGAGTGGATCAACCCGCACAGTTGGATCACCATCGAGGTGACGCGCGAGGACGGTTCCACGGAGACCTGGGAGATCGAGGCCGGCGCGCCCAACGCCATGTTCCGGCGCGGCTTCACCCGGGATTCCCTGCCGATCGGGACCGAGATCCTCGTCCAGGGCTACCAGGCCAAGGACGGCGGCCCACGCGCCAACGGCCGGGACATGACGCTGCCCGACGGCAGCCGGCTCTTCGTCGGCTCGACGGGAACGGGCGCCCCGCGGGACGGACGCGACCCCTCGGAGCGCTGAGTCCGTCCGCCGACGCGACGATCCGGTGATCCGGCACTGGAACGACGGGCCAAGCCGTCGCACCGCTTCATGAGTAAAACAGGCTGGACCTGATTTTACTCATGAGTGATTCAGAGTGGACCTGATTTCACTAACGTGCCGTACACACCGGGACGGCGACCTCATGACCGCAGCTTTCAGGACCCGAGTCCGATAACTGACCGAACCGATCCGGGATGACCTTCGGCAGCGGTTCCTGCGGGACACGGACCGCCGCGAAGTCGACTTCGTTGTGTTGCGGGACGGCCGGCCGCGGTTCGCCGTGGAGTGCAAGACCGGCGACCGCGCGCCCAACCCGGCGATCGCGTATTTCCGGCGGCGCACGCCGATCACGGACTTCTACCAGGTC
>JAJEDW010000040.1 GCA_022821265.1 Acidobacteriota bacterium
GAACGCCGCGTACTCATCCTGGAGAATCCCGGTTATCCCGGCGACTCCCGGATCACGCACAGCATGTACGCCGGGCTGCAGCTTGTCCGTCCGGGAGAGATCGCCCGGTGTCACCGCCACGTCGCCTCCGCGCTGCGTTTCGTGCTCGAGAGCAGCGGGGGCTATACCTCAGTCGACGGCGAGAAGACGACGATGTCGCCGGGCGACTTCATCATCACGCCGTCATGGACGTTCCACGACCACGGGAATCCCGGCGACGGTCCCGTCATATGGATGGACGGTCTGGACGTGCCCCTGGTCAACCACTTCGACTCCAGCTTCGCGGCGCTGTATCCGGAGGAGGAATACCCCGTGACGCGCGGCGAAGGCGAATCGCAGTTGCGTTACGGCGAGAACCTGGCGCCGCTCGAATACACGCCGACCGGCAAGACATCGCCGGTGTTCAGCTATCCGTATTCACGGAGCCGGGAGTCCCTGGAGCGGTTGTACCGGATGGCGCCCGTCGACGCCTGGCACGGCGTCAAGATGCAGTATGTCAACCCGGTGACCGGCGGCTATCCGATGCCGACCATCGCGACGTTCCTCCAACTGCTTCCCGCGAAATTCGAGAGCGCGCCCTATCGGTCGACCGACTCCACGGTGTTCTGCGTCACCGAAGGCCGCGGCGAGACGCGCGTCGGCGGCGCGCTGCTGGCGTGGGGGCCGAACGACATCTTTGTCGTTCCTTCCTGGACTCAGGCCGTGCACCGCGCCGATGAGCAGGCCGTCCTGTTCAGCTTCTCGGACCGGGCCGCCCAGAAGGCATTGGGGTTGTGGCGGGAAGAGAAGCTGACGACGTCGACCTGACGCTTCCGGCTCGCCAGGGACATCCGAAGTGATCGAGCAGTTCGCCGAGTGGCTCGCCCGAACGTCGTTGAGCCTGTGGATCCAGACCCAATACGCCTGGGTCATTCCGACGCTGCAGTCGATTCATATCGCCGCCATCGGTATCGTGCTGACGTCGGTCGCGGCCATCGACCTGCGCCTGCTGGGCTGGGCCGGACGGGACCAGACGCTGGGCGAAACGCGCGAGCGATTCGGTCCGTGGATGTCCTGGGCGCTGCTCGTTCTCCTCGTGACGGGCGTCCTGATGGTCATCGGAGAGCCCGTGCGGGAGCTGATGAGCTTCTCCTTCCGGGTCAAGATGGCGTTGGTCGCCGTGGGCGCCGTGACCGCTTTCGCGTTCCAGGCCTCGTTGAAGAAGGACGAGACGCGATGGGAGCGGACGCTGGCCGACCGGCCCGCGGTGCGCACGCTGGCCATCCTCACGTTGCTGGTCTGGGCGGCGATCGTGATCCTGGGCCGCCTGATCGCCTACGACTACGTGTGGGGCGGCCTGTCGCCGCTGGCCTGACGGAGCCGGGTCATGGATTTCGCTGACGTTCTGACCTGGCTGGAATCGACCCGCGTCGCGACCGGCATTCGGGATTCGCTCTACCTGTTCCCGCTGATCGAGTCCTTCCATGTCCTGGGATTGGCCCTCGTGTTCGGCACGAGCATCGTCATCGACCTCCGCCTGCTCGGGGTCGCGTCCGTCCGGCGGCCCTTCACGCGCATCCGGGCGGACATCATGCGATGGAGTTGGGCCGCGATGGCGTTGGCCGCGGTGACCGGCGTCCTGATGTTCGTCACGAGCGCCAGCATCTATTTCGACAACGTGTTCTTCCGGACCAAGATGGTGCTCTTGCTGCTGGCCGGAATCAACGTGCTGGCGTTCGAGCTGACCGCCGGACGGAGGGTCGCGGGTTGGGACCGGGATCGCGCCGGGCCGCGGGCCGCCAGGACGGTCGCCGTCCTGTCGCTCGCGCTGTGGGTGTCGATCATTTTCATGGGCCGGTGGATCGGCTACACGACGTCGGAACCGGAGGCGCAACTGGACCCGGGGATCGACCTCGAGGACCTGTTCACGCCGCCGTCGCTCGACGACGCGGAGCCCGAGTAGGCGGCGCGCCGAACTTCTTTCCGGGAGCCCGACGCCTGTGATGTAATACGCGGCGAACAGGGTGATCCAGGCGGCCTCAGGCCGTTCGACATGGAGGTACAGGAGATGACTGCTCACAGGACGCTCATCACCGCTTGGGCGCCGTTCCTGGCATGCGCGTTGGCGGCGCCGGCGGCATGGGCGCAGCTCGAACCGCCGCAAGTCGCGGGCCTGCGAGGAGCGCCCTACACCGCGGTGCATCCGCCGCCCGACGTCCTCAGTCACGGCGAAGGCCCCGAATGGAACGCCCGCCCGCCCGACGGCGTCGAGGCTCTTCCGGTGGACGTCTTCACGAGCACGGATTTCTACCGGGATCGCGATCTCTGGATGGACTCGCGGTATTGGCGATGCAACTCGCCGAGGCAGATGGCCGACATGCGGAGCGGAGGTCCGGGCCAGGGCACGACCGACCCGCGAATCGGGAGCGATCCGCCCGTTTCGGCCCGGTGGGGCGACTGCGACGCGGATTGGCCCCGCGACGCCATCGTCAGCCCGTATCCGTTCGAGACTGCGGACGACCACTACCGCGCGCTGTTGGCCGACGCGGAGTCGCGCGGCGGTCCGACGCGGCATACCTACGAAACCATGCCGAAGTGGGACGGGACCTACGGGCAGTACAACCCGGAGCGGCGGCTGGTCTGGAACTTCATGCGCGCGAACCAGACCCCGACGATCCTGTCACTCCTGACGCCCGAGTACCAGCAACGGCTCGTGCAACAGCTCTACCACGAGGGCGTCACCGCCGCACATGCGTGGTCCGCGTCGTATTGCTGGCCGGAAGGCTTCATGCGGCAGTGGGCGACCGGCGGGACGCGGGCGAACCGGATCGTGGTGACTCCCGACCTCGTCCTGATGATGAGCAACAACATGACGCGCGTCGTGCATCTCGACCGGGAGTTCCCCGTGGGTCCGGCCGTTCGCCAGTGGTATGGCGACACCATCGGGTTCTGGGACGGCGACGCGCTGATCACGATGACGTCGAACATTCAGGGCTGGAACCAGCATTCCAGTTGGGAATGGAGCAACGCGCTGGAGACGATCGAGATCCTGACGCCCGTTTACGACGCCGGCGGCGAGCTGGCGGGGATCGATTGGGAAGCCGTGCTCTATGACGCCGAGGCGCTCGTCGAGCCGGTCCGGATCCTGGTTCACCGGCCCTACCAGGAATCGCTCGCCACGGCCGACCGGCTGGGGCGTTTCGAGTGCGCCAGCCGGCTGTACCCGATCGGCGGCGTGGCCACCCAGGTGGCGCCGGGCGAGCTGATCGAGTACCGTGTTCCCGACCTGCTCAACCGGCCGTGGGCCCAGATCTGGGAAGAGCACTTCGAGCAGGACATGGAGCGCCCCGAGCGCGAGCTCGACCTGGGCTTTCAGTGAGCGCCCGCATTCTTGGACACAAGGGAGGACTCGCCATGCGTATCCGGAATCTCAATGCACCGGCGTCCGGCCTCGCGGTTCTGGCCGTCGTTGTCGTCGCGGCGGCTCTGGCCGTGCCGTCGACCGACGCCCATCACTCCTACGCCATGTACGACGGCACCGTCTACCGGGTCTTCACCGGCGTCATGGTCCGGATCGTGCCCAACGCCGCCCACTTCGAGATGCACATGGTGCCCCTGAACGCGGAGCGGGACGCGCTCCTGCGGCGCGAGGACGGCGAACCCGACGTCTGGGTGCTGCAGATGGAAAGCGCCGCGCAGGCGCGCCGCGAAGGCATCACCCAGGAAGCCTTTCCGCAGGGAACCGTCTTCAGCATGGCCATCCATCCCCGGCGCGACGGCCGGCCGGCGGGCGACCGCGGCGATTCGGGCCTGTTCCGGTGCCCGATGGGCGAGGTGCCCGCTCCGGGCCGCCACTGCGACTCGGTCGAGGGCAACACGCCGTTCGGGGAAGGCGTCATTCCCGCCGACGGACCCGTGGCCTCGAACTAGGTGAACACGCCAAGGGAGACACACGTGATGACGAGGAACCGACTCGCCGCGCCCTTCGCGGCCGTGCTTGCCGCGGGCGTCATGGCCGCGTGCTCGACGCCTGAAGGCCCGCCACCCGAAGGCCCCGCGCCGGACGGCGCGGGGACCGATGGCGAGGCGCCCGCCGCCACGGCCGCCGGCAAGCAGGAAATGATCGACCTCGGCGTGGAGCATGGGACCGCGCGCGGTCTGTACGATCACTTCCTGGGTGAGGCCGGCGGCGGCACGGCGCCCGCCTGGGAGACGCTTCCCGACTGGACGGGGATCTGGACGCGCGAGGCGAGCCCGTTCTTCTGGGACCCGGACCAGACTTCGATGGAATCAATGCCCCCGGCCCGGCTCACGCCGGAATACGAACAGGAGTTGACGGCGCGGCTCGACAACTTCCTCCAGGGCATCGACTACGATCCGTTGAGCGCGTGCAACCCGGCCGGAATGCCCCGATGGATCGTGGAGCCGTTCCTGAAGGAGTTCATCCTCCGGCCCGACCAGGCGTGGCTGGTCAACGAGATGATGAACGAGATCCGCCGCGTCTACACCGACGGCCGCGACCATCCGACCGAGGCGGACGCCTATCCGCTGTGGGCGGGCGACTCGATCGGGTTCTGGGACGATGACACGCTCGTCGTCCACACCGCCCAGATGCGCGCGGGCATGTTGCAGCGCATCCAGCCCCGGGTCAGCGACCTGGTCGAGGTCGTCGAGCGCTGGCGGAAGATCGCGGACGACACCATCGTCGCCGACGTCTGGCTGTACGATCCCGAGGCCTTCCTCGAGCCGTGGTACTCACGGCAGGTCTTCCGGAAGCTGACCAACGACGACCGCAGCCTGCGGATCCGCTACTGGCACTGCGGCGAGAACGCCAACAACGTCGTGCTGGAGACCGAAGAGGGCGGATCGGATTTCGCGGACTTCACGTTCACCGACGAAGACGACGTCCAGTAAGGAGATGGGGAGATGAGAACGATTCTGACGGGCGTTGCGGCGGCCGTGGCCGTGGCGTCACTGCCGGTCCTGGCGCACCATTCGACGGCCATGTTCGACGATTCGCGGGAGATCACCGTCACCGGCGTGGTCCAGGAGTTTCAGTACACGAACCCGCACTCGTGGCTGCTGGTGGACGTGACCAACGAGGACGGCACGGTCACCACGTGGGGTTTCGAGGCCGAAGGGCCCAGCACGCTGATGCGGGGCGGCATCCGAAGAAGTGACTTCTCCCCCGGTACCGAGATCACCATCACCGGGCACCCGATGGTGGACGGCCGTCCGGCCGGCGCCTGGCTCACCGCGACGCGGCTCAGCGACGGCCGGGAGTTCAACCCGCGCCTGGGCTTCCAGATCCGCTAGCGGACCGAGCAGGGAGTCGGATCCCATCCCGAGTCGTCGGGAATCCGCTTGAAGTTCGTGCTCGTGAGGAACGGCCCGTTGAAGTATGCCGCATCGTCCAGGACTGTCGTGATGACGAGCCACTCGTCGCCGTTCGGCGCGCCGTGCAGATCGTAGTACTCGGTCAGCACGGCGTTCTCGCTGTAGGGCACGCCGTTCTTGCGCACGTATCCCGCGCGCAGGTTCGTCGTGACCACTCTCAGGTTGCCGCCGCCCGCGTCGGACGGCTGCCACTCCGCCACCGAGTGTCCCTGCCAGCTTCGCTCGCCCCGCGCCGCGCCGACATCGTCGAAGCGGAACAGCCGCGTCTGGGTCCCGGCGTCGGTGTCGATGCGCAACGTGTCACCGTCCTGCCAGGAAACGCGCAAACGGCCCGGGACGCGCATGATGGCCGGCGCGGCGTAGGCCCGGCAGGCTTCGCCGGCCGCCTCGTCGGCGTCCGGGTCCCACGCGTCGGCGACGCGCTGCCCTTCGCCGTTCAACGGGACCCCGCGGTACGCTCCCGGGTTGGGCGTCACCATGCGGAACTTCCAGTCCTCGGTGACGGCCGAGACCCAGTAACCCGTCAGGTCGACGACCGCCCGGTCTTCCGCCGCGCCGACGGGAAGCGGAGGGCCGCCCCGCTGCGCCAGGACCACGCCGGGAACGGCCAGCAGGCAGAGGAGTCCGATCGTTCGGTACGACACTAGTCGATCACCTCGCCGGGGCGCCGGCCCCATTCGAAGCCGTCGAGCGGGCGGGTCACCGTCAGCATCTGGACCCGGTACTCGCCGGGCGTGCGGGACGGACGGCCCGTGACGACGATCTCATCCCCCGCGCGGAGCGTGGTCCGCTCGACGCCCTGGCTGGCGAGCGCGCCGGCGCCGCTCCACTCCACGGCCCACCGCCGCACGACGCCGTCCGGGTCCGGCGCCTCGACGTGGACGAAGGAATGCGGGTTGCGGAAGGCGAACTGCACCAAGCGGCCTTCGAGCGTGATCTGCTCGTTGCCGTTGTAGGTCGCCCCGAAGGAATGGTGCGCGGTGGCCGCCGTTCCCGAGAGCAGGATGGCGGCCGCAAGCGACAGCAGTGTTGTGTGTTTCATCCCTTTCCGTCTCCTATCGTGATTCGGCGAGACTGCGGTAGACGGCTTCCACGAACATGTCGGTGGTCCAGTCGCCGTCGACGGCGCCGTAACGCCCGTCGAAATCCGCGGTCGGCCGCGCGGCCCGGACCTCGTCCAGAGTCAGCCCGTCGCCGATCAACGCCCGCACGCGGTCGCGGACCATCGTCACCATGTTCCGGTACGAGGCGACGTCGGCCGTATCCGACAACCGCCCATGGCTGGGGATCACCCAGGTGCCGCCTTGCGCCCGGTTCTCCGGTACGGCCAGGTCCAGAACTCGGTTCAGCCCATCGATGACGCCCTGGATGCTTCCGCCGTTCTCGAGATCGATGCGGGGATACGCGACGGTCGAGAAGATGTCGCCCGCGTGGATCACCTCCGAGCGGCGGAAGAAGACGATGCTGTCCCCGTCCGTGGTCGCCGCCGGCTGCGAGTAGGCGACGACGCCCTCGCCGTTGAAGTACTGGCTGAGCTTGTAGAACTCGTCGAAGAACGTGTCGGTCGGCCACGCGCCTTCCGGCGTCGGCGCTTCGCCGCCCGTGGGCGCGCTCAACATGAACAGCACGTTCTCGTGGGCGACGATCATCGCGTTCTGGCCGATGCCGGCCACGGCGCCGGCATTGCCCCCGCCGCGGGGATAGTAGCCGGCCTCGGCGAGCGTCAGGTTTCCGCCGGTCAGGTCCGACGAAGCATTCGTGTTGAAGATGTACCGAATAGGCCGGGGCGGCGGCGTCGAGCTGATGACCGTGTTGATGTACGGGCTCGACCATCCGGCCGGATTGCTCGCGCAATTCAGGCCCAGGCAGTTGTTGGGCCGGGCTGCGACCGCGGAGGCCGTCAGCTCGCGGACCGTCTCCAGGACCCGGTCGGCCATGTGCTCGGGGCCGGTATTGACGAGGAGCGCGCCGTCGGGTCCGACCGAAACGGCGATGTTCGCGCCGTCGACGACGAGCATGTATACGTTGCCCTGCACGGGCAGGACGTGGACCTGTCCGTCCCGCGGGCTCTGGGCGCGCACCTTCTCATCGGCGGAAATCGCCGAGTCGGACATGGGCACGGCATCCGGGGCCGCGTCCCCCGCCAGAACGTGCCGGTACTCGGGATAGATCGTGTCCGGGCCGCCGCGGGCCGCCTCCTCGGGAATCCAGTTCTCCTCCTCGAGCCACTCGGTCAGGAACGTGTTCTGTCCGGGAATATAATGGGGCACCCAGTGCCGGTCGACGCCGCCGTTCTCGGCGAAGGACGTCGTGCACGGCTCCAGCCGCAATTGCGCCTCGGGATCCAGCCGGTACGTCGTCGACTGAACGAAGGGTTCGTCCAGGTAGATC
>JAJEDW010000205.1 GCA_022821265.1 Acidobacteriota bacterium
GCTTCATCCCGCGGGAGAAGCTCACGGTACTCCATGAGGCCGTCGACAACGCGTGCGATGCGCTGGACGGCGTCGTGGACGGCGTTCTCGAGAACCCGAAGATGTGCCGGTTCGACCCCGAGGTGCTGGAATGCGGCGGCGCCGACGGTCCGGGCTGCCTGACCACGGCCCACGTGGAAGCCGTACGGAAGATCTACGCCGGTCCCCGGGACCCTATGACGCACCAGCAGATCTTTCCCCCCGCCGTGCGCGGAAGCGAGATGACCTGGTACCGGACCATCGACGGCGACCAGCCGTTCCGGCTGGCGACGGACTTCTTCAAGTACTTCGTATACAAGGACCCCGACTGGGATTACGCCACGCGCCCGGTCGACTTTCACCGGGACGTGGCGCTCGCCGACACGCCGGAGAACCTCGTCGTCAACGCCCGGGATCCGAATATCCTGGAATTCGTCGACCGCGGCGGTAAGCTCCTGATGTGGGAGGGTTGGAACGACACCTACATCCCGCCCGACATCGCCATCGACTACTACGAGAGCGTCGTCAACACGATCGGCGCCGAGAAGGCCCAAGACTCGGTGCGGCTCTTCATGGTGCCCAACAAGGAGCACTGCGGCTGGGATGGCAGCCTGGGCACGTTCGACGTCGGCGCCGAGCTGAAGCGGTGGGTCGACACCGGAACGGCGCCGGACCGGATCGTCATTGCGGGAACGACCGAGGACGGAGGGCCGCGCACGCGTCCGCTCTGCCCGTATCCGCAGGTGGCGACCTATACCGGTTCCGGCAGCACGGACGATGCGCGCAACTTCACCTGCAACGCGCCCTGAACCGCCCGCGCGGTTCGAGCGCCCGGAAACGCCATGACGTACAGTGGAGGTCGTTATCCATGAGACACGGGTTCAAGATGCTGCTCGCGGCGAGCCTCGCCGCCGGCCTGTCCGGATCGGCGCACGGCGCCGGCCCGCAGTCCGGCCCATCCGCCCTGGGATCGCTGTCCGGGACCGTCACGGCGCCCTCCCCGTTCCAGGCCGCGCAGGTGTTCATCCGGAACACCGACAACAACGTGCTGTACGGCGTGTACACCGCCGGCGGCCGCTACCGGGCCGTGGCCCTGATTCCCGGAACCTACCGGGTTACGGTGAAAAAGACCGGGTTCGCCGCGGATGCGCGAACAGTGGACATCCGCGCGGGAGCGACGGCGGTGCTCGACTTCGAGATGGTCGAGGGTGCGCCGACTCCGGCGCAGCAACCGATCTTCGGCGCCGGAGCGCGGGAGGACCTCGCCTACGTGACGCGAGACGCCCTGTTCCCGCCCGGTCCGGGACAGGACGCCGTCCGGCGGCATTGCTTCACATGCCACTCCGAGAGCTTCTTCGGTCTGCGGCAGCAGGACGAAGGGCGGTGGAACACGACCGTCGACAACATGGTCGGGGCCGGTTATCTCGACGCGATCCCCCAAACGGAACGGGCCGAGCTGATCGGTTACCTGACGCGGAACTACGGGCCGGACAGCGTGAGACGCGCCGTCGAACCGGATTTTCCGCTCGACGAGGACGCGCTGGGCCGGGCGATGTACGTCGAGTACTACCTCCCGCTGGGACCGGACGCCGCTCCCCGCCGGTCCCAGGAACCCCAGATCGACCATGAAGGCAACGTCTGGTTCACCGAGCGGAGCGATCCGAACATGGTCGGAGTGGTCGATCCCCGAACCGGGGCGGTGACCGACTATCCGCTTCCGGACCCCGAAGGCGACCCCCACGGGCTGACCGTGGACGCGGACGGCCACGTGTGGTGGGCCGAGACCGACGGGTGGCGCCTGGGACGGCTCGACCCGGCAACCGGCGAGATGACCCGCTACAGCCTGACGCCGGACGACGACCCGGAACTGTTGGGCCGGGGGCACACGCCCGTGCTGGATTCGGAAGACAACGTCTGGGTCTCGGTCCGGGACATGGTCCGGGGCGGGACCGGGGTCACCGGCGTGTTCGGCCGCGGCGGCACCGGGGGCGGCGTCGACGAACCCCGGGACGGCATCGCCAAGTGGGACCGCGCCACGGAAACGGTCTCGGTCTACTTCCATCCCACGCCCGGCTCGCGCCCCTACGGCATGCTCGTCGATGGGAACGACCACGTCTGGACGGCATTGAGCCAGGGTTGCGGCGTCGCCCGTTTCGAGCCGGCCACCGAGACGTGGACGGACTTCCTCTCGCCGACGGGCAACAACTGCCAGGTGCGGCGCCTGGGCGTCGATTCCGCCGGCGCCACCGTCTGGTACGGCATCTGGTCGGGGGGCGGACGGCTGGGCAAGGTCGACGTGGCGACCGGGGACATCGTCGAGTACGACGTCCCGATGCCGGACGCCCAACCGTACGACACGTGGGTCGACGGCGAGGATCGGGTCTGGATTTCCGACGGGGGACAGGGCGGCGCCCTCATCCGGTTCGATCCCGAAACGGAAAATTGGACCTACTACCCGAGTCCCCAGATCACGGACATGCCGAAGCTGGCCATCGGCGGCAACGGCGCCATATGGTATTGTCCGCGGTCCTCGGCCAACGCCGCGGTCGGGGTCCTGTACCCGGACATGTCCCGGATCACGTCGCTGGAGGCCGTGCGGCCCCTGGAAGACTGGCGTTAGCGCCCCCGGCGTTATCGCCTGTGACAATCGGCGCGTTCCACGGTATAAGTCGGGTCATGAAAGACGCGATTCGAACCACGGCCACGCGCGTCGGACGACTCGGGCGTCTGGCGCTGGTTCTGGCGCTGGCCGCGCCCGTCGGCGCATCCGCACAAGGCGGTGACTTCACCGCGCAGACGCGCGACGCGTTCCGGATCTTCGACAACCTGTACTACATCGGCGTCGACCTGGTCAGCGCCTACCTGGTGACCACCAGCGAGGGACTCATCGTCATCGACACGCTGTTCGCAGCGTCCTCCGACACGCTGCTGGACAACATCCGCGCCGTCGGCTTCGACCCGGACGACGTCGAGTACATCTTCGTGTCGCACGGGCATGGAGACCACGCCCAGGGCGCGCCGCTCCTGAAGGAAGCCACCGGCGCGCGCGTGGGCATGACCGCCGAGGACTGGGACATGACCGGCCAGACGCGCGACATGGTGATGACGGACGGGCAGACGGTCACCCTCGGCGACACGACGTTCACGTTCTACGTCACGCCGGGCCACACGCCGGGCGTCCTGTCGATGGCGTTCCCGGTGCGCGACGGCGAGCGCACGCACAACGCGTTCATGTTCGGCGGCATGGGCCTGAATTTCAGCGGCGTGGACCGCACCGAGATGTACATCGACAGCGTACGCCGCGTGCGGCAGATGGACGGCATCGAGGTCAACGTCACCAACCACGAGGGCGCGGGGCAGATCTTCGCGCGCGCCGACCGGCTCGCGGACCGGGCGACGGGCGATCCGCATCCGTTCGTCGATCCCGACGGCTTCTACGCCTGGCTGGACACGCTGGAAGCGAACGCGCAAGTCAAGCTCAAGGAAGAGCGCGCGACCGCGAACTAGGCGCCGCCCTCGTCGAATTCACGCCGGGCCTGCTAGAATTTTCCGGCTATGAGCGAATCGTCCGGATCCAGCCCGGCGGGCGTGGCCGAACCGACCGGCGTCGGCAGCTACTTCGTCGCCAACTACCCGCCGTTCTCGGTCTGGACGAAGGAACGCGTCGAAACCGAAGCTCTGCCGGCGCTCCACGCGCCGCCGTCGGACGGCGTCCCGCTGGGCGTCTACCTGCACGTTCCCTTCTGCCGGAAGCGCTGCCACTTCTGTTACTTCCGAGTCTACACGGACAAGAACGCCGACGAGATCAACGGTTACCTCGACACGCTGGTCCGCGAGATGGAGATGTACTCCCGCCTGGAAGCCGTCGGCGGCCGGGAGCTGGATTTCGTGTACTTCGGCGGCGGGACGCCGTCGTTCCTTTCGTCGCGCCAGCTCGACGGCCTCGTCGCGCGGTTGCGCGCCATCATGCCGTGGGACGCGGCCCGGGAGATCACGTTCGAGTGCGAGCCGGGCACGTTGACCGCCGGCAAGCTGTCCGTCATCCGCGACCTCGGGGTCACGCGGCTGAGCCTGGGGATCGAGAACTTCGACGACCGGATCCTCGACCTCAACGGAAGGGCCCACCGGAGCCCGGAAATCCATGCGGCCTATGACCGGGCGCGCGCGCTTGATTTCCCCACAATCAACGTCGACCTGATCGCCGGAATGCTGGGCGAGACCGACGACACCTGGCAGAAGTCGGTGGACGCGGTCGTGAAGCTGGCTCCGGACAGCGTCACGATCTACCAGATGGAGCTGCCGTTCAACACGACGATCAGCAGCGACATCCTTAACGGGAGCGGCCGATTCGCCGATCCGGTGGCGGACTGGGCGACGAAACGCCGCTGGGTGGGTGAGGCCTTCGACGCGCTCGAAAGCGCGGGCTACGCGGTGCGCACGGCATACGCGGCCGTGCGCGACCCCGTCACGAGCTTCCTCTACACGGACCGCCTCTGGCAGGGCGCCGACATGGCGGGCCTGGGAGTCGCCTCGTTCGGCCACATCAGCGGCGTGCATGTCCAGAACTTCGACCGCTGGGAGACTTACAGCGGCGCCGTCGAGGGCGGCGAGCTGCCGCTCGCCCGCGCCTATGGTCAGTCCGACGAGGAGCGCATGATTCGCGAATTCATTTTGCAACTGAAGCGCGGCGCGGTGCGCTCGGAGTACTTCCGGACGAAGCACGGCGTCGATCCCGGGCAGCGTTTCACCAGACAGTTGGCCTCGCTGCGGTCCGCGGGGTACGTGTCGACGCTCAACGACGAGGAAATCGTGCTCTCGCGCGACGGGCTCCTGCGCGTCGATACCCTGTTGCCCGGCTTCTTCCTGCCCGAGCATTCGGGCGTCCGATACACCTGACCCGACGATCGGAATCCACGTTGATCAGCAAGCATCGACTGAAGCGCACCGTCAAGTTCTACGAGACCGACGCGGCCGGGATCGTGCACTTCAGTTGGTTCAACCGGTACATGGAGGAGGCCGAGCACGCGCTTTGGCGAGCGGCCGGCGTGAGCATCGCCGGCGGCGCGAGCCGGAACATCGGCTGGCCGCGCGTCGCGGCCGCCTTCGAGTTCCACAAGCCCCTGCGCTTCGAGGACGAGTTCGAGGTCCGGATACGCATCGACGCGATCGGCGACAAGTCGATCACCTATGCCTGCGTTCTCGTCAAGGACGGCGCGCGCGTGGCCAACGGATCGATGACGATCGCGTGCGTCGAAAGACTCCCCGACGGGACGATCCGTTCGCGCCCGATCCCCGCCGAAATCGCCGAGCTCTTCGAGGCGGCTCCCCCGTCGGACGACGAGCCGTAAATGAAACCGGCACTCGAGCTGCCCGCGCTGGAATGCGCCGGTCGAACGGCGCTGGACGCTTATCAGCAACAGCTTCTCCAGGAACTGATCCAGCACACCTACGGCCGGAACCCCTTCTATACACGGAAGCTTGACGCGGCCGGGATCGACCCCGAGGCGCTCGGGGCCATGCCGGACCTGCGCGCAAGCTTGGAGGCGCTGCCCTTCACCACGAAGGAGGATCTCGTCCGGGACCAGGCGTCGGCACCCCCCTGGGGCACGGCGCGCAGCGAGCCGCTCGAGGACTACACCCGCTATTGCCAGACGTCGTCCACGAGTGGCAACCCCTTGCGCTGGTGCGATACGGACCGGAACTGGCAGTGGTTGCTCGACTGCTGGAAGACGGTCTTTCGCGCCGCGCACGTCGGCCCGGGCGACCGCATTTTCTTCCCGTTCTCGTTCGGCCCGTTCCTCGGCTTCTGGCTCGCGTTCGAGGCCGGATCGCGCATCGGGGCGCAGTGCGTGCCCGGCGGCGGCATGTCGAGCCTCCTCCGGCTGCGCCTGATCGAGACGATCGAGGCCTCCGTCGTCTGCTGCACGCCGACGTACGCGCTGTGGCTGGCCGAGGTCGCGGCCTCGCACGGCGACCTGAAACCGTTGACGGAGAGCACGGTGCACACGCTGATCGTCGCCGGCGAGCCCGGAGGCAGCATTCCGGCGACGCGGAACCGGATCGAGAGCAGTTGGTCCGCGCGGGTCATGGACCATCACGGCTTGAGCGAAACCGGCCCGATCAGCTTCGAATGCCAGGAAAGCCCCTGCGCCCTGCACCACAACGAGGGCGCCTTCATCTGCGTAGTCGTGGACCCGGCGACCGCGCGGACGGTCCCGGACGGGGAGCGCGGCGAGCTGGTCGTCACCAACCTGGGCCGCGTCGACGCGCCGGCCATCCGGTACCGCACCGGCGACATCGTGGCGCGGCGGACCGGACCGTGCGCCTGCGGCCGGACATGGTCGCGGCTCGAAGGCGGCATCCTCGCCCGCGCGGACGACATGATCAACATCCGGGGCGTCAACGTCTATCCGTCCGCGATCGAGTCTGTCGTCCGGCGATTCGACGAGATCGTGGAGTTCCGCGCCACGGCGTCGCGGTCCGGACCGATGGGGTCGCTGACGGTCGAGGTGGAGCCCGTCCGCGGCGCCGCCGACATCGCGGCGATCCCGTCGCGCGTGTCGCACCAGTTGCGCGAGGCGCTGGGCCTGACGGTGCCCGTCCATCTCGTCGAGCCCGAGGGCCTGCCGCGATTCGAGATGAAGGCCCGCCGGTTCGTCATCAAGCCGTGAACCCGGTGAAGTCTCCGGATCGCGAAGCCCAACTTCTGCGATGGACCCACCCTGTCCCGCCCACAGCCGATTCTTGTAAACGCCCTTGGTTTTCCGCATACCGTTTCGATGCGAGACTCCGGTCATGAAGAACGAGCGTCGCCCAGGGCAGTCTTCCTCGACTTCCCGACCCTGGTTCGCGTGGCGCCAAAACTGACGGTCGCGACACGCGCTGGCAATCCCGCAGGGGAACGGCGCTCTCTCACGCGCCCTGTGATCGGGGAGCGGAGTTGATCCGGTAGTGCGATTGGAACGAACCCATGGGCACAGACAGTGGACAACTCGTCAGCGGTGACCTTCGTTCGGAGGTCACGGCCGCAACGCTTCTGGATCGTCTCGACTTGGCACGATTGGAGACGTCATGCCGCATCGCGACTGACCCCGAGCGCCGCGCCGATCTCGGTCAGTTCTTTACCCCATCCCACGTGGCCCGTTTCATGGCGGCCATGTTGCGAAATCCCAGCCCACCGAACGAATTCCGCCTGCTCGACGCGGGCGCCGGAAACGGAATACTCACCGCCGCAGTCGCCACGGAACTCTCCACGCGACCTCCGGCATCGCGTCCGAATGCCTTGAACGCAACGGTTTGGGAGATCGACGAACGGCTTGTTCCCGACCTCAACGGCACGTTGAAACATTGCCGTACTGTCTGTGAGACTGCGGGAATCCGGTTCACGGCATCCATACGCCGGGAGAACTTCGTCCTCGCGGCCACAGGTCTGGTCGACAACGGCGAACTCTTTCCGGACCATGAGAGTCCTCGTTTCGACGCCGCCATTCTGAACCCGCCATACCGCAAGCTCTCCAGCGAGAGCATCGAACGCGGAGTCCTGCGTTCAGTCGGAATCGAAACCAGCAACCTCTACTCCGCATTCGTTTGGCTGGCAATGAAGCTGTTGGACGACGGTGGCGAGCTCGTGGCGATCACGCCGCGCAGCTTCATGAACGGGACGTACTTTCGCCGATTCCGCCGCGCGCTGACCCGCGAATTGTCGTTACGCCGCATTCACGTCTATGACGCCCGCGACGCGGCTTTCGCCGGCGACTCGGTGCTCCAGGAGAACGTCATCTATCACGGGGTCCGGAGGGGAACGCAAGAGCAGGTGAGAATCACCACTTCGTTCGGTCCCACCGACGCGGGACTCGCGGAACGCACTGTCGATCGGACCGAACTGACTCTCCCCGACGATCCAGCCTGCATGCTGCATGTCGTACCCGACGGGCTAGACGCGCGTATAGCAGAGCGGATGCGATCGTTGCCCCAGACGCTAGCGAGCCTTGGCGTTCGCGTCTCCACGGGCCGCGTCGTCTGTTTCCGGGCTCGGGAGCGACTGCGTGCAGAGGCCGGCGAGGGAGACGCCCCACTGATCATGCCCCGTCATTTCGCCCAGGGATTCGTGTCGTGGCCCGACGGGTCCGGCTCGAAACCGAACGCATTGGCGGTATCGGATCCTTGTGACGACCTTCTGTTGCCGGCCGGTTGGTATGTCCTGATCCGCCGCTTCAGCGCGAAGGAAGAAAGGCGGCGCGTCGTCGCCGCTATCTACGATCCGACGCGCGTGGATGCAAGCGCGGTTGCCTTCGACAACAAGCTGAATGTGTTGCACGGCGGCGAGGCCGGCCTGTCGGAAGAGTTGGCCAGGGGGCTTGCGGTCTTTCTGAACAGTACGGTGATCGACGCGTACTTCCGGCAGTTCAGCGGCCACACGCAAGTCAACGCCGAAGACTTGCGGTCGCTCCGCTTTCCGACTTCAAGCGACCTCGCGCGCCTCGGGCACCGAATCACGCAGTCGATGCCCACTCAGGACGAAATCGACCGACTCGTCCGAGAGGAGATTCCCGAAATGAAGGAAGGTGATGACCCGGCCGCCGCGAAACGACGGGTCCAAGCCGCCCAAACGATCTTGCAAGAGCTGGGAGCACCGAAGGAACAGTCCAATGAGCGGTCGGCCCTGACCCTGCTCGCACTGCTCGACCTTGCCCCAACGGCGCCCTGGTCCGAAGCCCAAGCGCCACTCCGCGGCGTCACGGAACTCATGGGCTGGATCGCCGACAACTATCTCAAGCAATACGCGCCCAATACCCGGGAGACGATTCGCCGTTTCACGCTCCATCAGTTCATCCAGATGGGTCTGGTCGTCCTCAATCCGGATGAGCCCGAACGGCCGCCGAACAGCCCGAGAAACGTCTATCAGATCGAAGCCTCCGTGTTAGAACTCTTGCGGAGCGTCGAAACGGAGGCGTGGAAGCGCAACCTCGCGACCTATCTCATAGAGATGAAAGGGGTAAACCGGCTTCGCGAAACGCTGCGCCGAACGGAATACATCCCTGTGAATCTCCCGGACGGTGAGTCGATCGAACTCACAGCCGGCGGCCAGAACGTGCTTGTCAAGGAGATTGTCGAGCAGTTCGCGCCACGCTTCACGCCCGACGGTTACGTGATCTATGTTGGCGACACGGGCGAGAAGCACCTGTTCTTCGACGACCAATACCTGCGTCGCTTGGGCGTCGAAATCGACCGACATGGCAAGATGCCGGATGTCGTCATCCACCACGTCGAGCACGACTGGCTCGTGCTCATCGAGGCCGTCACCTCGCACGGGCCCGTAAACCGTCTGCGTCATAACCAACTCATGGACCTCTTCGCCGGCTCGACTTCCGGGCTGGTTTTCGTGACGGCGTTCCTCGATCGGACAGCGATGCGCGAATACCTGCCCGAGATCGCGTGGGAAACCGAAGTATGGGTCGCCGATGCTCCCGATCACCTCATCCATTTCAACGGCGAACGCTTCCTCGGTCCGCACGGGGGCGACGAGTAGGACGCCACGATGATCGCGACCGCGACGAAGCGTATTGACAGAAGTGGTCCGGTTTCCGGGATGTGGTTCGACGAGAACAATAACGGCTAATGCCCACTCGGCAACGAAGCTCACGAGAAACCATCACGCTGTCGTGGGAAATGCGAGATGATGCATGGAGCCATTGGACGCAAGGCCGCGGCCCACAATCAGTCAGAGACGTCATCCTCGAACGGGTTCGTCAGGTTTCAAAGAATGCTGACGCGGCTAAGGCCGCTAGCCCGCATTTCTCACCGAGTCTACTGAAGCGGGCCGGCGGGCCTGGATCGAGCGGATGGCAGCCGGGCGGCCGCCATGGGGCGGCTGAATCGACGGTTGACGGCCGCGATATCACGT
>JAJEDW010000163.1 GCA_022821265.1 Acidobacteriota bacterium
CTCAGCTCGGGGATCGTGGTGACGTCGACCAGCGCGTCCGGCAGCGGCATGCCGTCGCCCTCGACCCAGTCCTTCATCACGCCGGAGACGAGATCGCTCCCGCCCGCCAGGACCCGGGCGCCGGACCCGAGCCGGTTCAACGTCTCGACGGCTTCGCCGACGGTGGTCGGTTCGTAGAGTTCAAACCCTTTCATCGCGTTTACCTCACGTTCCGGAGCGCGGCCAGGAGCTTCTCGCGCGTGATGGGCATGTCGTCCATCCACACGCCGACGGCGTTGTGCACGGCGGCCGCCACGGCCGGCGCCGGAGGCGCCATGGGCGGTTCGCCGATCCCGTGCGCGCCGAATACGCCGTAGGCCTTGGGCCGCTCGATCAGGATCGTCTCGATCGTGTCGGGAACGTCCAGGATGCTGAGCGCCCTGTAGTCGAGCATGTTGGGATTGACCGGAAGCCCGGTCCCCACATCGACGAGCAGTTCCTCCCCCAGCACGGCGCCGAGGGCCATCACGACGCCGCCCTCCACCTGCTGCTCCAGCGCGAACGGGTTGATCGCACGGCCCACGTCGTGGGCGGCGACGTAGCGGGTCACCTTCACCTCGCCGAGCCCCGTGTCGACTTCGACTTCGGCGGCGTGCGCGGCCCAGGCCGTCCGCTGCCAGTCGGTGTCCTGACGGTAGACGGCCCGTCCAAGGATCGAGAAGCCCGCGGTCTGGACGGCGTTGCCCAGGGCGAGCCGCGTGGACGGATCGCTCTGCAGGAAGATCTCGCCGTTCTCGATGTCCAGATCGTCCGGGGATACCGGGTCCCCGTCGGCCGACAAGCGCTGGGCGGCGTACTGCAGAAGCTGGTTCCGGGCGTCGATGGCCGCCTCGTAGATGCCCCGCCCCCCGGTGTTGGTCTGCCGGCTTCCCGTCGTGCTGCCGGTGTCGGTCGTGTTGTCGGTGTCCACGTAGGCGGCGATGCTCACAGTCTCCAGCGGGACGCCCAGCGCCTCGGCCGCGATCATGGCCATCTGCGTCCGCTGGCCGGGCCCGATCTCGTTCGACGCGGACACGCACTGGACGCTGCCGTCCGGGTTGACGATCACCTGCCCGGTGGCCGGGTTGGTGCCCCCGCCGTGGCTGCACGCGTGGGCCGCCATTCCGATGCCGTGGAAGACGCCCGGACGCACCTCGCGGGCGCGCGTCGCGTGCCGCGCGTTGGTCCAGTCGATCCGGTCGCGCACGGCCGTGATGCAGTCGCGGATGCCCGGGTTGCTGAACGGGCGCCCGGTCTCGATGTTTCCCGTCTCGTTCAGGTTCCGGAGCCGGAACTCCACCGGGTCCATCCCGATGGCGTCGGCCGCACGCTCCATCATCATCTCGAGGGCGAACGTGCCGTTGGGATGGCTGACGCAGCGGTACGGTCCGGACCGGAAGCTGTTGGTGAAGACGTCGGTGGCTTCCAGCCGCAGGTTGGGAATGGCGTAGAGATGCTGCAGGCCGTACCACGCGCCGTTCGCGCCGCCGCCGCGCTGGGCCCCGACGTTGGCGAACACGCGGAACCGGCCGAACTGCACGGCGCCGTCCCGGTTGACGCCCAGCCGCATCTCGTTCCGGAACTCCGGCCGGTGCGTCCGCGTGACGAAGTCCTCTTCCCGCGTGTACATCGTCTTGATCGGCCGCCCCGTGATCCGGGCCAGGATGGCCGAGTGCACCTCGGTCAGGTCGATGCCGGCGCGGTAGCCGTATCCGGAACCCATGTAACCGGGCTGGACGACGCGAATGCGGTTGGCCGGGATCTTCAGGGCCTGGGACAGCGCATTGCGCGAGCCGTGCGAGTGCTGGGT
Source organism: Acidobacteriota bacterium (assembly GCA_022821265.1). GTDB lineage: Bacteria > Acidobacteriota > Terriglobia > 20CM-2-55-15 > 20CM-2-55-15 > JAJEDW01. Next base: position 1,829 of record JAJEDW010000163.1, read on the forward strand.
CGTGTAGTAGACGATCAGGCGGTCCTGGTCCCAGTACATCAGGGAGTTGGTCAGCTCCAGGGCCAGGTGCTGCTCGGTCGACTTGGTGAGGACCTCGTCCAGCGTCACCTCGGCGCTGGCGCCGTCCGGATCCCCGCGCACCAGCGGCGGCGTGATCGAGATGATGGTCCCGTCCTCGGCGTTGTCCCACTGCTTCAGGGCGAATGGCCCGGCGCCGTCCATCATGTCCATCGTCGCGGGCAACCGCTCGTAGTCCACCTCGATCCGATGGATCGCCTCGTCTGCGATGTGCTCGCTCTCGGCCGCGACGACGGCGATCGGCGCTCCGACCTGGAACACTTCCTCGCTGAACAGGTTGCGGTCCGGCGGGCCGCTTCCCAGCCGGACGTCCCGGTACTCGGGCGGTAGGTTGCCGCGGTGCAGCACGGCCACGACGCCGGGCATCTGCTCGGCGGCCTCGGTCCGGACGGCCGTCACCCGGGCGTGCGGATAGGGGCTGCGCAGGGTGCGCGTGAACAGCATGCCGTTCATGCGCATGTTCTGGACGTAGCGGCCGAGGCTGGTCACGATGCCCAGCCCGTGGAATCGGGGAATGGGGCGCCCGATGACGTTGAACGGCGGCGCTTCCTGCTTTGGCGGCGGCGCGGCCCCGCGTGCGGGGACGCCGAGCTTGGCGGCGTACCGCTCCATGATCGGCTCCACCATCTCGGCGTACTCGCCCAGCATCAGGTTCCACTCCGGATCGTTGGACAGCGTCCGCCACTCGTCGTCGGTCAACCCGGCGGCGTATGCGGGATCCTGGACGACTCGAAGGGCGTCGACTCTCTGTTCCATGTCGCCTCCTACTCCGGCCGGACCGGATGGCCCAGCTCTTCCAGGATCTGCCGCACGCGGACCTCGTCCAGCCGCGTGGGATCCCAGGCGGGCGTGACGGTGCGCTCCGTACCCGAAACGTCGAGGATTCCGGGCCGCTGCCGCAACTCCAGCGCCAGGTCGTCGTAGTCCTCGATGGTGCCGAGCGCCGTGACGTACTCGAACTGCCGCGACACGCGCCCGCCCGCGTCCTCGGCGACAGCCTCGGGCTCGGCGCGCTCGACCGGCGGCGCCAGGTAGGTCACCGGCTGGCCGCGCATTTCCGCTGCCGCCGTCCGAACGGCGGTCATGATCTTGGGGTACTCGCCGCAGCGGCAGATGTTCCCGGCCAGCGCCTCCTTGATCTCGTCGTCGGACGGATCGGGGTTCGACTCCAGCAACGCGTAGGCGGCCATGATGAAGCCGCGCGTGCAGATGCCGCACTGGAAGCCGCCGTCGAACCAGAAGGCGCGCTGCAGGGGATGCAGGCCGTCCACGCCCGGTCCGTCGGCGATCCCCGCAACGGTGAGGATCTCCTGCCCGCGGCCGGCCCGCGCCGAGAGGATGGCGCATCCGTTGACGGCGCGGCCGTCCATGACGACGGTGCACGCGCCGCACTGCGCGCGGTCGCAGCCCAGGTTGCAGTTCGACAACCCCAGTTGATAGTTCAGCGTCTCCCAGAGGCTTTCGCGAACGTCGACCGTGACGTCGTGCCCGCGGCCGTCCACGTCCAGCGTGACCCGGCGGCTGCGCATGGGATCCGGCACGGTGGCCTGCGGCGCGGATTCGGCCTCGGGAACCATGGCGGCGAAGCCGGCGCCGCTCATGACGCCCATGGCGAGCGCCCCCGCGTTGCCGCGAATCAGGAAGTCGCGCCGGGTCAGGGCCGGACGCGGACCGTCCCGTCCGGAGGATTCCGGAGCCGGGGTTCCTTCCGGCGCGGGCGGCGTGTGATCGTTGCCTTCGGGCATGGCGTCACCTCTGTCTCGGACAGGTCAAACGAATTCGAACCGGATCGAGGGGATTCTATGTCTTTCGGCTCCGAATCTCACGTATAAAGCCGCGGCGGCGCCCTCTTTCGTTTCCGCCGTGCGTGGGGTATAAATCCCGGAGCATCGAACACGTTCGACTCGACAAGACGCGGAGGCACGTTATGACGCGAGGGTGGGGGATATTCCTGTTGGGGTCCGTGATGATCGCCGCGTGCGCGGCCTCGGCCGGGGCGCAGCATGGCGCCCTGGGCGGCGAGTGGCGCGCCTACAGCGCCGACGGCGGCAGCACGCGGTATTCGCCGCTGGACCAGATCAACCGGGACACGATCGACGATCTCGACATCGCCTGGATCTGGCGGTCCGACAGCCTGATGCCGAACGCGGCCGCCGCCAGCCAGACCACGCCCCTGATGGTCGACGGCGTGCTGTATTTCACGATGGACCGGCGGCGGTACGTGATCGCCGCCGACGCGGGCACCGGCGAGACGCTCTGGATGTACCGCCCCGACGAGGGCGAGCGCTTCGAACGGTCGCCGCGGTTCGTTCACCGCGGGGTCACCTACTGGAGCGACGGACAGGGCGACGACCGGATCATCTTCGCGACGCCCGGGTTCCAACTGATCGCCCTGGACGCCCGAACCGGCGATCCCGTGCCGTCGTTCGGCATCGACGGCGTCGTCGACATGGTGGAGGCGCTGGACCTGGACTTCGACGGCGACGTGATCGGACGCGTCTCGAACACCTCGCCGGTGGTCGTCGCCCGCGACACGCTGATCGTCGGACCCGCCATGGGCCGGTTGACGCGCGAGAACGTCAAGGGCGACGTCCTGGCCTTCGACGCCCGCACCGGCGCGAAGAAGTGGGCGTTCCACACGATCCCCCGCCCCGGGGAGTTCGGCTACGACACGTGGCTGGACGGATCGGCCGACTACACGGGCAACGCCGGGGTCTGGGGGCCGTTCTCGGTGGACGAGGAGCTGGGTTACGTGTACCTGAACGTCGAGGCGGGCACCAACGACATGTGGGGCGGCGCCCGGCCCGGCGACAACCTGTTCACGAGCAGCCTGGTGTGCGTGGACCTCGAGACGGGCGAGCGGATCTGGCACTTCCAGCTCGTCCATCACGACATCTGGGACTACGACAACCCGCCGCATCCCATCCTGATCGACATCAACGTGGACGGGCAGGAGATACCCGCCGTCGTGCAGCTCTCGAAGCAGGCTCTCGCCTACGTCTTCAATCGCGAGACCGGCGAACCGGTCTGGCCCATTCCGGAAGTCCCGGTCCCGCAGACGACCATTCCCGGCGAATGGTCGTCCCCCACGCAGCCCATCCCGACACGGCCGCCGCCGTTCGACGTGATCGGCTTCGACGAGGACGACCTGATCGACTTCACGCCGGAGCTCCGCGCCGCGGCCATCGAGGCGATGCAGGGCTTCACGACGGGAATGATCTACACGCCTCCCTCATTGCGCACCGACACGAACGCCGGTACGTTCATGGTGCCCGGCTTCGGAGGCGGCGCGAACTGGCAGTCCGGCGCGGCGGATCCCGAGACCGGATACGTCTACGTCGGCTCGGCGACCAACCCGGCCGTGATCGGAATGGTGGCCAACGATCCGCTGCCCCCGGGGGTCGAACCCGGTCCGGACTACGCGGCCTATCGCATGGGCGGCCGCGGTTCCCCGCAAATCCCGTTCGGCCTGCGCCCCCTGAAGCCGCCGTACGGGCGGATCACCGCCTATGACATGAACAGCGGCGAGATCGCGTGGCAGATCCCCAACGGCGGTACGCCGCCGCGCTTCCAGGAACAGTTCGACGAGGCGGGACTCACCGGGATTCCACCGACCGGAAGCCCGTCCCAGGCGGGTCTGCTGGTGACGCGCAGCTTCCTGTTCGCCGGCGAAGGCTCCGGCGGACAACCCGTCTTTCACGCCTATGACAAGGCGACCGGCGAAAACGTCTGGGAGATGCGGCTTCCGGCGGGTCCGCAGACGGCGCTTCCCATGACCTACATGCACGAGGGGCGCCAGTACATCATCGTGGCCACCAACGGCCGGGTGCCGGGCGAAACCACCGGAGGGGCCATGCTGGTGGCGTTCGCGCTCGCCGAAGACGAGCCGCCGGCCGGGGGACGCGGGGGCCGGGGAGGCCGAGGCGGGCGCGGCAACCCGTGATCCATACGACAAAGCCCGGCGATACCGCCGGGCTTTGCCGAAACAGAGGGCGTCGACTGCAGCGTCCTTTTGTGTATTGAGTCGGGGCAAGAGCTCCGACAGCCCTGCTCGCCAACCGCCGTGTGTGGGACCGATCCTATGCCTCCTCGAGCCCGGTGTCAACGAACTCGTAGGAGCGTGATCAATCGTCCTGGGCGTCGGGGTTGGACGTGCCGGCGAACAGGCGCGTCCCGTCGGGGAACGTGATGCTGCGCGCGTTGCCGGAAGGCCCGCCGCCGCGCACCTGCCAGCCCTCGATCACGAGCTCCGTGCCGGCCGCGAGGTCTTCCCGCCGCCATCCGCGCCGGATCAGCCCGTTGGCGCCGCTGGTCTCGAACGCCCAGTTGACGATTTCGCCGTCGGGGTCCTCGACGTCGATGTAGATCCAGGCGTGCGGGTTGGCCCACAGCATCTCGGTGACTCTCCCGCGCACCGAGATCGGCGCGTTCGGGTCGAACTCCGCGCTGAAGGCATGATGCGCATAGGCCGTGCCCGCCGACGCCGCGGCCAGCACCGCAATCGCGGCGATCCATCGTCCGGTGTCCTTCATCGTGCCGCTCCTCCTTCGGCCTGCTCCCTGCGCCAGGCGTCGCGCACCTCTCTGAGGTGCCCCAGGTCCTGGTTGTCCTCGTGGCATGCGACCTCGAGGATCTCGTCGTCCCGGCGCCGGAGCTCCATCTCGATCGTCCACGGCCGCGTGTAGACGACCGGGTCGGTCACCGTCGCGCTGAACAGGATCGTGTCGGCATTGACGGGCGTGAAGCGCTCGACGGTGGTCTGCGCGTGGCTGACGATGTCGCCGGCCTCGTTCAACCACGTCTTGCCGTTCATGTTCCGGGTTTCGATGACGAGCGTGTCGCCCTCCCACCGGCCGACGGAATCGCCGTTCCACAGCCGAATGGTGTCGGGCAGGTGATCCCGGCCGTCGAGCGGAACCTGGCGCCACGCCATGCGTTCGAAAAGCAGCAGGACGTAGCCGGGCGGCTGCAGGATCTGCACGGGCGAGGGCACGTATATGGAGCGCGGGACGCCGGCGGAGACGAAGCAGTGCGCCGTCGGATCGTCGTAGCCCCGGTGCGGCCGCTCCCGGTCGATGCGCTCGGCGCGCGCCCAATCCCGGTACGGCAGAATCCCGTCGGGCGGGTCCACCACCACGCCCCGGCTCGTCGGAGTCAGGAACCGGCGCTCCGCCTCCCGCTCCAGGCCGTAGTTGGCGCCGCCCGCGTTGGCCGAGTAGAGGCCCGAGATGTCGGGCGTCCCGTCGGGCATGCGGCGCACCGGGCCCGGGGGCGGCGCGTCGGCGTCCGCGCCGCGCTGCGCACCGGACGCGACCGGCGCCGTCACGGCCGCCGCCAGTACGGCGTGCATCAGAATGCTGGGGACACGATTCATGGGTTTTCTCCCTCCGGGCCGTCGTCGGCGTACGGTCCGGGATACCAGGTGCGCAGATCGCGTTCGAAGTCGCCGTCGAACTCCTCGCGCTCGGCCTGGCAATGGTATTCGAGGATGCGGTCCATGTCCGTGTGGCGATGGAACGGCATCCGGATCGTCCACGGCCGCGTGAAGACCTCGGGATCGGTGATCGTCGCCTCGTACTCGATCGTGTCGGCGTCGACCATGGTGTACCGCTCGACGAGGCTCATGGCCTCGCCGTGGAAGTTGCCCGCCATGTCGAACCAGGTCCGGTCGTTGTGGTCGGTCACCTCCACGACCAGCGTGTCGCCCTCCCAGCGCCCGCGTGAATCGCCCATCCAGAACGGAACTCCGGAGTACCGCTGGGGCTGTCCGCCGGTATAGATCAGGCGATAGACGAGCGACCACTCGAAGGTCATCGCGATGTGGTCCGGCGTCTGGAAGATCTGGAACGGATGCTCCATGTACATGATGCGCGGGACGCCGGGCATGTAGCACTGGGCCAACGGGTCGGCGGTCGCGCGGTTGCGGAAGTTCTCGTTCCTCCGGGCCAGCGCCCAGTCCTGGTACGGAATCGTCTCCCCGTCGACCACGCTCGGGCCGGGCGGCATCCGGTAGCTGGCGGCGTGCGCCTCCAGGCCGTAGGCCGCCCGGTTGCGGACCTGCCAGATCCCCTGAAGGTCGGGACGGCCGTCGGCCGTCCGCGGAATGTCGCCGGCCGCATCCTGCGCGGCCGCGCCGGTCGGGACGGCCAGCAGCACGGCCATGGCCGGGGCTGCGGCGAAAAGCATGCTTTTCAGGACCATGAGATCTCCCGTTGGAACAACACGAAATTGAAGCACGAAGCCCGAGGGCGTATCAAGCCGCCAGGGTCAGGGCTCGAGCCGGCGGAACTTCTGCACCCGCTGTCCCGTATTGACCTCGGTCGTGTACAGGTTGCCCTCCGAATCGACCGCGATGTCGTGAACGACGTGGAACTGGCCCGCCCACCGGCCGGGCCGCCCGAGGCGCCCGACGACCGCGTCCGTATCGCGTTCGACGATGCGCAGCTCGTTGTTGGTCCCGTCGACCGTGAAGATGAAGCGTTGACCGGGGTCGCGCGAGAGAACGAGGTCGGACACCGAACCGCTGAGCCGCGTGTCCGGTTCGAAGACCGCCTCGGAGACGAACGACCCGTCCTTCTCGAAAACCTGGTAACGGTTGTTGACCCGATCGCACACGTAAACGAGCGCGTCCTCGGACAGGTGAATGCAGTGGACCGGGCTCCCGAACTGATCCGCGGGCGGAGCCGCCGGATCGTACGCCGGCATGGGGTCGTCATGGGGAACGTTGCCGTAGGCGCCCCAATGGCGCTTGTACGCGCCGGTCTCGGAGTCGAAGACGACGACGCGACGGTTTCCATAGCCGTCTGCGACGTAGAGCTCGCGCGCCGGGGCGTCGACGACCAGATCCGCCGGGCGCCCCAGGTTGGCCGTGTCGTTGCTGCCCGCACCCGCGTCGGGTTGGCCGATCTGCATGACGAACGCGCCGTCCACGGTGAACTTCAACACCTGGTGGTCGCCCTCGCCGTTCCCCGCCAGCCACACGAAGCCGTCGGCCACGTGGATGCCGTGCTCGTTCCGCGGCCAGTCGTAGCCCGAGCCCGGCCCGCCCCACGCCCGCAGCAGGTTGCCGTCGCCGTCGAACTCGAGGACCGGCGGCGCCGCGACGCAGCACCGGCTCCACGGCGGGTCCTGGCTCGCCCCGATCTCGCGGTCCGTGAGGGAGCGGGGCCGATGGACGATCCATACCCGGTCGTCGGCGTCGACGTGGACGCCGGCCACCTGCCCGACGATCCAGTCGTTGGGAAGCGGCCGCGGCCAGAACGGATCGACGGCGAAAGCGGGAACGTCGGCAACGGCGGTCTCGACCGGCGCCGGCGGCGCGCACGCCGCCGCCAGGGAGCAGGCGGCCGCCGCGATGATCCGGCGGCAGGCGACCCGGGTCACGGCAGGCTCACCTGCCACAGGCTCGATTCGTCGACCGCCGCCCGGTAGAACAGCGTCCGGTTATCGGCCGACAGGCGGGCCGAGTCCAGCAGGCGCGGCGCGATCGACAGAATCTCTCGAGGCGGGGACAACTGGGTGGTGTCCACGAGCATCAGGCGGCTGGCGCCGTCGGTGTAGATCAACCGGCGGTCGTCGTTCAACCACTGGGGGTCGTCGCCGGCGGGGGTCAGGATGCGGAACGTCCGCGCGGCCGTGTCGTAAAGGAAGACGCCGCCCGGCGCGGCGCGGTTGACGTAGACGCGGGTCCCCGCGATCTGACTCCCGTCGGAAGACCACGAGCTCGCCGCGAAGTACTCGTCGGATCCGCCGATGGCGGGCAGCGCCTCGAGTACCTGCTCGATGGGCCTGCGCACAGGGTCGATGACGTACGTATCCCGGGACGGTCCGCTGCGTTGCCGGTAGAGGAGCCGGGCGCCGTCGGGCGACCACAGGATACCGGAACGGTTGGCGGCCGGATCGCGGGTGACCTGCGTCAGGTTCGATCCGTCCGAATCGACGGTCCAGATCTCGTAGTTGCCGCTGCGGTCCGAGTAGAACGCGATCCGGCTGCTGTCGGGCGACCATACCGGTCCGCGGTCCCGGCCGCCCGGGTTCTCCGAGGTGACGCGGTTGATGGGTCCGCCACGGCTTCCCGTCACGTAGATGCTCTCTTCGGGAGCGCTTCCCGAGTGCGCGCGCGAATAGAAGACAAGGGACTGGCCGTCCGGTGACGGCGCCACGTCGAACGCCAGCGTCGACGCTTCGAGAACCACGCGCGCATCCCCGTCCACCCGGCCGGCAACGGGTTCGAAATCCAGCGCCTCGACCGTGGTCGTGATGCTGTCCTCGGCGAAGACGAGCCGCCGGCCGTCGCTGGAGATCGCCAAGTGCCCCCGGATCCCGAGGGCGCCGCTGGTGATCTGCTCGGGCGCGCCCTGGACCTGGCCCGTGGCCTGGGCGATCGCCACGCGCCAGATGTCCATGTCGCCCTGCCGGTCGCTGGCGAAATACAGGAACGCTCCGCTGGGCGACCAGGCCGGGCTCCAGTCCGTCGCGGCGTCGCGCGTGACCGCGACCGCCTCGCCGCCCGAGGCCGAAACCGTCCACAGGTCGCGCCGGCCTCCCTGCGCCGCGAATGCCCAGAACGCGATGCGTTCGCCGCTCGGGGACCACCGCGGCTGGACGGCGTCGCCGAGCGCGTACAGGAGCCGCCGCTCGCCGGTCGCCACACGCACGATGCTCAGATCGCCCGGGATCGGGCGGGAAGCAGGGTCGGCGACGATCTGTGTGCTCGAGTACACGATCTCCTCGCCGTTCGGCGACCAGGACGGGTTGAACCCGACGTTGGTCAGCCGGCGGATGGCGCCCCCGCCGCGGTCCATCACGTAGAGGCCGCCGCCGTCGCGTTCCGAGCGGAACACCAGCCGGTCGCCGTCGGGCGAGAACTCGGCCTGCCAGTCGTCGCCGTCGGAGTCGGCCGTGAGGTTGACAGCCTCCTCGCCCGGCGCCTGGAGGAACACGTCCCAGTCGCCCCCGTCACGGCGGCTGAACGCCAGCGCTCCGTCCGGAGCAAGGGTCGGGAACAGGTCGTTGCCCGCGGATTCGACCAGCGGCGCCGGGCGTCCGACGCCCGGCAACTGCGCCCCGGAGCCTCCGGCCGCGCCCGAAAAAGCGACGGCCAATCCGGCCGCGCTCAACAATCCGATGACCCACCGATGTCGACGTGATCCCGCCATGTCGTCAGGCATGCCTGATAGTAGTCCGGCCGCGATCCTCCACCAACGATAAGCGTGCGATAATAGGGGTTTCCCGTGGCGCCGTTTTCGACGCCGTCCGCAACCCGAACCGAAAGGTGACGCACCGTGAACCGACCGCGGCCCGCCGATTTCTTCAAGGACTGGAAAGACCGCGAAGCGCTCGCCGAGGCGATGATCCCGCTGATCGGCAAGCTATACCGCAACAACAACGTGTCGCTGTACATGTACGGCCGCAACATGGTGAACCGCTCGGTCATCGACCTGATGAAGCTGCATCGGTTCGTGCGCCAGATCGAGCACAACGAGCTGTCCGTGTACGAGACGTTCCCGGTCATCGAGGCGTTGTCCACGATGGACCTGGGGCCCGCCCACGTCGACGTGGGCAAGCTGACCGTGATGTTCCAGGGCCGGGACGATACGTCGCTCGACGACTTCCTGCGTGACGAGGTGGGCCACGACGTCGGCCGGCGGCGCAAGCCGCTGCCCGAGCCGCAGGACGTCGTGCTCTACGGCTTCGGGCGCATCGGTCGGCTCGTCGCGCGTCTCTTGATCGAGAAGGCCGGCGGCGGCGACCTGCTTCGGCTCCGAGCCGTCGTGGTCCGCAAGGGCCCCAGCGGCGCCGACTTGGCCAAGCGGGCCAGCCTGCTGCGCCGCGATTCGGTGCACGGCTCCTTCCGGGGCACTATTCGCATCCTCGAGGACGATAACCGGCTCGTCTGCAACGGCAACGAGATCCAGTTCATCCGGGCCGACTCGCCCGAGGACGTGGACTATACGCGGCACGGCATCCGGGACGCCCTGGTCGTGGACAACACCGGCGCGTGGCGCGACCGGGACGGGCTGGGCCGGCATCTCCAGTGTCCGGGCGTCTCCCGAGTGCTCCTGACCGCTCCCGGGAAGGGCGACATCCCCAACGTCGTGTTCGGCGTGAACAACGACGCGATCACACCCTCGGAACGCCTCGTCTCGGCCGCTTCCTGCACCACCAACGCCATCGTTCCCGTGCTGAAAGTCCTGCTTGAACAGTACGGCATCGAGAAAGGCCACGTGGAGACGGTGCACGCCTACACCAACGACCAGAACCTGAACGACAACTACCACCGGCGCGCGCGCCGCGGCCGGAGCGCGCCGCTCAACATGGTGCTGACCGAAACGGGCGCGGCGACGGCCGTGGCCAAGGCGATCCCGGAACTGAAGGGCAAGCTTACCGGCAACTCCATCCGCGTGCCGACACCCGACGTCTCCATCGCGATCATCCACGTGCAGTTCAGCCGCAAAGTCGGCACGGAGGAACTGAACGAGTTCCTGCGCCAGACCGCGCTGCACTCGCCGCGGCAGCAGCAGATCGGCTACACGATTTCCGACGAGGCCGTCTCCACGGACTTCGTCGGCGACCGTCACGCGTCGGTCGTCGACTCGAAGGCCACGATCACGAACGGCGACACGGCCGTCGTCTACTGCTGGTACGACAACGAGTTCGGATACAGTTGCCAGGTCGTGCGGACGCTGGAGAAGATGGCCGGCGTCGAGTGGGAGATGTATCCGCGTTCGGGAGGTTTCACCACAGGCTCCTAATCGAAGCTGAAGATGTCCTCTTCCTCCGGCCGCTGCATCCCCGTCTCCCAGTACTTTTCCCAGAGCTGGGCCCAGGGCCGTCCGTACATGTCCAGCATCTCGTATTCGAAGACGCTGCCCGGCGTCATCGGCGTTCCCGTGCCGTCGATCGGATAGATGGTCTGGAGGCACTCGATGAAGGTCTGCGGATCCGCTTCCTCGAAACCGCTGGTCCTGAGGTAGTTCCGGACGATGCGCACGGGCTCGACCAGGGCTTCGGGATCGTAGAAGATCGCCTCGTGATTGAGGCCGAGGAACGTGCCGGCCTCGTCGTGCATGGGCGCGTAGATCTCGATCGACTGCATCCGGCTCGAGTGTTCGATCGAGGCGTGCGTCTTCCAGCCCTGGATGTTCGAGGTCCAGGTGATCAGCGTATCCGCGTCCCAGAAGCCGATCGTCTCGCCGTACCAGCGCGGCACGTCGGCGCCGAGCCGGGGCACCACGCCCTCCATGTTGAACTCGCGCCCGATGTGGATGTTGGTGATGAAGTTGTCCGCCACACCGGTGAGGATCTGGACGATCGACGGCGTCACGATGATGCTGTGGTCGCGGACCGCGGCCCCGTGCCACCGGCGCAAGAAGCCTTCGGGCCAGCAGTATTGCGACGGCCACATCGCCTTGTTCGTGACCCCGTTATGGTAGGCCTCCTGCACGAAGCGCGTCTGGTACTCGTCGGTCAGCAGCGACAGGACCGTCGGGATCTGCACCTGACCCATGCGGAACCAGTAACCGCCGGACGCGCGGTACCGTCCGGTCCACTCGCCGGGCACCGTGGCATAGGTGTGCTCGGTCGGCCCGCCGCGCCCGCGCGCTTCCTCGCGGAGCGCCTCGTAGTGTTGCTCGGCGCTCGCGAAACCGTAGGGACTGACGATGGCCTCGCGCGGATAATCGCGGTCGCAACGCCCCCAGGCCGCGGTTCGCGGCGGGTCTTCCCCGAGGAGGGCGTCCGCGTTGCGGGTCCAGAATCCCTCGATCGCGACCGAGCTGTTGCAACGAAAATACCGCGCATCGCCCCACAGTTCCCGGTCCTGGTAGAAGTCCGACGTCGTGAACAGGTCGACCGGGAGCGGTTCGACGCCCGGAGGCGTCTCGCCCGCGCGGGCCGATCCGTTGAAGCCGCCGCGGCCTCCGGCGCCGACCGTCTCGTAATCGCCAATGTCCGCCAGCATCGGCGCGCCGCGCCCGACGCTGTCGAAACCGGGATCCACCACCTGCTGCGCAAAGCCGTTCCAGGCGAGCGCGCATGTCAGCGAAAGCGCGGCCGCACTCCATCCACCCCACTTCATGATCGTTCCTCCCGCGGGATTCCCCGACGTTGTCGATGTCGATTCGACAACGAAGCTACTTCCCATACGTGAGCCTGTCCACGGAATTCCGCGCCCCCTACTGCGGCGGCGGCCACGTCAACCGAGCGCCGACCGGACGATCGCCATCGCCTCGTCCTGGATCGCTCGCAGGTGACCGGCTCCCTTGAAGCTCTCGGCGTAGATCTTGTAGACGGATTCGGTGCCCGAAGGGCGCGCGGCGAACCAACCGTTGCCGGCGACGACCTTGAGGCCTCCGATCGCAGCGCCGTTCCCCGGCGCACGCGTGAAGCGGCCCGTGATGGGCTCGCCGGCGAGTTCGTGTGCGCGGACGTCGTCCGGTGACAGGTGTTTCAGCCGGTCCTTGTGCTCCGGGTCGCACGGGACATCGATCCTGGCGTAGTCCGCCCGTCCGTGCCGGGCCTCGAGCTCCGCGTAGTGCGCGGACGGGTCCCGGCCGGTCACGGCCGTGATCTCCGCCGCGAGCAGGGCCAGGCTGAACCCGTCCTTGTCCGTCGTCCACGGGGTCTGGTCCCGCCGAAGGAAAGCGGCGCCGGCGCTCTCCTCGCCTCCGAAACCCAGCCATCCGCCCTCGAGCCCGTCGACGAACCACTTGAAGCCCACCGGCGCCTCGAAGAGCTCGCGGCCGAGGTCGTCCGCCACGCGGTCGATCATCGTGCTGGAAACCAGCGTCTTTCCCACCCGGACCGACGGGTCCCAACCACGCGTCCGGAACAGGTACCCGATCGCGACGGCCAGGTAGTGGTTCGGGTTCATCAGGCCGGACCGGGTCACGATGCCGTGCCGGTCGCAATCGGGATCGTTCCCGAACGCGATGTCGAAGTCGTCCTTCAACTCCAGGAGGCCGGCCATGGCGAAACGCGACGAACAGTCCATGCGGATCTGGCCGTCGTGGTCGAGGCGCACGAACCGGAAGTCCGGGGAGACCGCTGGGTTCGTGACCGTCAGGTCGAGCTTGTACCGCTCGGCGATCGGCGCCCAATATCCGCAGGCCGCGCCGCCCATGGGATCCACGCCCAATCGCAGTCCCGAGCCGGCGATGGCCTCCATGTCGACGACGTCGGACAGGTCTTCGACGAACGGCCGCATGAAGTCGACCGCGCGCGTGGTCTCGGCCGCCAGAGCGCGGTCCAGCGGCAGACGGGGAGCGTCTTCCAACCCCCCGGTGATGATCCGGTTGGCGCGTTCCTCGATGGCCCGGGTCGTGCCGACGTTGGCCGGACCGCCGTGCGTCATGTTGTACTTGACGCCGCCGTCGCGCGGGGGGTTGTGGGACGGCGTGATGACGACGCCGTCGGCGCGGGGCGCGGCGGCGTCCCGGTTGTGGACCAGGATCGCGTGAGAAATGACCGGGGTCGGCGTGTAGCCCCCCCGTTCCTGTATGCGGAGCTCGACCCCGCACGCGGCGAACACCTCGACGGCCGTCGCGTGGGCGGCTTCCGAAAGCGCGTGCGTGTCCATGCCGAGAAACAGCGGGCCGCGGACGCCCCGGTCTCGCCGGTGTTCGGCGATCGCCTGGCAGATCGCCCGGACGTGATCCTCGTTGAAGCTGTTCGCGAGCGAAGTGCCCCGGTGGCCGGAGGTGCCGAAGGCGACGCGCTGTGTTGCGACACCGGGATCGGGCCGGCCGCTGCGGTACGCGCCGATCAGGGCCGGAATCGACTCCAGGCGCTCGGGCGGGCACGGCCGGCCCGCGTGCGTGTGGATCGTCATGCTTCACACCACGGGGGGGCGCTGTGGCGCCCGGACGGCGGCAGTGTGTACGATAGGACCATCGTGGAGTTGAGAATCCTGGGAATGGTGATGGCGGGAGGGCGCGGCAGCCGATTGCGTCCGCTGACGAACCTGCGCAGCAAGCCGGCCGTCCCCTTCGCCGGGAAGTATCGTATCATCGACTTCGTCCTCAGCAACTTCGTCAACTCGGGGATCCATTCGATCTACGTCCTCACGCAGTTCCGGGCCCAGGCCCTGCTGCAGCACCTCCGCGACGGTTGGTCGTTCGGCGACATGCAGAAACAGCGGTTCATCATTCCGGTCCCGGCGCAGATGAACATCGGCGACCACTGGTATCTCGGCACGGCCGACGCCATCTTCCAGAACCTGAACCTGATCGAGCGTTCCCAGCCGGACCTGGTCGCCATCTTCGGCGCGGACCATGTCTACACGATGGACCTCCGCCAGATGTTGCGGTTCCACCGCGACCGGTCGTCGGCGGCCACCGTGTCCGCCCTGCCGATACCCGCGAGCGACTCGGAGGCGTTCGGCACCATCGAAATCGACGACGACTGGCGGATCACCGGCTTCCACGAGAAGACGCGCGACGCGCCCCAGATTCCGGGTCGTCCCGGGTGGTGCCTGGCGTCGATGGGGAATTACGTGTTTTCGACCGACGTGTTATGCGACGTGCTGCGGAAGAACGCCTCTGACGAGGGTACGCGGCACGATTTCGGCCACGACATCCTTCCCAAGCTGATTCAGGAAGAACCCGTCTACGCGTACGACTTCCAATCCAACCAGGTGCCCGGCGAGAGCGAGTGGAACGCGGGCTACTGGCGCGACGTCGGGACGATCGACGCCTATTTCGAAGCCAACATGGACGTCAAGAGCCCCGAGCCCCGGTTGAACCTCTACAACCATGAATGGCCGATTCGGACCGCCGCCTTCCCCGAGGGCCCGGTCAAGTGCACGTTCAACGAACATGGCAGGCGGGGCGTGCTTCTCGATTCGACGGCCTCGTCGGGCTGCATCATCGCGGGCGGCGAAGTCGTCGATTCGGTGCTTGGCCGGCGGGTCTTCGTCGACGCACGCGCCGAGGTGGCGGAATCGATTCTGCTGGAAAATTGCCGCATCGGCGCCGGCGCGCGGCTGCGCCGGGTTATCGTCGACCGAAACGCCATCGTCCCGCCGGCCGCCGAGATCGGCTTCGATCGGGAGAACGACAGCCAGCGCTATACGGTGACCGAGACCGGCGTGGTCGTCGTGCCGGGACCGCCGACGGTGATTCCCTTGACGCGGGTGGAAGTCTGACGGCATCGGTGCAACGACCCGGCCCGCGATTCGTCGTTCGCGCCGGCGAACCGTACCCTCCGGGCGCCACGCCCGGCCCGAGCGGCGTCAACTTCTCGGTGTTCGGCCCGGACCCGGTCCGCATGGCGCTGCTCCTGTACGAAAGTGCGGACGACGCGGCCCCGATACGGACCATCGAGCTCGAACCCGGCGTACACAACACATCGTCCTACTGGCACGTCTTCGTCGAAGGCGCCGAACCCGGCCTGCATTACGCGTGGCGGACGGACGCGTCGTCGGCCGAGATCCTCGACCCCTGGGCGCGGGCCGTCGACGGAGGCTGTGTTCGCGGCCGCGTCGTCGAAACCGGCGCCTACGACTGGGAGGAGGACCGCCCCCCGGACCGCGCCGTTGACGACTGCATCATCTACGAGTTGCACGTCGGGGGGTTCACGCGCGACGACGCGTCCGCCGTCACCCATCCGGGCACGTTCCTGGGCGTCGTCGAGAAGATTCCCTACCTGAAGTCGCTGGGCGTCACCGACGTCGAGCTCATGCCCGTGGCGGCGTTCGACGCCGACGACGTTCCCCGCGGCGCGGCGCGCCTGGGTCTGACCAACTTCTGGGGCTACAGCCCCGTCGGTTTCTACGCGCCGCACCCGCGTTACGCCGCGGGTGACGATGCGCCGGCCGAGTTTCGAGACATGGTCAAGGCGCTCCACCGGGCGGGGATCGGGGTCATCCTGGACGTGGTCCTGAACCATACCGCCGAGGGTGGCGCGGGTGGGCGCGTCATCCACTTCAAGAGCCTCGCCGCCGACGTCTTCTACCACGTGGAGCCGGGGCATCCGGCCCGGTACCGCGACTACTCGGGTTGCGGAAACACCGTGAACTGCAACCACCCCGTCGTTGCCGACTTCCTGGTTCGATGCCTGGAGTACTGGGTCGAGGAGATGCACGTGGACGGCTTCCGCATCGATCTGGCCAGCGTGCTGAGCCGCGGCGAGGACGGGCGTCCGATGGCCCATCCACCCGTGCTGCGGATGATCGAGAGCTCGCCCGTGCTCCGGGACGCCAAGTTGATCGCCGAGCCGTGGGACGCGGCGGGCCTGTACCAGGTGGGCGATTACCAGGGCCCCCGGTGGATGGAATGGAACGGACGTTACAGGGATGCGATTCGCAGGTCCCTGTGCGGCGAGCCGGGCATGCTGAGCGAGCTGGCCACGCGCATCGCCGGCAGCAGCGACCTGTACCTGGAAACGGGCAAGCGGCCGACCCACGGCGTCAACTTCGTCACCTGCCACGACGGGTTCACGCTGTGGGACCTGGTCAGTTACGAAACGAAGCGCAACCGGGCCAACGGCGAGAACAATCGGGACGGAAGCGACCAGAACCTCGGGTGGAACTGCGGCGTGGAGGGCCCCACGGACGATGCCCGGGTGCTGGCGCTGCGGCGCCGACAGGCCCGCAATTTCGTGGCCGTTCTTCTACTCAGCCAGGGAGTGCCGATGCTGCTGGCCGGCGACGAAGTCCTGCGCACGCAAGGCGGCAACAACAACGCCTACTGCCAGGACAACCCGATCGGCTGGTTCGACTGGAGCCGTACCGAGTCCAACGCCGGCATGCTCCGCTTCACGCGCGAGATGATCGCGCTCAGGATGCGCCACCGGGCGCTGCGGCGGCGCGAGTTCCTCACCGGCCGGCCGGGAACGGGACGCGCGGGACAGGCCGACATCGTCTGGCACGGACCGGAGACGGGACCACCCGACTGGAACGACCCCGGCGCCCGTGTCCTGGGATTCACGTTGGCCGGACAGGTCGACGACGAAGGCGACCTGCACGTCATGCTGAACATGTCGGACGCGGCAGCGGCGATGACGGTCCCATCACTGGCCGGACACGCGTGGTTTCGCGCCGTCGACACGGCGCTGGCGCCGCCGGAGGACATCGCCCCGCCGCCGAACCAGACCGCGTTCGCCGGCCCCCGGTACGCACTCGCCGCCCACTCCGTCGTGGTCCTGGAGTCGCGAACGGCGGGTCAGGGAGCCTCGAGAACGATGCCGGCCAAGGGCGGCAGCGTGACGGGAATCGAAAACGGCTGATCCATCCAGGGGACGTTCTCCGCGGCGATCGGCGCGGGGTTCCCGACGTCCGACCCGCCGTAGAATCGGGAATCCGAGTTGAGAATCTCCCGGTACTCGCCCGATCGCGGAACACCAATCCGATAACCCTCCCGCGGGATCGGCGTGAAGTTCAGGACGACGACGACGTCTCCCCGCGAACCGATGCGGAGATAGGACAGCACGGAGCTTTCGCGATCGTCCCAGCGCAGCCAACGGAAACCCGAGGATTCGAAGTCGCGGCCGTGCAGCGGTTCCCGCGTCCGGTACAGGCGGTTCAGGTCGCCGACGAGCTTCCGGACCCCGGCGTGCTCCGGCGCCCCGAGCAGCTCCCACGGCACCTGGCCGTCGTGATCCCACTCCGACGGCTGCCCCAACTCCGACCCCATGAACAGCAGTTTCTTGCCGGGATAGGTCCATTGGAACGTGAACAGCAGCCGCAGGTTGGCGAACTGCTGCCACCGGTCCCCGGCCATCTTGGCCAGCAGGGAGCCCTTCCCGTGAGTGACTTCGTCGTGCGACAGCGGAAGCAGGAAGTTCTCCGAGAACGCGTAGACCGGACCGAACGTCACGCGGTCGTGGTGGTGCTTCCGGTGCACGGGATCCATGGACAGGTACGCGAGCGTGTCGTGCATCCATCCCATGTTCCACTTCAGGCTGAATCCCAGTCCCCCCGCGTAGGTGGGCCGCGTGACGCCCGGCCATGCCGTGGACTCCTCGGCAATGATCAGTGTCCCCGGGAACTCGAGGTGCGCGGCCTCGTTCAGCGTCCGAAGGAATCCGACGGCTTCCAGGTTCTCGTTGCCTCCGTGGACGTTGGGAGTCCACTGTCCGGGCTCCCGGGAGTAATCCAGGTAGAGCATCGCGGCGACGGCGTCGACGCGGATGCCGTCGAAGTGAAACTCCTCCAGCCAGTGGAGCGCGCTGGAAACCAGGAAACTCCGGACCTCGCGGCGGTCGTAGTTGAACGCCAGCGTGCCCCAGTCCCGCTGCTCGGCCTTGAGGGGATCCGCGTATTCGAACAGCGGCTCGCCGTCGAACGCGGCCAGACCGTGGGCGTCGCGGGGAAAGTGTCCCGGCACCCAATCCAGGAGCACGCCGATGCCCCGCCCGTGGAGCCGGTCGATCAGGCAGCGCAGGCCATCGGCGTCTCCGTAGCGCGACGTCGGGGCGAAGTAGCCGGTGGCCTGATAGCCCCACGACGCATCGAGCGGGTGCTCGGTGATCGGGAGCAGCTCGACGTGGGTGAACCCGGTCTCCTCCAGGTATGGGACCAGGCGGTCCGCCAGCGCGCGGTAGTCGAGGAACTCCCCGGACGGCCCCCTCGCCCAGGAACCGCAGTGCAACTCATAGATGGAAATCGGCGCGCGGCGCCACTCGAAGTTCTTTTGCCCCTCCATCCACGCCGAGTCCGTCCACGCGTAAGCCGCGTCCGGCGCGACCCTCGACGCCGTGCGCGGCCTCAGTTCGAAGCTTCGCGCGAACGGGTCGCTCCGCGTGAGAACACGGCCGCTCGGGCCGTGGCGTATCTCGTACTTGTAAAGCGCCCCCGCGTCCAGACCCGGAATGAACAGCTCCCAGACGCCGGATCGTCCGCGGACCCCCATGGGATGCCGGCGTCCGTCCCAGTCGTTGAAGTCCCCGACGACGCTGACACGTTCCGCGTTCGGCGCCCACAGCGCGAACAGCACGCCGTCGACGCCGTCCACTCGACGCCGGCGGGCCCCGAGGAGCCAGTGCGAACGGAAGTGGTCGCCGCGGCCGAACGATTCGAGATCGCCGTCGGAAAGCTGTGGCTCGAACGCGTAGGGATCGAAATCCTCGAGGATTCGCCCGTCGCGGCGGCTGCGGATCCGGTATCGGACGGGCACGCGGTCGCCACGCCCCCGCCATTCGAAAACGTCGCCCCCCGGGCGGCGGGACATGGGCTCGCCCGACTCCACGATCTCGGCGCTCTCGACGCTGGGCAGATACGCGCGGACGACGACATCCCCATCGCCGGCGGGATGCCGCCCGAGCACGGAGAACGGATCGTGCAGCCGGCCTTCGGCCAGACGCCGCAGCGCTTCTCCACCGTCCATCCGGGCACCATAACACCAAAACGAGCCGGTCCGTACGTCACGCGGCCGCTCCCCGGATGTCGTACAATGGCGCTTCGGTTCGCCCGGAATCGCGGCGGCCGCCCGAAGCGAAAGAGAACCCCTGGAATCCCGCATGAGCGAACGCCATTCCGAGTCCGAGCGTTCCCTGGACCCGCCGTCGGCGCCGGCGGCCGACGTCGAGATCGACGACGGCAAGTCGCGCGAGCTGCTGATGGAGCTCGCCGCCTCCTCGGCCGAACGTTTCGGCGCGGACGTCTGTTCCATCTACCTGCTGGAGGCGGACCGGGCGAACCTGGTGCTGGCCGCGACCTTCGGGCTGCGTCCGGAATCCGTCGGCAAGGTCCGCATGGGACTCCGCGAGGCCCTGACCGGCCTGGTGGCCGAGCGTTCCCGCCCGGTGGCCGTGGAGCACGTCCAGGCGCATCCCCGTTTCAAGTACTTTCCCGACACGGGCGAGGAAGCCTACGAGTCCTTCCTGGGCGTCCCGCTGGCCGACCGCGGCGTGCTGCAGGGGGTCCTGGTCGTGCAGACCGTCCAGCCGCGCGTCTTCGGGCCGGACGACATCGAGCGGCTGGAGGAGATCGCCCACCGGATCGCGCCCCTCGTCGGCGACGCCCGCGCCCTGGAACTCTTCATAGCGCCGACCGGCGACCGTCTCTGGACCCTGGCGCGGAACCTCTGGTGGAGTTGGGATCCGGACGCCGGAAGCCTGTTTCGCGATCTCGACCCCGAGCGGTGGCGCGAGCTGGGGCAGAACCCGATCGCGCTGCTCGGCGAGATCCCGCTCCGCGAGCTGGAACGGCGCGCGGACGTCCAGGTTCTCCACAGCCGGATCAACGCCGCGTACCGCCGTTTCCGCCAGTACGTCGACCGGACCGAAACGTGGGGCACGGTTCACGCCGGCGTCCTGGGGCGCGAACCCGTGGCCTATTTCTCGGCGGAGTTCGGCATCCACGCGTCCGTCCCCATCTATTCCGGCGGACTGGGCGTGCTGGCCGGAGACCACCTGAAGAACGCCTCGGACCTGGATGTGCCGCTGGTCGGAGTCGGGTTGCTGTACAGCTACGGGTATTTCCGGCAGCACCTGGACGATTCCGGGTGGCAGCAGGAAGCCTACATCCGGAACGACCCCGCCCGATTGCCGATCGAGCCCGCCGTCGACGTGGCGGGCCGGCCCGTCCGGATCTCGATCGAGACTCGTACCGGCGTGATTCACGCCAAGGTCTGGCGCATGGCGGTCGGACGGCGCACGCTGCTCCTGCTCGACTCCGATGTCGACGGCAACGCCGCCGAGGACCGCGAGTTGACCGCGCGGCTGTACGGAGGCGACCGCCGGGTCCGAATCCGTCAGGAACTGCTGCTGGGCGTGGGCGGCGTCCGCGCGTTGGCGGCCATGGGGATTTCGCCGGGCGCCTACCACCTGAACGAAGGGCACAGCGCGTTCGCCGTCGTCGAGGCGATTCGCCGGCGCATGGCGCAGGACGGCCTCGACTATGCCGGCGCCGCGCGCCGGGTCTCCCGGACCGTGGTGTTCACGACGCACACGCCCGTACCCGCCGGTCACGACCGGTTCCATCCGGAACTGGTCGAGGAACACCTCGGTCCTTTGCGGGACGCGTTGCGGCTGTCGGCGCGGGACTTCCTGGGGCTGGGGCGCATCGACCCGGACAACGGGGCGGAGGAGTTCTGCATGACCGTGCTGGCGCTCCGGCTGTCGCGGCGGTCGAACGCGGTTTCGTGCCTTCACGGCGAGGTCTCGCGGGGCATGTGGATGTCGCTGTGGCCGGGGCGCCCCGAGGACGAGGCGCCGATCGGACACATCACCAACGGCGTCCATTCGCCGTCCTGGCTCGCCCCGCAGATGATCCAGCTCTACGGACGGCATCTGACGGGAGAGCGCAACTGGATGGAGCGCATCGGCGACGCGAAGACATGGCGGGACGTGGAGAACATCGACGACGGAGAGTTGTGGGAAACGCACCTGGCCTTGAAGTCCCGGCTGCTCCGTTTCGCCCGGCGCCGCGCCGTGAAACAGTCCCAGAAGCGGAACGCGCCTCCGGAAGAGCTGGAACGGCTGTCCCGAATCCTGAGCCCGGATGCGCTGACGATCGGGTTCGCCCGCCGGTTCGCCACGTACAAGCGCGCCACCCTGATCCTGAACGACCTGGAGCGTCTCATCGCGCTGGTGAACGACGCGCGGCGCCCGGTGCAGTTCGTATTCGCCGGCAAGGCCCACCCGTTGGACGAACCCGGCAAGAGGGTACTGCAGCGGATCGCGGAGTTGAACCGCGACCCGCGGCTTCGGGACCGGATCGTGTTCATCGAGGACTACGACATCAACGTCGGACGGTACATGGTCCAGGGCGTGGACGTCTGGCTCAACACGCCGCGGCGTCCGTTGGAGGCGTCGGGGACGAGCGGCCAGAAGGTGGTTCTGAACGGCGGATTGAACCTCTCGGTACTCGACGGGTGGTGGGCCGAGGCCTACGACGGCTCGAACGGGTTCGCCATCGGGCCGAACCGCGCGCACGTCGATCCCGAGCAGCACGACCGGCGCGACGGAGAGGACCTGTACCGCGTGTTGACCGACGAGGTCATTCCGCTCTACTACGACGACCGCGACGCGGAAGGACTGCCCCGAGGCTGGATCCGGCGCATGAAGCGCTCGATCCGCACGCTCGGTTGGCGCTTCAGCGCCAACCGGATGGTGATGGACTACACGTGGCACTGTTACGTGCCGGCGGCCGGCGGAACGTCGCATCACATGTCCCGGGTCCCATGACCGGTTGATGGACGACGTGTTCGGGCGGCGGCGGGCCGGCGTGTTGCTCCACCCGACTTCGCTGCCCGGCCCCGGCGCCAACGGCACGATCGGTCCCGAGGCCCGCCGCTTCGTCGACTTTCTGCGGGGCGCGGGTTTCACCGTCTGGCAGACTCTTCCCCTCGGACCGGCCGACCGGTTCGGCTCGCCGTATTCCCTGCGTTCCGAGTACGCCGGCAATCCCGGCCTCGTCGACGACGAGCCGTGCGACGAGAGCGCTCTCGCCGCGTTCGCGCGCCGCCATCGACGCTGGCTGCTGCCCTACGCGCTCTTCCGTTCGCTGGAGGGAACGTTCCGCGCGCCGTGGTGGCAATGGCCGGCCGAGGTCCGCGACCGCCGCGGCGACGCGATACGGAAACACCTGGCGCGGGAAACGGCCCCGATCCGCGCCGTGGTCCGGGAACAGTACCGATTCCAGCGGCAATGGACAGCGCTCAAACGGTACGCCAACGAGTCGGGCGTGTACCTGTTCGGCGACGTCCCGTTCTACGCCAATCGCGACAGCGTCGACGTCTGGTGGAACCGCCGGCTCTTTCGCGTCGGCGCGCACGGCGAGCCGGAGGCGGTCGCCGGCGTCCCGCCGGACTACTTCAACGCCGACGGCCAGCTATGGGGCAATCCCCTGTACCGCTGGGACCGGATGGAACGGGAGGGGTTCCACTGGTGGATCGACCGGCTCGGACACCAGCTCGAACGGTTCGACCTGGTCCGGATCGATCACTTTCGCGCATTCGCCGCGTACTGGGAGATTCGAGCGGGAGCCGCCACGGCGGCCGCGGGCCGGTGGCGGCCCGGTTACGGGGAGCCGCTTCTGACCGAGTTGCGGCGGCGGCGCGGGTCCCTGCCCCTGGTCGCCGAGGACCTGGGCGACATCACCGATGACGTTCGCGCGCTCCGGGACCGGTTCTCGCTTCCCGGCATGGCGGTGCTCCAGTTCGCCTTCGACGGTTCGGACGCCAATCCGCACCTGCCGCGAAACCACCGGGTCGACTCCGTCGTCTACACCGGCACGCACGACAACGACACGACCCGGGGATGGTTCGACGGCCTCGACGCGGACGCCCGGCGATACGTATGCCGGATCCTCGGCTGCGCCGAACCGGACGCGCCCGCCTCGATGGTGGAAGCGGCGTACGCGTCGCCGGCCCGGATCGCCGTGATCCCTTTTCAGGACGTGCTTGGAATCGGCTCGGAAGGCCGCATGAACACGCCGGGAACGACGTCGGGGAACTGGCTCTGGCGGTTCGACTGGAACGCGCTGGACCCCGGGGCGGCGGCCCGTTGGCGGGACCGCGCCCGCCGCCACGGCCGGTTCACGGACGGATGAGCCGGCGATAGGCCTCTTCGTAGGCCCCCACCTGCCGGGCCCATGAGAAGTCCGCGCGCATCGCGTTCCGGACCAGGCGCGGCCACGCCGCCGCGTCGTCGAACCACTCGATGGCGCGCTCCAGCGCCCAGATCAGTCCCTGGGGATCCGCGTGCTCGAAGACGCTGCCGTTCCCGCGGCCCGAGGCCGGGTCGAAGTGCAAGACCGTGTCGGCCAGGCCTCCGGTCCGGCGGACGACGGGGATCGTCCCGTACCGCAGCGCGTACATCTGCGTCAGGCCGCACGGCTCGTAGCGCGACGGCACGACGAACAGGTCGGCGCCGGCGAAGATGCGATGCGCCAGCGGCTCATCGTAGCCGTTCCGGAACGCGACGCGGCCGGGATGCGCGTCCGCCAAACCTTCCAGCGCGCGCTCCAACACGGCGTCGCCGCTTCCCAGCACCGCGAATCCCGCCCGGGTGCGCGCGAGCAGTTCCGGCAGCGCGTCGATCAGCAGGTCGACCCCCTTCTGGTGAACCAGCCGGGACACCAGGCCCACCAGCGGGGCGTTCCGGTCGAAGCCCGGCAGCAGGTCGCCGCGGAGCGACGCCCGGGCGGTGGCCTTGCCCGAGGGGTCCTCGGCGCCGTAGGGGGCGTCGATCAACGGATCGGTGGACGGTTCCCACGTCTGGTAGTCCACGCCGTTCAGGATGCCGAGCGGGTCGTCGCCGCGGTCCCGCAGTACCGCGTCCAGGCCCATTCCGAATTCCGGCGTGCGGATCTCCCGGGCGTAGGTCGGGCTGACGGTGGTGACGCGGTCCGCGGCGCGCAGTCCCGTCCTCAGGAAATGGACGTTGCCGTCGGCTTCCGGCGCCGCCCGGACATCGCCGACGCCCGCGAGGGCCGACGCCGGGAACACGCCCTGGTAGCCGAGGTTGTGAACCGTCAGCATCGTCGGGGCCGGGGGCCGCATGGCCGGCGCCAGGGCGGCGTGCCAGTCGTGGCAGTGGAAGACGTCCGCCCGCCAGCCCAGAACGTCGCCCAGCGCGCACGCCGCGCCGGCCAGGCGCGCGAATCGGACCGCGTCGCGATCATCGCCCGTGTAGACGGACCCGGTGTCGAGCCCCGGCGCGTCGAGCCGGTAGATCCGCGGACCGCCCGCCGCGTTGCGATGCTCCAGCAGCCGGCAGTCGCCGATCGGGCCCAGCTCATGCGCGGTTTCCGGCCCGATGGGCGCGTACGCGGGAACGAGGACGCGGACGTCGTGGCCGGCGCCGGCCAGGGCGCCCGTCAGCCCCGCGACCGCGTCGGCGAGACCGCCGGTCTTGACCAGCCCGGCGTACTCGGCGGCCACCATCAGGATCTTCATGGGAGCCATCGGGTGTGGAAGGCGTCCTCGCCGTCCTCAGGCGCGGGTCAGGAACAGCGGCCACCCCGTCTTCGCGGCATAGTCGGGACGGAAGCGTTCGCGGTTGTACATCGTGTCGACGTCGAGCCGGCGCGCGCCCAAGGCCGGGTCCGGGATTTCGGTGTCGGTGTAGCACCCGTTGCGGACAGCCGTCATGCGCCCGAATCCGCGATCGGCCACGCACTGGAACGCCATGCTGGCGAACGCGTAGGCGACCATCTTGTCCAGGAAGTCCGGATCGCCGCTCCGGAGGTCGTACGTCAGATCGCTCACCGCGGTCTCCTCGCCCGTCTGCCGCCGAATCTCCTCGCTCAGGGCCTCGGCCACGTTGAGCTTGCGCCGGTTCCCGTACGCGTCGGGCTCACCGTACTCCACGACCTCGCGGCCCCGCCAGGTCGCCCCCTCCGACATGACCAGCAGGGCGTACCGGCTGGGATTGCTCCGCTTGTCCGCCATGAGCAGCTCGATCAATCGCGACAGATCGAACGGCGCCTCGGGTATGCAGCATCGGAGCGACGCCACGTAGGCCGTATAGAAGGCCGTGAACCCCGCGTCCCGCCCGAAGACGCGGAAGATGCCGATCCGTTCGTGCGAGCCGATCGTCGTCGTCTGACGGCGGATCGCGTCGACCGCGCGCGTGATGGCCGTGGAGAAGCCGACGCAGTACTCCGTGTTGCGCACGTCGTTGTCCATGGTCTTCGGAATCGCGACCACCGGGAATCCCTCCCGCGCGAGCGCCGAGGCGTAGCTCAGGGTGTCGTCGCCGCCGATGGGCAACAGGCAGTCGATGCGGAGCCGCTGGAGATTCTCGATCACCAGCGGGGTCAGGTCGAAATAGCCGGGCTCGACCTCCCGGCACCGTCCCAGCATCGGCTGCTGGTTGGCCGAGAGGACGGAGGCCTTCATGCGGGACGGGCGTGCGCGCGACGTATGCAGGAAGGTCCCGCCCGTGCGATCCACCGTGCGCGTGTTGTCCCGGTTGAGGATGACGAAGTTCTCGGGATCGAGCGTCTTGTCCAGATCCCCGTGCACCAGGCCCAGCCAACCGCGGCGGATGCCGACGACCTCGAACTCGTCGGTCTCGCTGCTGCGGTAGACAACGGACTTGACGACCGCGTTGAGGCCGGCGACGTCGCCGCCGCCTGTGAGAATGCCGATTCGGATCTTTGCCAAGCTGCACCTCGAATCCCCAATGAAAGCACGTTCCGAAACGCGGGGTCCACCCCCCCTCCCGGCGGGACAGGAAACGGAACGGCCGGCAAGCAACAGCCTTTTCGAACGCGTGAGATGTTCCGACCCGGTACGCAAGGCAACATGATCCACGCTGGCGTTGAGCGCGTCCGCCCTCGATCGGGATGGCGAATTACGTAATACGTAACACGTGGGTTATAGTGGTCACGTGATTCGCAGCTTCCGCGGGCGGAGAACCCGACGGTTCTTCGAGGGCCTTCGCGTGCCGGCGTTCGAAGGGTTCGCGGATCAGGCGGCGCGGCGCTTGACAGCGCTGGACAATGCCGAAGCGCTCCGCGACTTGGCCGGTTTGCCGAGTAACCGGCTGGAACGGTTACGCGGCGACAGGTCCGGGCAGCACAGTATCCGGATCAATTCGCAGTGGCGGGTTTGTTTTCGTTGGACGGACAACGGGCCGTCGGAGGTCGAAATCGTCGACTATCATTGAAGAGGTCATGGGAATGAACCTCAGCAACGGAATGCGGCCCGTGCACCCGGGCGAGATTCTTCAAGAGGAACTCGACACGTTGGAGATGTCGGCGAACGCCTTGTCGAAGGCGCTCGGCGTTCCAGTGAACCGGGTCACGATGATTCTGAACGGCCAGCGGGGCGTCAGCGCCGATACGGCGCTGCGATTGGCAAGGTATTTCGGGACCACGCCTCAATTGTGGCTAAACCTCCAGAAGACGTGGGAACTTCGCCGCGCGGAGATCGCGTCGGGTTCCGAGATCGACGCGCGCGTAACGCCCAGACGGACGGTGGCGTAGGCGGCGATCGCGATTCTTCGTTCAAGGCTGTCGGACCCCGACGCCACCCACCCGGCCAGTGGTTGCCGGTGCAGCCGAACCGCCGGTCGCGGACCCGCATGGTCGTCAGGATCTGCGGGTCATCGAGTGGCCGATCGAGTACTACAACGAGTGGAGGCCCGCGATGGGCTTGGATTTGCATCAGTACGGGATCAACGTCACCGACGTTCGGCGCAACCTGACGCCGGCTATCCTGTACCAGGAAGCGCTGCGAACCGAGAGCGACACGGTGATCGCCAGCTCCGGCGCGCTGATCGCGTACTCGGGGGAGAAGACGGGCCGTTCGCCCAAGGACAAGCACATCGTGCGCCGGCCGCCCTCGGAGGACGAGGTCTGGTGGGGACCGGTCAACGTCGCCATTCCGGAAGAGACCTTCGGGGTAAACCGCGAACGCGCCACCGACTATCTGAACACGCGCCCGCACCTGTACGTCGTCGACGCGTTCGCCGGTTGGGACCTGGACTACCGCGTCAAGGTGCGCGTGATCTGCACGCGGCCCTACCACGCGCTGTTCATGCACACGATGCTGATCCGGCCCACGCAGGAGGAGTTGCGCGCCTTCGGGGAGCCCGACGCCGTCATCTTCAACGCCGGCCGGTTCCCGGCGAACCGTCACACGACGGGCATGACGTCGAAGACCAGCGTGGACGTCAGCCTCGAGAGCCGCGAGCTCGTCATTCTCGGCACCGAGTACGCCGGCGAGATGAAGAAGGGCGTCCTGACGCTGATGAACTACCTCATGCCCGGCCGCGGCGTGCTGTCGATGCACTGCTCGGCCACCGCCGACCGGGCGACCGGGCAATCCTCGGTTCTGTTCGGACTCTCCGGGACTGGAAAGACGACGCTGTCGGCCGACCCGAAGCGCAACCTGATCGGCGACGACGAGCATTGCTGGACCGACACGGGCGTCTTCAACATCGAGGGCGGCTGCTACGCCAAGGCGATCGACCTGACGCCCGAGCTCGAGCCGGACATCTTCCGCGCGCTGCGCTTCGGCGCGGTGCTGGAGAACGTCGCCTACGACGAGTACGACCACACGGTCGACTTCAGCGACGACTCGATCACCCAGAACACGCGCGGCGCGTATCCGATCGAGTTCATCCAGAACGCCAAGATACCCTGCATCGCCGACCACCCCTCCGACGTCATCTTCCTGACCTGCGACGCGTTCGGCGTCCTGCCGCCCGTCAGCCGGTTGAATCCGGAACAGGCGATGTACCACTTCATCAGCGGCTACACGGCCAAGGTGGCCGGCACGGAGATGGGGGTCACCGAGCCGCAGGCCACGTTCTCGCCCTGCTTCGCCGGTCCGTTCCTGGTGTGGCACCCGGGAAAGTACGCCGCGTTGCTGGCCGACCGGATCCGGAAGCACGGCTCGAAGGTCTGGCTGGTGAACACGGGCTGGAGCGGCGGGTCCTACGGGACCGGATCGCGTATGAAGCTCGCCTACACGCGCGCGATCATCGACGCGATCCATTCCGGCGCCCTTTCCGGCGCGCCGGCGGTCGAAGACCCCGTTTTCGGTTTCTCCGTGATCACGCGATGCGAGGGCGTTCCCGACGCGATGCTCCGGCCGCGCGACACGTGGAGCGATGCGTCCGCCTACGATCAGGCGGCGCGAAAGCTCGGCGCGTTGTTCAGGGACAATTTCGCCCAGTTCGAAGCGGGCGTGAGCGAAGGCGTTCGGGGGGCCGGGCCGCGGATCGAATCCGGTTCCTGACCCCCTCGAGACCTTTGGCGTGCGGGGTTACGCCAGATCGAACTTGCCCGTGCTCTCGCCCATCGTGTCGATCTCCACGCCGTAGAGTTCGGCCAGCGCGATCAGCAGGTTCGCGGTGGGTTCCTGCTCCTTCGCCGCGATGTGACGGTTCCCCTCCAGCTTCCCGTGTGCGCCGCCCACCAGGACGGCCGGCGGGTTGGAGCGGTCGTGGAGGTTCCCGTTCGACATGCCGCTGCCCCAGTAGACCAGCGAATGGTCCAGCAGCGTGCCGTCGCCGTCGGGCGTCGCCCGAAGCTTCTCGACGAACTCGGCGAACTTGGCCACCTGGTAGAGGCCGATCTTGGCGTACTGCTCCATCTTCTCGGCGTTGTCGGCGTGGTGCGAGATCGTGTGGTGCGTCCCGGAGATGCCGATGTGCGCGTAGCTGCGGTCGGTGGGCTCGTGACCGATCATGAACGTGAACACGCGGCTGATGTCGCCCTGGTAGGCCAACCGCATCAACTCGTAGGTCACCGTCATGTGGTCGTCGAAGGCCTCGGGCAACCCGATCGGCGCCGTGACGTCGCCCGTGAACGTGCCCAGGCGGCTCTCCATGCGGTCCAGTTGCAGCTCCACCTCGCGGATGTTCGTGAGGTACTCGTCGAAGATGGCCTGATCGGGCGCGCCCAGCTCGCGGCGCAGCTTGGCCGTCTCCTGGACGACCGAGTCGAGAAGGCTCTGCCGCTCCTTCAGGCGCGCCGTCCGGAACGCCGTCGAGCCGGTCTCGCCGAACATGCGCTCGAAGGTCACCCGCGGGTTGATGGAGATGGGCAACGGATCCGTGTCGGTCCGCCAGGCCAGCGTGTCGAAGAACGTGCAGGGGAACCCGTCGCAAGCGCCGGTGGCCGTTCCCATGTCCTCGGTGCCCACCTCGATCGAACGCAACGGCGTATCGCCGGCGACCGCGTCGGCGATGTACTGGTCCAGGGTCTTCCGCGACTGGATCTTGCCGAACGCGTCTCCGGTGGCCTCGCGGTCCACGACCGGGCCAACGCCGTTCAGGAACGCCGAACTCGCTCCGACGTGCACCGACTCGCCCCAGGGCGCCTGCATCCCGCTGATCGTGACCAGCTTGTCGCGGTGCGGCTCCAGCGGCATCATGACCTGCTTGAACGCGAAGTCCCGTCCCAGCTCGTCCGGATGCCAGACGTCGGGGTACACGCCGCACGGCATGTAGGAGACCCCGAAGCGGAACGGAGCGCCGGCCGAGGTCGGGGACTGCGCCTTCAGCGCCGGCACCATGGCGTCCAGCCACGGCAGCGCCACGGCAACGCCCGCGCCGCGCAGGAAGGTTCGTCGAGACACGTGCTTCTTGGTGATGATCATGAGGGGTCCACCTCTCGATTAATGCGACAGGCTCTCACACCTAGGGAACGTTGACAAGGTTTTCCCGCCCGGCGCGAGCCACGGAACCCGCCGTTCCGGCCGGCTCCAACCGCGTCCGCATCTGGAACGGCGCGCTCTCCACGATGCCCAGGACCAGGGACGACAGCGCGTAGTCGTCCGCCGCCGCCCGGCGCACCACGCTTCGGACGATGGCCATGTCGGCCGGCTCGAGGCCGCGACCGAGCGCGTAGGTCATCAGGCGCTCGGCGACGATGGCCCCGAATGCGTCCGGCCGGGCCAGGATCGCCTCCCGGAGCTCGACGGGCCCGTCCACGACGCGGCCGTCGGCCATTTGGCCCTCGGTGTCGATCGGAGCCCCGTC
>JAJEDW010000142.1 GCA_022821265.1 Acidobacteriota bacterium
CCTGGCCGCGGACCCTCCGAAACCGGCTACGAGGGGCGCCAACCGGCTGTTCAGGAAGGCGATCAGGTCGGTCATCTCCGCGCCCTCGAAGACGGGCCAATCAAGGTTCCGATCCTCGAGCGTCCGCAGCATCCCGGGCCCGTGGGTCCACAACGCGCGCGTCATCGTGATCGGAGAATAGCGTTCCAGGCTCAGCGCCAGGTCAGGTGCGCCGGTTAGCGCACGTTCCAGCTCGTGACAAAGCGCGCACTGCTTGGTCTGGAAGACGCGCTCCCCGGCGGCCGCGTTCCCGGGCTCGGCAAAGTACCGTTGCGCGAACAGGTACGCCACCAGGTCGGCCATGGCCCCGTCCTCGAGCCCCGGCAGCGCGTCGTCGCCGGCTCGCTCGCGCATCCGGGGCGCGTGGTTCCACATCTCGGCGGCATAGTCGGTGGAGTTGCGCGGCCCGGCTCCCCGCAACAGGTCGACGCGGCCCGGCAGCGATTCGCCGAAGCTGTGGCAGCCTTCGCAGCGCGCCGTGAACACGGCCTCGCCCAACTCGGGTTCTCCGGGCTCGAACGCGCCCGGGACCGATCCGGTCTCCGGCAGCTCGCGCAGGAAGACCAGCAGATCCACCATCTCCTGACTCGACAGGACGGGCCAGGGGATCCCGGCCCGTTCCATCTCGGCGTACATCCCGCCGGCGTGATTCCACATCCG
This sequence comes from Acidobacteriota bacterium, assembly GCA_022821265.1. GTDB lineage: Bacteria > Acidobacteriota > Terriglobia > 20CM-2-55-15 > 20CM-2-55-15 > JAJEDW01. The sequence goes on from JAJEDW010000142.1 coordinate 700, forward strand.
CTCGGCCCAGTCGATCGGATCGCTCACCCGCGCCCAGGCGGCGATGGCCGGTCCGACCCCGTCAGTGACACCATCCGCCTCCAGCGCGTGGCAGCGGGCGCAGTTCTTGTCGACGAAGACGTCGCGTCCGCGTTCCGCGTCGCCCTCCGGGCTGAAGTACAGCCGCGAGTAGAAGTAGGAGAACAGGTCGGCGCTCTCGGCCGCGCTGAGGTCCGGGATCTCCGACCCGTTGGCTTCCATGCGCTGCCACATGTCGGGCGCGTGGTTCCACATCACGCTGGCCAAGAGGCCGGGCGTGTACTGCCGCGCCGACGCCAGCGCCAGGTCCGGCGCCGCGGCGCCGCCCTCGCCGTCGACGGAATGGCACCCGAGACAGCCCTTCTCCGCGAAGAGCTCTTCACCCGCCGCGGCGCTGCCGGGAAGGATTTCGACCTGGGCGTGCGCCGCTGGTCCCAGAACGAGGAACACGGCCGCGGCCAGCGCGGTTCGTTGGGGCAGGCGAGCGTGCTTGGTCGTCATGGTCTTGGCCTCAAACCCATGATAAACCACGCCGGCGCTTGTAGACGGTGATCGACTCACGCGAGGACACTCCGGGTCACGACCGTTCGTGGTCCGGAGAATCGATCAACCGGCTTCGGGCAGACATGCAGTCCGAATCCGACGCCACGGCAGGATCTCGCCGTCGCTGTGGGGTTGGCCCTCGTCGCCGCCGTAAACGGCCGCGATGTGGCAATCGGCGTCCGCGTCGGCAAAGTGCCGGCGGACGCGCTTGACTCCGGCGAGCAGAGTTCCCGACGGCGTGGCCGATGACTTGGCGTCGATCAGCGCCACCGTCCGGTTCTGTTCGATGACGAGATCGACCTCGGCCCCGTTGCGGTCGCGATAGAAGGACATTCCGCGCGTGAGCCCGTGGTTGTTTCGGTGTTTGGCGGCTTCCGCCACGACCCACGTTTCGAAGACGGCCCCGCGAAGTGGGTGCGAGCGCAGTTGCCCGGGGTCGCGAATTCCCAGGAGCCAGCAGACGAGACCCGTGTCGAAGAAATGCAGTTTCGGCATCTTGACCAGTTTCTTTCGCAGGTTGGCGTGAAAAGCCGGAAGCCGGAAGACGACGAAGCTGGCCTCGAGGATGCTGAGCCATGCCTTGGCCGTCGGCTGCGAAACGCCGCAATCATTGGCCAGCGACGAATAGTTGAGCAGTTGCGCCGTGCGTCCGGCGCACAACTCGACGAATCTCTGGAAGGTCGCCAGGTCGCCGACGTTCGCGATGGTCCGGACATCCCGTTCCAGGTACGTCGCGACATAGGAGCGAAGCCACTCGGACGGATCCAGCTCGCGGTCGAAGATTCGGGGATCGCCGCCGGCATACAGAGTCTCGTCCAGGGTGGCGCGGCGCCGTTCGAAACGCGCGATCTCGTCGTGCGTCAACGGCAGAAGGTGGTGCACGGCGGTCCGTCCGGCCAGCGACTGGCTCACGGACGCCAGGAGGAACAGGTTCTGCGAGCCGGTGAGAATCCATCGTCCGGGACTCGGATCGTCGTCGATCATGCCCTGGAGATACGAAACCAGGTCGGGCGCGCGCTGGATTTCGTCGATGACGGCGCCTTCGGGAAACTGCGCCAGGAACGCGCGGGGATCCTCGGTCGCGAATGCGCGCGTGTCCGGCGCTTCGAGCGTGACGTAGGCGCGCTCGGAAAAGAGGGCGCGGCACAACGTGGTCTTGCCGCTTTGGCGCGGTCCGGTCAGCGTGACGGCCGGGGAGGTGGCGGCGGACTTCAGCAGTTGTGGCGTGATATCCCGGTCGATCATCTCGATCGGAAAAGTAGCACGAAGCTAGGCTAAGTCACAATTGCGATTTGGCTTAGCCTGACACTTGTGATGCCGACATGCTGGAACGATCGACCGCGTTGTCGTCACCTCTGGTCATTCGTGCGCCAGTGAAGGATGCCCAGAATCGGTCCTTTGATCTGTCCGTTGACACCACGAGAATAGCTTGGCCATTGATTGATGCCAGTTACGGAGCGTTTGTATGTCATGTCCGCGGCCCATGGCCTTGCTTTAGGCGTGCGTCTAAGTTCGGCCAGTCGACTCCGGCACAGGTCCCACTATTCTATCGTCCTGAGCTCTGCGG
>JAJEDW010000245.1 GCA_022821265.1 Acidobacteriota bacterium
GCCGAGCACTTCTTCGACGGCTACAAGGCGGACGCCGCCTACGCCGTCGAGACGCTGCTCGCCGCCCAGCGCGGGGGAGCGCGCGTGTTGGTCTTGTGCGACACGAACGGCGGGACGCTCACCGGCGAGCTGGCGCGGATCATCGAGGACGTGCTGGGGACGATCGATACGCCGTTCGGGATTCATTGCCACAACGACGCCGGTGTCGCCGTCGCCAACACCCTGGCGGCGGTCGAGCTGGGCGCCGTCCAGGTGCAGGGCACGTTCAACGGATACGGCGAGCGCTGCGGCAACGCCAACCTGTGCGCGGTCATCCCGAACCTCGAGCTGAAGATGGGGCGGACGACGATCGGCCGCGAGAAGGTTCAGGACCTGGCCGGTTTCTCGCGCCTCCTGAGCGAGGTCGCCAACGCCTACCACGACCACCGCCAGCCGTACGTCGGAGAAAGCGCGTTCGCGCACAAGGGCGGCGCGCACATCGACGGCGTGATGAAGGTGACCCGCTCGTTCGAGCACGTGCCGCCCGATTCGGTGGGCAACGAGCGGCGGTTCCTGGTGTCGGACCAGTCGGGCGGCAGCACCATCGTCAGCAAGCTCCGCCGCTCCCTGCCCGGCATCCAGAAGAAGGACCCGCTGGTCGGACGGGTGCTGGAGCGGGTGAAGCAGCTTGAGAACGACGGGTACCAGTTCGAGGCGGCCGAGGGTTCGTTCGAGCTTTTGGCGCGTCGCGTCGAGGGCACCTATGCGGACCCGTTCAAGCTGGTCAACTTCCGGACGATCAACAGGAAGACCGAGGGGGCGGCCGAGGAGGCGGAGGCGATCGTCAAGGTGGAGGTCCACGGCGAGATCGTCCATACGGTCGCCAGCGGCGACGGCCCGGTGAACGCCCTGGACCGGGCGCTCCGGAAAGCGCTGGAGCAGGAGTTTCCCGGCATTCGCGACGTGCGTCTGGAGGACTACAAGGTGCGCGTCCTCTCGAGCGCGGACGGAACGGCGGCCAAGGTGCGCGTCCTGATCGAGTCCTCGGACGGGGCCGGCGTGTGGGGTACGGTGGGCGTCTCCGAGAATATCATCGAGGCCAGTTGGATCGCGCTGGCCGACAGCCTGCACTACAAGCTGATGAAGGACGCCCATCCGGCCGAGAGACAGGACGCGTCCGCCGCCGGATAATCGGGGCTCCCGGCGCCTTTACAAGAAAGTTACGATTGGTCCCCGTCGAGAGCACTTAGCATCTAGTGTTTTCGGGTCTGCCGGTCACGCTGGACGCGCGTTGACGTGCGCTCTTGTCGGGATTCTTCCCAGTGTCATCGAATCAGCGATTCGGCAGTCTTGCTCGAAGGAGGAGTCCACATGCGAACGTCGCGTCTCGTATTCGCCCTGTCCGCCGCGTGCCTGATCGCCGCCGCGCCCGCGGCGGCTCAAGAGGGCCATCCAGTCAAGGGATCGTGGCTGGGCACTTGGGGCCCGAGCCCCGATCACCTGAACGACGTGATCGTCATCCTGGATTGGGATGGGGAGAACATCACCGGCGTCATCAACCCGGGCATCGACAACGTCGAGATTCGCAACGCCACGCTGGATCCCGACGGCTGGATCGTGCGTTTCGAGGCCGAGATGGTGAACGCCGCCGGAGCGACACTCGACTATGTCGTGGAAGGGACGATCGGGAACCTCGCGTTCCACGACCGCACCATCACGGGCACGTGGTCGCATCAGAACGGCAGCGGTCCGTTCGAGATTCAACGCCAATAGGGAGGACGCGATGAGCTACGGTGTTCACGGCGTGTCGGTCCTCCTTCTGGCCGGACTACTCGTCGCCGCCGCGCCCGGCGAGGCGCACCATTCGATCCTCGGAAAGTTCGACGATACCCAGCCGACGACTCTGGAAGGCGTCGTCACCCTCGTCGACTGGAGGAGCCCCCACGTCCATATCTTCATGAACGTTCGGAACGGGCCCCGGTTCGACAACTGGGCCGTCGAGATCGAAAGCCCCGACATGCTGCGGAAATCCGGTTGGGCGCGGGATTCCGTTCGCCCCGGAGACGCGATCGTCGTCGAGGGCATCGCGGCGCGCAACGGCAGCCGGCAGGTCTGGGGTGATTCGATCGTGATGAGCGCCACCGGGCGCGCCGTCCTGGGAGTGGACGAGTCCGCGCCGCCGGCGCCGCTGGCGTCGCGTCCGACGCCGCGCTGGCCCGACGGGCAGCCGCGCCTGGGTCCGCTGCCCGGAGGCGTGGACGGTTATTGGGCGTATCCCACGGCCGTGGCGCTGGTCGAGGACGGCGTCGACGTGGCCATGAACGCCGGGGGGCTCCTGGACGACATCGACGACGCCGCGCGCGTCGCGCCGCTGCAGCCCTGGGCGCTGGCGCTCTACCGCGCCCGCCAGAGCCGCCATCTCCGGGACGATCCGACGTACCTGAACTGCAAACCGACCTCGGGCCCGCGTCAGTTCCATCAACCCCAGGGCGTTCAGTTGATCGAGGACCGCGTGCGCGAGCGGGTGTTCGTCCTGGTCGGCAGCGGCAACCGCAACTTCCACATCTTCTTCCTCGACGGGAGGGAGCCCGTGGGGCAGGTGGGCGGCGACGACGACAACCCCCTGTACTACGGACGTTCCGTCGGCCAGTGGGAGGACGACACGCTGGTCGTCGAGACCACGAGCTTCAACGAGGATTTCTGGTTCACGAACGGCGGGCTGCCCCACACCGATCGGCTCCGGCTGACGCAGCGCTTCAGCCGGCCCGACTTCGACACGCTGCGGTACGAGGTCACCGTCGACGACCCGGGGGCCTATACGCGCCCATGGACCAGCAGTTGGACGCTCCGCTGGGTGGCCGGCGAGGAGTTGCCGAAACACTTTTGCCAGGAGAACCGGCCGTAACGGCGCCGGAAGGATTTGATTTACACCGGCCCCGATTTGTCGGAAACTGATCGGGCCAGACTCGAACCGGGAGGAACGTACATGAAAGCGATTATCTTGGCAGCGGCCGTCGTCGCCATCGGGTTGATGCTGACCCCGGCGCCGACCGACGGACACCATTCGTTCGCCGCGGAATTCGATGCCGACAAGCCGATCGAGTTGACCGGGATCGTCACCAAGGTCGACTGGGTGAACCCGCACGTGTGGTTCTACATCAACGTCCGGGATCCTGAAACCGGCCGCATGGTCAACTGGGGCGCGGAGATGGGCCCGCCTCACGGGCTGCAACGGCGCGGTTGGCGGCGCGGAACGCTCACGATTGGCGAGGAGGTCTCCGTTTCCGGTTCGCTGGCCAAGGACGGCAGCAACCGCCTGAACGCCCGTTCCGTGACGTTGACGGCGACCGGCGGACGTCCCGGCGAGACCCTGGACGCCAATTCGAGCCAGGCCATCACGCCGTAGGCGCGGCCTCATTCCGGGATTACCAGCGATGCGACGCCGCGCCTTGTGCGTATCGGCCTGGGCGCTCGCGGCGGCCCTGACGACCGGAGCCGCCGTGGCCCAGGACGAGCAGTTTCTGAGGGATCCGGAGTTCGAAGAGCCGGGTGCGCCCACGCCGCGTGACCGGAACGGGAAGGTCATGCTCGGAACCGAGGCCGGCGAGACCGGCCTGTGGCTGCCGACCGTCAACACGCAGTACCCGCTGGCGCCGCCCGAGACCATTCCGTTCCATCCGTGGGCGGAAGCGCTCTACGCCGAGCGCCAGGAACACGAGTTGGAGCCGCACGCGCGGTGCAAGCCGTCGAGCCTCTCGCGCCCGTTCCTGACCCCCTATGGCGTCGAGATTCTGGAGTTGCCCGAGCTCCAGCGGATCTACATCTTCGACGTCGGCGGTCCGCACACGTGGCGAACCATCTACATGGACGGACGGACCCATCCCGAGGACGTGGAGCCCAGCTACCTGGGCCACTCCGTCGGCTGGTGGGAGGGCGACACGCTGTTGATCGAGACCGTCGGCTACAACGAGGGGACGTGGATGGACCGCCGGGGGGCTCCGAACAGCGACCGCCTTCGAACACTGGAGCGGTTGACGCGCACCAGCCGGGACACTGTCGAGTACCGCATCACGATCGAGGATCCCGAGGTGTACACCGAGGCCTGGGACGGCGGTTTCGACCTCCGCTGGGTGGAAGACGTCGAGTTGTTCGAATACGTTTGCCAGCAAGGCAATCAGGCGTTCGAGTTGATGCTGGGCGATTACGAGTCGGTCGACCGGACCACGGTGATCGTGCCCTGAAGGAGATGGGATGTCCTACCGTACGATTCTGACGATTGTGGCCGCGATCTTGCTCGTACCGGCCGCAGCCTCGGCACAGCGAGGCGGGCGGGGCGATGCTCCGGACCCGAGGCCGATCCCGCGCGACGACAACGGGCGCGCGACGCTGGGCGGCGAAACCGTGGAGACGAAAGGCCTCTGGACCGGCCGCATCGGGATCACGACGCCGATCGCGCCGCCCGAGACGGTTCCGTTCCAGCCCTGGGCGCAGGCGTTGTGGGAGGAACGCGAGGAGCACGAGTTGGAACCCCACGCCCGCTGCAAGCCGTCGGCCGGGGCGCGGCCGTTCCTGACGCCCTACGGCGTCGAGTTCGTCGAGTTGCCCGAGCTCCAACGGATCTACGTGTTCGACGTCGGCGGGCCGCATACCTGGCGGACCATCTACATGGACGGACGGACGCATCCCGAGGACCTGGAGCCCAGCTACCTGGGCCAC
>JAJEDW010000089.1 GCA_022821265.1 Acidobacteriota bacterium
AGAGAGGATCAGGCGGGCCATGGTTACAGGCGCGGGGTCGGTGAGACCGGCCCCGCGCCGCGTGTGGATTACTGGTCGCGCGCGGCGATGGCCGCGGCCGACGTCTCCGCCGCCGCCATGAGATCCGCCTGGCTCTGGGGAACCTGCGAGGCGTGGACCCCGAGATACTGGTCGAACTCCAGACCGAGTTCCGCGACCTGCTCGGCCAACTCCACGACGAACGGGTTCTCCGGCGTCGTCAGCGTGAAGTCGGCCTGCATCAGGATACCGTGCTCGGGCATGTACGCGACGAGCGCGCCGTCGCTGTGCGTGTTCGGGATGTGATGCAATTCGAGCTGATTCGGCGTGCCTTCTCCGAGGATCATCACGTCGCCGACGCCCTCCACGGTCGGGCTGAGCGTCTCCTCGCCCAGGAGCGTGCGCGGCGTGCTGAAGATCATGTCCAGGAACTCGACGTTGTTCTCGTGCGTGAGCAACGTGATGCCGGCGCGCAGGAACGGCACGAGCCCGCTGGAGTGGTCCGAATGCGGATGGGAATTGATGATGTAGCGAATCTCCTTGTCGGGGATCACGCGCATCACTTCATCCAGCACGGCCTGTCCGCGGGCTTCCGACTGTCCGCCCTCGAAAATCGCGACGTAGTCTTCGAATTCCACCGCGAGCGCCTCGTATCCCTGCGTGATGAGATAGACGCCGTCGGCCAGTTCCTCGGCGAGGTCCTCGGGCGGTTCGGCGCCGCCCCGTCCCCCGCCGCCGCCGCGTCCGCCGCCCTCACCCGCCGGGGGCGGCGTCACCAGTTCGGCCGCGTTCTCGGGATTCGGCGTCGCTTCGGCGACGTCCACGCCGAACAGGCCGCCGCCGGCCCGCTGCTGCTCGATGGTCATCGGGACCATCACGCCGTCGACGTCCTGATAGTTGCTGTAGACGTTCTCCACGAGCAGGTCGCCCGCCAGGTTGTGCTGGATTCGCGTCTGGACGCGCTCGACCAGGCCATCGCCGTTGATGTAACCCGTGAGCGTGTAGGGCGGGCCGCCCGGCGACGTCATCGGCGACGCCCACGTCACGACCGAGTATTCGTTCCCATCCATCATCTGCGACACCGCTTGGGCGCCGTTCGCCGCGGCGCCGCTGAGGAAGCCCCAGGGCGACAGCCAGATTTCCATCTGCTGCCCCCATCCGGACTCCGCGTTCGCGTTCAGCGTGTACGTGCCCTCGACCGGGGCGTGGAAGAATATGTCCGAGGCGAACGTATCGCCCGTCGCGCGCAACGCCGGCTGCGTCAGGTCGATCGTCTTGACGTAGTTGGTGATCTCGTCCCACGTTCTCTCGTTCGCCAGGTCCCGCCACGGCGGGCTGGCGTTCAGAGTCTGCATGAAGCCGTTCCGGACTCTCCACGCCGTACCGGAAAGCGTGATCGACTCCAGGCCGTCGGCGCCCATCGCGGCGGAAGCGTCGGTCACCGCCGCCACGGCGTCGATCGGCTCCGGCGCCGGCGGAGCGGCATCGCCGCCCGCCTGTTCGTCAGCTGCCGTGCAACTGACCAGAAATGCCGCGGCCATCGCGGCGAACATTGCCTTCCGGACCATAGGTGCCTCCAAATCGAAAGAGCGGTTTTCGGGGCTCGACAAACTGGTCGCACGATTATATCGCGCGAATTCCGGGACGGAGACCGAATTCCGGACCTGCGCCGGCGCATCGTGGATTCGCGCCGGGGACGGCTAGTAGACGGGCGGAAAACGTTCGGGGTCCTGTTCGCGCATCATGTCGTAGACAACCCGGAACGCCTGCTCGCGGTTGGGTTTCGAGAAATAGTCTCCGTCGGAACCGTACGCGGGCCGGTGCGCGGGCGCCGAGAGCGTTCGCGGCGCGGAGTCGAGCCACCGGAAGCCGCCCTGCTCCTCGATCACCCGCTGCATCATGTAAGCCGTCCCGACGCCCGGGCAGTCCTCGTCCATGAAAACGATCCGGTTGGTCTTTCGGAGCGAATCCAGAATCACGCCGCCGACATCGAACGGAAGCAGCGTCCGGACGTCGACGATCTCGAGATCGATGCCGACCGTCTCGAGAAGCGACGCCGCCGCCTCGGCGATGCTGCAACACGCTCCGTAAGTCACCAGCGTGACGTCGCGGCCGGTCCGAATCACTTCGGGCACGCCCAACGGCAGCGTGTACTCCCCGATGTTCTCGGGCGCCGGTTCCTTTTTCCGGTAACCGTTCAGGACCTCCACCACGAGCGCCGCGTCATCGGAACGAAAAACCGTGTTGTAGAATCCCGCCGCCTGAACCGAGTTTCGAGGTACGCACACGTATATGCCTCGGAGCAGGTGGATGATCCCGGCCATCGGGGAACCCCCATGCCAGATGCCCTCGAGCCTGTGTCCGCGCGTCCGAATGACGACGGGAGCCTTCTGGCCGCCCCGGGTGCGCCACCGCAGCGTGGCCAGGTCGTCGGACAGGATCTGCAACGCGTAGAGGATGTAATCCAGGTACTGGATCTCGGCGATGGGACGCAAGCCTCGGAGGGCCATGCCGATGGCCTGACCGATGATGGTGGCTTCCCGGATCCCGGTATCCGATACGCGGTCGACGCCGTATTTTTCCTGAAGATGGGCCCACCCCTGGTTGACGCCCCCCAGCAGCCCCACGTCCTCTCCGATGGCGACCAGGTTGCGAATGCGCGCGAACGCCGCGTCGAAACAGTGATTGATGATCTCGAAACCCTTGAGTTCGGCGGGCGGGTCTCCATAACGGATCGGCGCCACGGGAACGGCCAGCGCCGATTCCTTCGATTCGCTGTAGAGATCGGAACCGTAGCGCCGGCGGTTGATGTCCTCTTGCGCCGTCCGCCACTCGCGAAGCGCCGCGGTCCGATCCGCCGGGCCGTCCCTGGCCGCAACGAGCGCCTCGGCGGCGGCGGCCATGATGTCGCGGCGAAACGGCGCGGGGGTTTCCTCGAGCCGCCGCCGCGCATCGGCGACCGCACCCCCGCCCGGCGTTCCGTCCTCGAGCGTCCGCATCAACGACAATACGGTCCGGCGTTCTTTCTCGATGGGATCGCGACACGCTCGCCAGGCGTCCTCCCGGGCTCGGACCACGCGCTCGCGCTCCGAGGCCTCGATCTCGTCGAGCTCGGCCTCGCCGGCGAGACCGGTTTCGAGGATCCATTCGCGCATCTTGACCATGCAGTCGAACGTCTTCTCCCACTCCAGACGTTCCGGTGACTTGTAGCGTTCGTGGTTTCCCGAGGTCGAATGCCCCTGGGGCTGAGTGAGCTCGGTCACGTGGATCATGGCAGGCGCGTGAGTCCGTCGTACGAGCGCGGCGGCCTCCAGGTAGGTCGAACAGAGCTCCGGATAGTTCCAGCCCCGGGCCACGTAGATGTCCAACCCCGGACGTCCGCCCTCGCGGTGTCGAAATCCCTCGAGGATCCTGGAAATATCGCCCTTGGCCATCTGGAACACGTTCGGAACCGAGATCCCGAAGCCGTCGTCCCAGATCGACAACAGCATCGGGGCCTGCAGCACGGCCACGGCGTTCACGGATTCCCAGAAGAGCCCCTCCGCGCAACCGGCGTTTCCGATGGTGCCGAACGCGATCTCGTTTCCGCCGTCGGAGAACTTCTTCGCGAACTCCGTCGAGACCCCCACACGGCGATAGAGCTTCGAGGCATAGGCCAGACCGACCAGCCGGGGCATCTGCGCGGCCGTGGGCGACAGGTCCGCGGACGAGTTGTACGCGTCGACTTGCGTCTTGAAACCGCCCGTTTCGTCCAGAAGCCGGGTGGCGAAGTGGCTCGTCATGGATCGGCCGGACGACGACGGCTCGGCCGCCGGGTCGGCGTGGGCGTAGAGCTGGGCGAAAAACTGCTCGACCGTCAACAGGTCCAGAGCGAACATCGCGGTCTGATCGCGGTAGTAGCCGGAACGAAAATCGCCTTTCCGGAAGGCATAGGCCATCGCGAGCTGGGCGGCTTCCTTGCCTGCGCCGAAGATGCCGAACTTGGCCCTGCCCCGGTGCACCTCGGCCTGGGCCAGGATGCTCGCCCGGCGGCTTCGAATCCCTACGCGATAGTCCCGCAGCACGGCTTCGACGTTCCAACCGGGACGGGCGTCTTCGAGAAACGGATTGTTCAGTGACATCGCGAATCGGCCTTTGCCGCTGTTCGGCAAGCGCCTCCATTATGACAATCGGTGCTATGATCGACGCGCCCTTTCTGCCCGTCGCGGAGTCACACGTGATTCAAGCGATCCGCAAGTTCCTCCAGGACACGCTCGCCCCTCAGATCGAGGGCATCCGCGGAGACATCCGGGCTCTCGACGCCCGCGTCGACACCCTCGACGAAAAGCTCTCCACCCGGATCGACGCCCTCGACGAGAGGCTTTCCGCCCGCGTTGACGCCCTCGACGAGAAGTTCTCCACCCGGATCGACGCCCTCGACGAGAGGCTTTCCGCCCGCGTTGACACCCTCGACGAGAAGTTTTCCGCCCGGATCGACGCCCTCGACGCCCGGTTCACCCATCGAACCGACACGCAGGACGCCATGTTCGCCGCACGGAGCGATGCGCTCGATGAGAAGCTCGAATCGAGGTTCGATGGGTTCGACGCCCGACTGCGGGCCGTCGAAGCCGTGCACTCGGCCGATTTCGTCCGGCTGGAGGACAAGGTCCATCTTCGCCTCGAGAACATGGACGCGAGGCTCCAGGCGATGAACGACAAGCTCGACACGCACCGGCGGGAGCTGCTGGCCGAGATCCGGGCCGCGCTACACTGACGGAAGAAGCGCACGGGCACGCGCGCCGTCCTACTGGTGTGTGCGCGCTTCTTCGATGAGCCGCACGGCCCGCGACGGGTTGTAGACGCCGCAGGGGCAGAACCGCGACAGTGTCGCCGCCGCCTGCTCGGGCGTTCGACGCCCCTCGCGGACCATGTCGAGCATCTTCTGCGCAAGGCTGAACGCGACCATGCCGTGGCCGCACATCGTGGCCAGCTCGAGCAACTGTCCGCGCGGAAGCCGGTCGTGGGCATCGGTGAATCCCAGCGAGTACTCGACGCTGTGCCGTTCGATGCCGCACTCGCGGCCGACGTCCCGGGCGCCTTCCACCGACGTGCTGATGTTGACCGAAAGGCCCAGATCCTCGGCGATGACGTCGGCGAGGCACGCCACCGCTTTCCGGCGCGAATCGAACACGGCCCCCGCGGTCCCCGCCTTCGACACGCCCTCGATCACGTTCTCGAAGTCCGGGTCCAGGTCCCGCTTCCAGTGCACCCGCGGGTTCAGCGTTCGGGACGGGCGGTAACCCCCCTGACCCGACGCCCCGATATTGGAGGGGCCGTGCCGGACGCAGATTCGCAGAAACGTCTTGAGCTTCTCGATCGCGCCGACGTCGTTCTTGCCCTTGGACGGCATGGCGAAGACGACGTAATCGTCGGAGAACGCGTCCGCCTTACCGTACCGATGCAGGGTGTTGGTCACCCGCGTCCTCCTTGCGGACGTTCGTGACGCGTCCGAGCCCCATGTTGGTCTTGGCCCGCTCGAACGTGTAACCGAGTTCCTCCAGCAACGGCGCCAGGAAGGTATCCTCGCCGTGATCGTCGCAGCGCGTCGACACCCCGACGGCGATGACGGTGTCGATCCGGCGCGACACGTCCATCACCGTCGAGAGCACCGCACCGAGCTCCGACAGGTCGGTCTTGATCTCGACGATGGCCGAGAGGATTTTTTCGCCGAGCAGTTCCTCGGGCAGCGTGCCCGCGTCCGTGTCCGTCATCAGGTGCGTGATCGGGTTCTTCGGCTCGAACGTCACGCCCGACGACGCCAGCGCCGTGGTCATGGCCTGGATCTGGTGAAACCGCACGCCGGTTCCCGGCCGCCCGAACTCGATGACGTATCCGACCTCGCCGACGCCGACCCGATGGGCCACGTCGTTGGTCTTGACTTCCTCGGTGCCGCGTCCCGCGATGCCGGTCGAGTCATGCTCGACGAGGGGGTCGCTGAAGACGCGGCGCACGAGGCGCGGCCACTCCAGGTCGTCCATCACGAAAGCTCCGGTCGGACACACGTCCGGCTCGGGCTCGAAGCGGAAACGGAACATCCGGGCCAGACGGCGTACGGCCCGCACCATCGTGGGGTTCAGGCGCTCCTGGCTCATTCCGCGGAAGCACGTGCCGCATTCCACGCACTCGTCGCCGTCGATCGTGGCGCGCTGGATGCCGGTGTCCACGTAGATCGCGCCCATCGGACACACGGGCACGCAGTTGCCGCACGCGACGCACTTTCCGGGATCGATCTGCATGGCGCGGTTCCCTGGCGCGGCCCAGTATATCAGCCTGTCCGGATATCGAACTATCGGTAGAAGAGGTTCACAAGCGCCATCGGGACCGCGGGGACATAGGTGACCAGCAGCAGTATGGCCGCGAGCACGCCGATGAAGCGGACGTTGACCTTGGTCACGTCCCAGACGTCGGCCCGGGCGATCGAGCAGGCCGTCATCAGGACGCTGGCGACGGGCGGGGTCTGTTGCCCGATTCCCAGGTTCAGGGTCACGATCAGGCCGAAGTGGACGGGATCGATCCCCGCCGCCTCGACGAGCGGCATCACGATGGGAACGACGAGGATGATCGCGGCCGCGGAGTGCAGGAACAGGCCCACTCCCAGGAAGAACACGTTCAGGAGCGCCAGGATGGCCAGCGGATTCTCGGTCATCTCAAGGATTCCCAGCGCGATTCGCTGGGGCGCCTGCATCGACGTCAGGACGTCCCCGAGCAGGGCCGAGGTCGCAACCAGAAGCATCACCACGGCGGTCTGCCGGGCCCCCTGAACCATCGACTCCCGCAGGCGCGCCAGGTTCAACTCCCTGTAGATCACGGCGCCGATGAAGATCGCCGCCGCGACCGCCAGGCCGGCGCCTTCGGTGGCCGTGACCCAACCGGTGAAGATGCCGGCCAGGATGATGAGCGGGAGCGACAGCGCCCATGCGGCCGCCCGGAACGTTTCGGCGACGCGCCGGAGCCGGAAGACCTCTTCGATCGGGAAGTCGTGGCGGACGGAAATCCAGTAGGCCATGCCCATCAATCCCAGTCCGCCGATGATCCCGGGAACGATGCCCGCAACGAAGAGCTCGACCACGGAGCTGCCCGACATGACCGCGTAGAGGATCATCGGAACCGACGGGGGAATGATGATCGCCAGGGTGGAGGCCGACGAAGTCACGGCCGCCGCGAACGGGGTGGTGTAGCCCTTGCGCTTCATGGCCGGAATCAGGATCGAGCCCAGGGCCGCGACGTCGGCCACGGCCGAACCCGAGATCTCGGCGAAGAACAACCCCGCGCCGATGGTCACCATGGACAGGCCGCCGCGGATGAAGCCCAGCAGCGCCGAAGCGAACGCGATCAGCCGCCTCGAGATGCCCGACGCGTTCATGACGGCGCCGGCGAGAACGAACAGCGGGATGGCCGTCAGCGAGAAGTTCCTCGCGCCGTCGAACAGGACGAGCGCCACGTTCGGCAGGGCGTTGACGCCGTCGGTCCACACGATCGCGACGGCGGCGACGACTCCCAGCGCGACCGCGACGGGAACGTTGATCAGGACCAGCGCGACCAGGGCCAGGAACATGCCGATGAGGATCATGACGGCCGCACCTCGCCCGGGGGTGGATCCGACGCCTCGGCCGGTTCGTCGAGCAGGCCCAACAATTCCGCCGCGATGAACAGGACGGCGCCGACGGGAATGACCGACTGCGTGAGTTGTTGCGGAAGCCACGGGAGGCTCACCAGGTAGGTGCCGTCCAGGACCCTGAAGACGAGCCACCCCGCCCAGGCCACCGTCGCGAAGAACGTGATGGCGACGGCCTCGCCGAGGACGATCAAACAGGAGCGCAGCCGTCCGCGCGTCGAGGCGAGGAGACGCGGGAAACCGATATGCGAACGGTCGAGGGCGGCCAGGGAGGCGCCGTAATAGGTGAGCCAGACCAGGAGAATCGATGCGACCTCGTCGTACCACACCAGCGACGCGCCGGCCTTTCGGAAGACGACGCCCGCGACGACCAGGACGGCCAGGGCCGACATCAGGACGAGGACGACAGCCTCGAGCAGCTTCTGAAACCGACGGCGAAGCCGCGCCAGGCTCATCAGCACGGTGCGGGGGTTACGGATTCACCAGGCCGGCGGCGGTTTCGATCATCTCGGCGCCGCCGTCCACCGCTCGGCCGAACTCGTCGTATATGCCCCGGCTGGCTTCGACGAAGCTTTCGCGGTCGGCCTCGTTGATCCGGATTCCGGACGCGCGAAGCTCGGCCATCAACCCCTCGGTCATGCGTTCGGCCCGCTCGCCGATAAACGGATCCATGCCTCGCGCGGTCTCCTGGATCGCGGCGCGAACGTCGGCGGGAAGCTGCCGCCAGCCCTCGAGGCCCGCGACCAGGTATGCCGGCGTGTAGACGTGCCCGGTCAGGGACAAATAGGTCTGGACTTCCTCGAAGCTGTTGCTCGTGATCTGCGGCAGCGGGTTCTCCTGGCCGTCGATCACGCCCGTCTGCAGCGCGACGAACACCTCGGACAACGGCATCGGCGTCGGGTTGGCGTCGAAGCTCTGGAAGAGCCGGACGCGCCATTGCCCGCGCGGCGTCCGAAGCTTGATCCCCCGGAGGTCGTCCGGGGTCTCGATGGGACGGACGTTGTTCGTGACGTGGCGGAAACCGTTCTCCCATACGGCAACCACGTGGTAGCCCGCGCGTTCGGCGGCGGGCCCCAGGAGGGGCCACACGACGGCTTCTTTGATCC
>JAJEDW010000101.1 GCA_022821265.1 Acidobacteriota bacterium
TCCGTTCACGAAAAAAATTCCCGCACGAACCGAAGCACTTCTTCCGTCTTCTCTCTCTTGAGAGCGCAAACTCTCCTCAAGATCAGCGACGAGTGCATCGTGAACAGCTTGGTCGTCTTGACGATGGATTTCTTGGGAAGCCGGCCGTCGGCAAAATCGGCGACGGACAATCGGATCGCGTCCGAGTCGTCCTTTACATTCGAGGTGATCGCGGCCAGTACAAGATCCTCTGTCGCGGCGTTGAAGAAGTCCGGGGAAAGGATCAGCGCGGGACGTCTCTTGGACGACGTCAGGTCGGTGAAGGGAAAGGAGACGAGCACGATGTCGCCTTGTCTATAGGCGGTCGTAGACGGCATCCTCCTGATTCTCCCAGAACTCGAAGCTCCGCTGCGATCCCTTCAGCCATGCCAAATCCCCGGCGAGCCCCCTCAAGTCATCCTCCGAAAAGACCCGGTAGATGGTTCCCGGATCGCCGTTGATCACTTCCTCGAGGGGCTCGAAGACGCCGTTGCGGTACTGGTCTTTGGTGCTCATGGCCTCCGATCATATCAGGAGTGGCTTTGGTGTCCCACCCGGGAGCCCGATCTCGATCGACGGAGAGGTTCGATGGATACGGGCTTCCGCTTGCACGAAACAGCGCCGGCTTCGTGAAACGCGCCCGTCACGCAGCCCGAGGCGATTCCGCGCGTCGACAGGGACATCGGAACGGGGACGCCGGAATGCTTGTCGCGGCGCGGCAATCCGATAGAATCCTGTTGGAGGTGGAACATGGTCACCAGGCTGCAAGCGCTGGCGTTCGGCGCCACCGCATTGCTCATCGCCGCCGTACCGTTGTCCTCGCATCATCGATGGCCGGTCAATCGCTCGACGGAAGTCACCGTCGAGGGTACGGTGACCGGGTACCGCTGGTCGAATCCCCACGTCATGATCGACCTCGACGTCCGGAACGATGACGGCGCCGTCGAGAAATGGGAAGTCGGAGGCCCCAGCCTGAACCGCATGAGGAACAACGGCTGGGACCGGGACACGCTGAAGGCGGGCGACGTCATCACCGGCACGGGATTCCGCTTCACGGACGGATCTCGCATCCTGCGGCTGGACAGGATCGTGACGTCGGACGGCCGCGAACTGTTCCTCTACGGCAGCCGATGACCACGGCAGGCGGAACGGGTCAGTAACCGGCTTCGGCCATTCGCCGCTGGAGGTCTTCCCCGCTCACGTCCTCCACGTGCGTGGCGATCGTCCACTGGTGCCCGAACGGGTCGCGCAGCGTGCCGGAACGGTCCCCGTAGAACTGGTCCTGAACGGCCCGGACTTCCGTGGCGCCCGCCTCCAGAGCACGGCCGAACACCGCATCGACGTCCTCCACGTAGATCATCAGCGACGTCGGCGATCCGCCGAACGCCTTGGGTCCCTTCGCGCCCATGTCGGGAAACTCGTCGGCCAGCATGACGGGGGAGTCGCCGATCTTGATCTCCGCGTGCATGATCCTGCCCTCGGGGCCCGGCATGCGCATCATCTCCTCCGCGCCGAAGGCTTTCGTGTAGAACTCGATCGCCTGCGCCCCGCCATCGACGATGATGTAGGGCGTCACGCTGTGGTAACCGGACGGGATGGGCTCGACTGCCATGGGAACCTCCTCGGTGAATGATGAACCGTAGTGGAATGTAGCAGAGTCCGAACTCGAATGGACGGCCCGAACCTCTGGGGTCGACGTCCCGGATTCGCCCGCGGTCCGATCACTCGTACCGGAGCGTGCGGGCCGGATCGAGGCGCATCGCACGCAAGGCGGGCACGGCCGCCGCGCCCAACACAATCGCCAGCAGAAACGCCACGGCAGCCAGGCTAGTCGGCCCGTCGGTCGGCTCGATCTCGTAGACGTAGGCCCCCAGCGTCGTTCCGAGCGCGAACGATACGCCCAACCCGACGATCGCACCGACGATGGCCGGCGGCAGCGCCCACCACAGCACGTGACGGAACAGTTGGGAAGGCCGGGCGCCGAAGCTCATCCGGACGCCGAACTCCGGCGTTCTCCGGCGGACTCCGTGCGCCAGCACCGAATAAGTCCCCATCGCGGCCAGCAGAGCGGCGACGGCGGCGAACGCCCCCAGGACGTACGCCCGGAACCGATGGCTGGCCCGAGAGCGGGACAGGCTGGCGTCCATCGTTTCGACGGCAGCCGCGGCATCCGGATGCATGCCTTCGACAAGGCGCTGAATGTCCCGAACGCTCAACGAAGTTCGCACTGCGAGAAAACTCGAGCGATCGCTGCCCGTGGACACTCCGAGGGCGGCGCCGGCCAACAGGCTTTCGAGGCTCGGCAGGTTGGCGCCCTCGCCATACGCCATGTACATCATGGGTAGTTTCTCCACGAACAGGAACGGACGCACGTCCGCGACCACGCCGACCACCGTCAATGGCGTGGTTGTCGAACTGTCCCGAATCACCGTCCGACCGATCACGCTCCCGTCGGGAAACAGCGCCCGAGCCGCCGCCTGGCTGAGAATCGCGACCGGTGCGCCACCGCGACTCTCCGCCGGAGTGAACGAACGCCCGTCGACGATGGGTACTCGCATGGCGGCAAAGTAGCCGGCGGTCACGTTATTGACTTGGAGTGTCGGCGGCATTTCACGCACTTCGCCGTCTGCGCTCAAGCTCCGACGCACCAACGACATGGCCGAATACATCGGTAGAGTCCCACTGGCCGCTGCACTCTCGACATTCTCCATGGCGTTCAGTCGTTCGACCGCGTCGTAGACGAATGCATCGAGCTGGGCTTCGGCGTTCGTTCCCGGAAACGTCACCTCGACGACAACCAGCCCCTCGGGCTCGAATCCCAAATCGATCGCCGCCACGTTCCAGAAGCTTCGAAGTAGCAGCGCCGCGACGACGAGCAGCACCAGCGACAGCGCGGTCTGGACCGACGCAAGCGCGCCACGGTAGACGC
This sequence comes from Acidobacteriota bacterium, assembly GCA_022821265.1. Lineage (GTDB taxonomy): Bacteria > Acidobacteriota > Terriglobia > 20CM-2-55-15 > 20CM-2-55-15 > JAJEDW01. Next base: position 2,948 of record JAJEDW010000101.1, read on the forward strand.
CGTGCCGGCGGCTGCCCGTTGCGGCGCCCCCCGTCTCTTGAACCATTGAACGCACGTCGGCGCGCGACGCCCGCAGCGCCGGCAGGATCGCGATCACCAAGCCGGCGGCGACGGAAACGCCGACGGCGAACGTCAGGACGCCCCCGTCGACGCGGATGTCGGGCACGCGGGGCACCGCCGACGGCAGGTTCACCACCATGACGCCATGCGCCGCGACGGCGGCCAGCGTTCCCAACGTGCCGCCGGCCAGGCTGACGACGAGCGACTTGGCGATCATCAGCCGCGCCAGCCGTCCGCGGCGCGCCCCCAGCGCCGCCCGGAGCGCCAGCGCGCCTTCGGATTCCGGCATCCGCGCCAACTCCGCGCCCGCGATGTTGGCGATCCCGATAAGGAACACGGCCAGGACCGCGCCAAACAACAACAGGATCGCCCGACGCGTTTCGCGGTTCCCGTAAAGCTCGTCGAGCGGCCCCAGCCGCAACAAGCGGCCCAACATGCGATCCCCGCTGTTCAGCGTGATCGCATCCTGGATCACGCTCAACTCGGCCCGCGCCTCGGCGATGCCGACCTCCGGCCTCAACCGCCCGAGAGCCGGGAAGAGCTGCGTCGGAGGAATCGCCGGCCCGGAGCCGGCCAGCGTCCAGACGCCGGCGGGTTCCTCCAAGCCGCGGGGCTCCCTGAAGCCGGCGGGCAAAACGCCGACGATCTCCACGGGAGGGTAATCCTCGAAGACGATCCGACGGCCCGCCACGTCCGGGTCCGACCCGAAGCGGCTCGCCCAGAAGTCGTGACTGATCATGGCTACCGGCGTCGCGCCGGCCTGCTCGTCGGCGGCCGTGAACGTGCGCCCGACAATGGGCGGAACTTGCAGGACCCGATCGAAGAAGCTCCAAGACACCCGGGCCATCGTCAGCACGTCGCCATCCGGGAAGGCCTCCGTCATCGCGCCCGTCATGTAGGCGCTGACGGCTTCCAGGGTTTGACTGGTATCCCGCAACGCCTCCAGCGCACTCATGTTGACGACATCGGACCGGCTCATTTCGAACCCGTTCCAGATGTGCACGATCGAATCGGGTTCCGGATAGGGCGCGGGCGTCAGGAACACGCCGTCGACGACGCTGAACACGGCCGTGCTCGCGCCGATCGCGACCGCCAGTATGAGCACGGCGGCCACGGCGGCGCCGCGGTCCCGCATCAGGATCCGCGCGGCCTGTCTGAAGTCGGAGAGCATGGGCGTCGATGTCCCTCAAGAAACGGACACCGTGGGAACCCCGTTGTTCCGCAAAGCCCGCGTCGAATTGGCGAACGCTCTCACGGGTCGGCTACCGGTAAGCGGGCCGCACTCTCTGACCCGGCGCCCAACGGAACCCACAGCGATCCCTCGGCGTCGCGGGTCCATTCCCGAACGGCGACGCGGAGCCAACGGCCGGGGCTCGAGCCATGGATGTGACGGAGAACGACGACGCCATCGCGCCGCGCCGCGTCGAGATCCTCGTCCGCGATGTCGATTCGAGCCGTGTTGTAGCGCACTTCCGATCGCGTGTTCCCCTCGCCGGCGACGAGCCAGGCGACATCGACTTCCCCGACCCATGAACCCCCGATCAACTGGAGGTCCAGGACAGCGGGATCGATCCGGACCCACGTCTCCAGTTCCCCGGCTCCCACGCCCGAGGCGCCGGTCTCGGATGCGAGCTCGATGGCGGTGGCGTCCAGGGGACTGAGGATCAGCGACTGCATGCGTTCGCGCCGCTGGGCGACGGTCGACTCCATGGCTCCGAAACCGTAGTATCCGCGCCGGTGTCGGACATCCCGACCCTCGCCCGCGACCTCGACCCGCAGGGTGTGGAACGACCCGTCCGAAGCGCCATCCGAGGGATAGAAGCCCAGCACGTACCGCGCCGCCGCGTCACCTGCGGCTTCGATCATCGCCTCCGTGACGCCGTTGGTGTTCACCGACGCCCGCCCGCCGGTGGCCTCCGCGATCGCGAACACCGTCTCAGTGCCCGGAGGCATGAACGCGAACAGGCCGCGGGCGTCGACCGGATAGACCGCCACTCCCGCGCGAATCAGCGAGCGCCCCGCCCGTTCGAGCCGCGCCGCGGCGCCGTCGTAGACCTCCGTGCGGCTGTCGAAGTAGTTGTTCGCGTCGAAGGAAAACGGAAAGCTTCCGGACAGCCATACGAGGCTGGTGCGGCCGCTGAAACCGTCGAGCTGGGCCGCGATCGCGTCGAGCGCCTCCGCGGTCACCGCGACGCGCCGGTCCAGAAACCGCCGCGCCGCCTGCCGGTCGAGACGCAGCGCCCGCCGCGCGATGTCGCTCTCTTCGTTCGCGACCCGCCGGGCATCCTCCAGCTCGGGGTCCAGGCCCACTTCCCCGCCCCCGGCGCCGAACCGCCCGGTCACCCCGGCCTGCCCGGCCAGCGCCAGCTCGATCGACTGCTTCGGCTCGATGCGGGACGCGGCGCCCCTGAGTTCGCTCCGATCCCGCGTGTAACCCTGGAGAACCTCCAGACCCTCGCGGCCGAGGCTGTAGATCGCCACGAGTTGACGGGATGCGTCCGCCGATTCGATGAAATCGAGGACTTCGCCGCGTGCCTTGATCTGCGTCGCCGGGTCCGCGTTGACCTGGTCGACGAGCAGCACGGTGACGCCCGTGCGTTCTCCCGGCGCCTCGACCCTGTTCGTCACGCCGTTGACCGCCGGTTCGAACGACGCCGGCGTCTCGGCGACGACGACTTCGAAGAGCGCGACCTGCTGTTCGATACCGTTGTCGAAGATCGTGAAGTCTTCCGGCGAGAGATCCGAAACGAACCGCCCACCGTCACGCACGACGACGTCGATCAGCACCAGGCGCGTTTCGACGCGCAGCACATCCTGCGCCTCGAGCGCGGGCGCATGGAATAGCGCCAGCGAAATCATCGAACACGACACCAGAAATGCACAACGGCTGCGCATGACGCTTCGATCCGATTCAGGGTCGATCATATATCGCGTAGGGGGATCCATGCCCGACGGGCCAGGATCGCCTGAACGGCTTGGCTAGTCCATTCGCAGCGCGTCGACGACGCCGGCCCGCAGGGCGCGGCGGATCGGGACGAGCGCCGCGGCCACGGCGGCCAAGGCCAGCAACGCGCCCGTCAGCACGATCGTCCCCGGATCGGAACCGCTGATGCCGTACATGAATCGATCCGCATACCGCCCCGACCCAAACGCCAACGCCGATCCTCCCGCCAAACCGATCGCCACCGGCCAGAGCGCACGCCGCGCCAGCGTCCACATCACGGCGCCCGGCCTGGCGCCCAACGCCCGGCGGATCCCGATCTCCTTCGCCATGCGCGCGGACGCCATCGAGACCAGACCGTAGACACCGACCAGGGACAGGGACAACCCCACCACGGCCAGCACGACCAGCCAGGCCCGGCCCGTCCTCTGCGGCATGAGCAGAACGGCGACGTGGTCGTCCATGGACACGACCTCGGCGATGGCCAAGTCCACCTCCGCCGCGGCGCGCTCGAGTGGCGCGACAAGCGGCGCCGAATCGGTCGCGGCACGCAACATCAGATCCGCCCGAGCGAGCGCCGCGATCCGCCCCGACTCGGAAAACGGGTCCTGAGTCCGAGCCATGTAGGCGATCGGAGGCGCCTCTTCGCGGAGGCCCCTCAACCGGACATCTTCCGCGACGCCCACGACCGTGACCGGTGCGTCCGACCCGAGCGCGAACTCCCGCCCCAGCGCGTCTCCATCCGGCCAGAATCGGCGCACCATGGACTCGTTGACGATCCCGACGGGCGCCGACGCGAGCGTATCGGCCCCGCCGAACGGGCGGCCTCGAACCACGTCCTGGCCGAGGGCCTCGAAATAACTCGCGTCCGCGTAGATCACGTCCAACGGCGTCGCCAGTTCGATCGTCTCGCCGTCGACGCGCAACTCAGTCTCGGATCTGTTACTGCCATGCCGCATCGGAGTCGGCGCAACGGTGACCGATGCAATTCCGGGAATCGCGCGTATGCGTTCCGCCAAGGCTTCCACCGAAGCCACCGTCAACGCGCCCGGAACGCGCACCGAACTCATCCGCGAATCCCAACTCACGTTGCCGATTTCGGCACAACCGAGTCTTGGCCCGCAGTCCGCGGTCAACGACAACAAGCGTTCGGGCTCGAAACCCAGGTCGGCGTCCAGCGCTTCCCGGACACTCCGTACGAACAGTAGAGCGCCGAACACCAACAAGACGCTCAGCCCTATCTGCACGGCGACCAGGCACTGCGTCGCGCGCAGGCGCGGCGACGCGGCTCTCCGCTGCAATGCCTGAACGACATTGACCCGGGCCCAAGCCGAAGCCGAACCCGAACTGATGACGATCACGGCGGTCACCGACGTCAACACGGTGATCAGCACCACGCGCCCGTCCACGCCGACATCCGGTGACACCATGGGAACGCCGCCCGGGAGCACGAGGCTGAACATCGCACGGTCGATCCACCGCGCCAGAACGAGTCCCGCGCATCCGCCCGCCAAACCCAACAACATCGCCTCCAGGACAGCGCCGCGCGCCAGACGGAGTCTGCCAGCCCCCAGTGCCGCGCTCACGGCCAAGTCCCCGCTCCGACGTTCCGCTCCCGCCCTCAGAACACCGACCAGGTTGGCGCATCCGATCAGCAGCGCCAACGTGACCGCCGCGGCCAGCAACGTCAGCAACCGCCCGAGATCGGCTCGCGAGTCCAACGGCAACGCGATGTCGCTGAGCCGAATCAACTCGCGCCCCTCCCCGTCATCGGCACGGGCGGCGAACTCCGCCTGGGCCTGCTCCAGTCCCGCCCCCTCCCGGATGCGCCCCACGATTTCCAAACGTCATGATGGGAGAAACCGGAGACGCGACAGCGTTCGGCCAGTCTCCGAAGAATATTCGCCCTTCCTCGGGAGCGACGGTCACACCACTGGCTTCAAGCAAACGAGGCGCGGCATGCAAGGGGAAGTACAACTCGGGAGGCGCGCCGCCGAGAACGATGCGGCCGAAGCCGGGCGGCGCCACGCCGATGATGCGAACCGTGACGCCGTTGACGTGGATCGTCCGGCCCGGTATTGCGTCGTCGCTCCCGAACCGGGCCCGCCAAACGCGATGGCTCAGCATCGCGGTCGGAGGGGCCCCGGCCGTGTCGTCAACCGGCGCGAAGTCGCGGCCGGCGGCCGGCCTCAGTCCCAGAACGCGAAAGTAGTTCGCGGTCACGAACAAGCCCCGAACGCGCTCGATGGGCGCATCATCGCCGAACGCCGCGAATTGCACCTCGACGTCCGGCGCGATGCGGTCGCTGGAAGCGCCGATGGCGCTCAACGTCGACCACGGGATGGCGAGCATGCGCTCGTAAACGGACCACCACATCCCCGTGCGCTGCACCTCCACGCCGCCAACGTCGGCCGGTTGACGCACCGTGACCAGGCGTGACGGGTCGGGCACATCCAGCGGCCGGATCAACGTACGGTCGATCACGCCGAACATGGACACCGCCGCCCCGATCGCCAGACTCAAGGTCAACACCGCCGTTGACGACGCGGCCGGACGATTCGCCAATCGACGAACGGCGTGGCGCAACTCGCCCACAAGCGATCCACCGTAAACGCCGCGCCCGGTGTGTTCCGTCATCCGGATTCTCCTTGACCCGACCGCTCCCATGCGTCAGAGATTCTCGACCGCCGCCGGCAACTCCGACAGCGTCCGGATCTGCGCCCGCGCCCGTCGTGCGTCGGCGCGATCCCGGTGGATATAGCCCCACGGCCCCCGGACGATGTGGACCGGGATCATGCCGGCCCGGTCCGCCGGAACGATGTCGTTGTCGACGCGGTCGCCGACGTACACGATCTCACCGGCCGGGTACCCGCACTCGGCGATGACGCGCTCAAAGAAGGCCGGTTCCGGCTTTGCGACCCCCCATCGGCCGGAGGTCGCGATGGAGTCCGCCGTCAATCCCATGCCTCGAACGTCGTCCTCGCGCTCGACCGCCTGATTTCCCGCGACGCCGACGTAATAGCCGCGGCGCTTCAATTCGATCAGGCAGGGCCGAACGTCCCCATACAGATCTTCCGGCAGAAAGCGATAATCCGTTTCGTTGATGAGGCGATCGAAATCTTCGCGCGTTCCCAGGTCCGGGCGCAGGATTTCGAGAAGCTCGCGGTGATTGCGACCTTCGACGATGAGGCCGCCGAGGACGCTGAAGA
>JAJEDW010000157.1 GCA_022821265.1 Acidobacteriota bacterium
GGCGGCGAACGAGGCGGGGGACTTCCAGTCCCGGGGCCTCGGCGCCGCCTCGTCCATGTCCCTCCGGAAGATCAGCGCCGGGCGGATGTCGGAAATCGACAGGAGCGGCGGAATCGTGAACAGGAGCGCCGTCAACATCCCGGCGAGGATCCCCTGGACGAGGGGCGCCCAGGACACGATCAGGTTGACGTCGACGTCGAAGTACGCCACCAGGAAGCGCGGGAACACCGCCTGGATCCCGAAACCGAGAACCACGCCGGCGAGGCTGCCCGCGAACCCGAGCAACAGCGCCTGCGCCAGGTAGATGCGCATGATCTGCCCGGATCGCCCGCCCACGCACTTGATCATGGCGATGGAATCCATCTTCTGCTTGATGTGTCCTTCGATCGACGTCGCCACGCCCAGGCCGCCGACGATCAGGGCGATCAGGCTGACCAGGCTCAGGAACGTGGTCGCGCGCCGCAGGCCGCGCGAGAGCGTCCGGTTCTCCTCGGTGTAGTCCGACACGCGGGCGCGCCGCCCGAACACGTCGGACAGCTCCTCGCGCACCGCCTCCGGATCCGCCGCGTCGGGAATCCGCACGAGGAGGCGGCGCGTGGCGCGGCTTCCAGGCACGTTCAAGCCCGCCCGGTCGAAGGCGTCCCGCGTCATCAGCACGCGGGGCCCCAACGTGAAACCGGTCGTCATGCGATCGGGCTCGCTGACCGACACCGCCGCGATCGTGAAGTCGCCGGCGCCGACCCGGATCCCGTCGCCGACGTCGACGCCGAGGCGCAGGAGCAGGTCGCGCGAAACCGCCACCCGGGCATCGGTCAGCCCCGCCACGGGCGGATCGAGCTCCAGCTGGCCGTAGTAGGGATACTCGGCGAGATCGGCCGCCTTGATCGAGCTGAGCAGCGGCTGCGTCACCCCCGACGACGACGCCATCGACACGGTCTCGGTGACGGGGGTGTAGTCGATGCCCCGGCCGCGAAGGCCGTCGAGGTAGGCCAGTTCCTCGGCGGTCGGCTCCACCTGCAGGCGCACGGAGAGGTCGGCGCCCATCAGCGTGCGGGCCTCGGCGAGCAGCGTGTGCCGCACCGACTCGTTGAAGCCCTTGACGCCGGTCAACGCGCCCACGCCGGCGGCGACGGCCAGGATCACGAAGACGAAGCGGCCGCGCGCGGCGCGCGCCTCGCGCCACGCCATGCGGATGGCGAACCTCACGCGTCCCCCACGATCCGCCCGTCCTTCAACGTGATCGTCCGGTCGGCGTGTGACGCCAGTTCCCGGTCGTGCGTCACCAGGACCAGCGTGGCGCCTTCGTCGCGGTTCAGCTTCAAGAGCAGCTCCAGCACGTGGTTCCCGTTCTCGCTGTCCAGGTTCCCGGTCGGCTCGTCCGCCAGAAGCACGGACGGTTGCATCATGAAGGCGCGCGCCACGGCCACCCTCTGCTGCTCGCCGCCGGAGAGTTGAGCCGGATAGTGATCGCGCCGATCGGACAGACCCACGCTCTCGAGCAGGGCGCGCGCGCGGGAGGGCCCCGGACGGACGCCGTTGCCGGCGCCGAGCATCTCGGCCGGGAGCAGGACGTTCTCCAGCGCCGTCAGCGTGGGAATCAACTGGTAGGCCTGGAAGACGAAGCCGATCTTGCGGCCGCGGACCTCGGCCAGCGCGTCCTCGTCGAGCGACGTGATCTCGACGCCGTCGATGGCGACCGAGCCCGACGTGGGCCAGTCCAGTCCCGCCAGCATGCCCAGCAGCGTGCTCTTGCCGCTTCCCGACGGGCCCATGACGGCCAGGACCTGGGACGCCGGGACGTCGAAGCTGATGTCCCGGAGGATCTCCACGCGGTGCGTTCCGGTGTCGATCGTCTTGACGAGGCTCCGGACGCGGATCATGGCCTCAGTGCGAACTCGCGGGTTTCAGAAAGGACGGGAAGCGCGGCGGCGACGCGTCCAGATCGAGAATCGGCCAGCCGTTCCGATGGGCGATGCGGCGCAGCCGGCGCGTGGGGTTCGTCGCCACGGGGTGACCGACGGCCGAGAGCATCGGCACGTCGGCCGCACTGTCGGAGAAGGCGCAGCACCGGTTCAGGTCCAGTCCCTCGCGCTCGCCGTATTCCCTCACGGCGCGCGCCTTTTCGCTCTCGGCGAGCAGCTTGCCGTGAACGCGCCCGGTGGCCACGTGGCGCTTGAACTCGAGACGGTTCGAGATCACGTCGTCGATCCCGAAGTGCAGCGCCACGGGACGGATCGTGAAGTCCAGCGTGCCGGTGACCAGGACGTTGCGGTAGCCCAGCGCGCGGGTCGTTTCGATCAACTCGCGGGCGTGCGGAAAGATCGACGGCTTGAGCGTCACTTCGAACAGGTCGTCGGCCAGGCCGACCAGGCGGTCCCGGTGCATGCCCCGGTACGCACGGAAGGACGCCGCGGTGAACAACGCCCGCGAGTAGAGGCTCAACATGAACAGGAACGGGACGCTGGCCAGCACCTTCGTGAACTGGTACGCGCTCTTCAGCGGCGACCGGTCGTTGCGGGCGTAGTAGGCGTGCGTCGAAACCAGGTTGCAGTCCAGCAGCGTGCCGTCCAGGTCGTAGAAAGCGGCCTTGTCCATGGGCGACGATCATTATAGACGGGGGACGCCGCCCGAATCCGGCAATTCGGGTTCGGGCGGCATGCCGATTGCGGTTAGAATGCCGCTTTGAGTTCTGCGGAAACATCCCCCGGCGGCGGTGCGCCCCCCGCGACCGACCCAGACTCGTCCCGCATCGTTCCGGACCCGCCCCCCGCGGAGTCTCCGGACGAGGCCGAAAGCCTTGACGTCTGGGGGTTCCGGGACACGCGCTTCGAATTCAATGAGAACGGCCACGTCACGATTCGCGGCGACCGCTACGAGTTGAGCGGCAAGGAGCTGCCGCGCTTCCTGCCCTGGGTCCGCGAGGTCCTGGAGACCCATCTCGATCCCGACGACGTCAACGCCCCGCGATATCCGACCCGGATTCCCGACCCGCGGCCCGCGCCGGAATTCCGCGCGGAGGTCGCCGGGTTCCTCGCGCCGGACCAGGTCGACGACGCCGCGGAGGTCCGGCTGCGCCACGGGCACGGCCACACGCAGGAAGAGATGTACGCCATCAAGTACGGTGAGATCGGCCGCGTCCCGGATCTGGTGGTGTACCCGGAAGCCGACGACCACGTCACGCGCCTGATCGAAGCGGCGAAGGGGCACGACGTTTCGCTGATTCCCTACGGCGGCGGCACCAACGTGAGCGACGCGCTCCGCTGCCGCGCCGAGGAGCGGCGCGCGATCGTGTCGGTGGACATGCGCCGGATGAACCGCATCCTGTGGATCGACACGCAGAACATGATGGCCAAGATCCAGGCCGGCGCCCCGGGACGGCGGATCATGGCCGAGCTGGCCCGGCACGGCGTGACGATGGGGCACGAGCCCGACAGCGTCGAGTTCTCCACCCTGGGCGGATGGGTCGCCACCAACGCCAGCGGCATGAAGAAGAACCGCTACGGCAACATCGAGGACCTGATCCTGGACATCGAGGTCGCCACCGCCTCGGGCCGGCTCGAACGCGCCGGCGTTTCTCCGCGCGAGTCGACCGGCCTGGACATGCGCCGGCTGCTGTTCGGCTCGGAGGGCACGCTGGGCATCGTCACCTCGGCGGTGGTCAAGATCTTCCCGCTACCGGAGGCCCAGGAATACGGCTCGGTCCTGTTCCCGGCCTTCGAGGACGGCTTCCGGTTCATGTACGACCTTGCACGCGAGGCCACGCCCCCGGCGAGCGTGCGCCTGGTCGACAACATGCAGTTCCAGTTCGGATACGCGCTGAAACCGCGGTCGACGGGCGGTCTGGCGGCGCTCAAGAGCCGCGTCCAGAACTTCTTCGTCACCCGGGTCCGGGGCTTCCGGCCGGACCGGATGGTGCTGTGCACGCTCGTGTTCGAAGGCTCGCGTGAAGAGGTCCGCCGTCAACAGCGCGCGCTCTACCGCATCGCGGCCCGGCACGGCGGCCTGAAGGCCGGAAGCGAGAACGGACGGCGCGGATATCAGCTCACCTACAGCATCGCCTACATCCGCGACTTCCTGATGAACTACTACATCATCGCCGAATCGTTCGAGACCTCGGTGGCCTGGACCGACGCGATGCCGATGGTCCGGAACGTGGAGCGCCGGTTGAAGGCGGAGTACGCGAAACGCGGCCTGCCGGGCCAACCGTACGTCACGGCCCGCGTGACGCAGATCTACCGCACCGGTGTGTGCATCTACTTCTATTTCGGGTTCTACTACAAGGGCGTGCCGAATCCCCAGGAGGTGTACCTCGAGCTGGAGAACACGGCCCGCGACGAGATCCTGCGCTCCGGCGGGTCCCTGTCGCACCATCACGGCGTCGGCAAACTGCGGCGCGCCTACCTGCCCCGGATCATGTCCGAGACGGCGCTGGAATGGAAACGGGATCTGAAGAGGACGCTCGATCCCACGAACCTGTTCGGCGCCGGCAACCAGGACCTCGGCGCATAATGGACGACGACGCCCGGTGGGTGGTCATCACCGGCGCCTCGTCGGGGCTCGGCCGGGCCCTGGCCCTGGAGTTCGCGGCCGGCGGATTCAACGTGGTCCTGACGGGACGCGACCGGAACGCGCTGGAGGGGGTCGCCGCCGAATGCGCCGGACTGAAGGCGGCCACCCACGTCGTCGCCGCGGATCTGTCCGAGCCGCGGGGCGTCGACGCGCTCGTCGGCGCCCTGGCCGCCGCACCTCGCCGCTACGAGGTGCTGGTCAACAACGCGGGCTTCGGCATCCACGGAGACTTCGCGTCGAGCCCGATCGACGACAACCTCGGCCTGGTCAACCTGCAGGTCCACGCGGCGCTCCGGCTCACGCGCACGCTGTTGCCGGGCATGATCCGCCGCGGCCGCGGCCGCATCCTGAACGTCGCGTCGGTCTATTCCTTCGCCCCCGTGCCGCTCCAGTCCGTGTACGCCGCTTCCAAGGCGTTCCTGCTGTCGTTCTCGCAATCGCTCGGGACCGAGCTGGCGGGGACCGGC
>JAJEDW010000349.1 GCA_022821265.1 Acidobacteriota bacterium
GCTTCAGAACTGGCGTCCGGTGACTCTGGACGACGGGCGAACGATCCAGCCGGCCGACGTGCTCGGGCTGCCGCGCCCCGGCAAGTCGATCGCCTACTGCCTGGACACGCAGTTCTCCGAGCGCTCGATCGACCTCGCGGGCGACGCGACCGTGCTGATTCACGAGACGACGTTCGGGCCGGACGGCGTCGGCATGGCGCGGGAGCGGAAGCACTCGACGATGGAGGACGCCGCGCGCGTGGCCCGGGAGGCGGGGACGGAGCGGCTGATCGCCACGCACTTCAGCAGCCGCTACGACCGCAAGCAGGTCCGGAAGATCGCCGACGCCGCGCGGCCGGTGTACGAGAACATCACGACCGCGCGGGACCTGCAGGAAATCGAAATCTAGGAGCCTGTGGTGAAACCCCGCGTCGCACCGAGACCGGTGAGGCGCCCGTCCGGCAAGGCGCGAGAAGGGAGCATATTCCCGATATGTGACCGACGAGCAACGCAGTCCGGATGGGATGCATCGCCGGTCGAATGCAGCAGGGGTTTCACGACAGGCTCCAAGGCGGGCGTGGCGATCGTTCGCGACGCGACATGCACACGGTAGCGGCGTCTTCCACCGCCGTTCGCGATGGAGGGATTCCCAAACACTGGAAGCCTTCTAACCGCCTATTGGCGGCCGCGGCGTTTCTCGCCGTGAGGCGACAAGGCATGGAGCGATGGCTGCATCATGTCGTGGGAGTTCCATGTGCCGATGGCTGCGGACGCCGTTACCGGCCCGCCGCGATGAACGCTGCGCGTGTCCGAGGAGTCGGCTTGCCGCTGGGTCTTGTGATTCGATCACGTGCCGGATCGAACCTCACGGGCTCCCGAACAGCTCCGGCTGGGCCTTCCCGCGCGGCCGTCGTATCCGTAGCGACACGTTCGGAACACGTCCGTCCAACTTCAACAAGTCGTGGTCGTACGCTTCGAGCAGATCGCAGTCAAGATCCAGAGCCGCTGCGAGATGGATCGCGTCCCGGGGGTGCAATCCGTGTTCCCAGCATAGCCTCTGGGCAGAGTCGGCGATGCGGCGGTCGATGATCCGCCACTTGATGTAATCGTTCTCGAAGAACGACCGGATGTTGTCACGCACAGCTTGCGATACCGGGCTCGATGACCCCCGGGGCCGTACGACCTCGACCTGCACGAGCGGGCAGACACAGATCACGGTCTTCTGTTCCTTCGCCTCGTCAAGAATGTCCTGGCATTCCGCCGCCCCGACTTCGTCGTTGAGAAGCGTGAGGAAACACGACGCGTCCCAATATCGTCGAACGATTCCTCCCGTCGGCATCACCTTTTTCTAATGTAGTCGGACCATTCGTCCAGCTTGACCTTGTCGCCGGCGAACGAACCGCGCAGATGCTCGGCTTGCGGAAGTTCGTTTCCGCCCAAGGGATCGAACGACTCGACATTGACGGTCGACGGTTCACCGCGCCTGTTGAATCTGAGCTCACCCTTGACCGAGACCCGGCTCCCCAAATGCGTCAGCAACCGATCCAGGGTTTTGCGGTCGCAATTACATTGAATGCGGCGAGCCGTCATGACGTCGTATACGGCAAACATCGGCCCTCCGTGAATACTGAGCGTCTCGAGCGTTCCCTCGATCGACCCGGCCGCCGCATAGGCAGTACCCAGCAGTCGATGGACGTTATCGGCCGTGCGGGTGGTGAGCGTCAGCGTTCGCACGCTGCCGCCGCGGGTGTTTCCGAACAACGAAATGTCATCAATGGCGCCGTCAATGCCCCGAACCAGATCCTTCGCCTTCTTCAAGGCGTCGTCTGTAAAGTGTTCGGGGCGCCGGCCCTCCTGTTCGATCGTCGCGAGCCCGGAGAGCGCCGTGGCGATGACCGTGTCGCCGCGGTCCCCGCCGCTCTCGCCCTTCGGCATGGGTTCGATCGTCAGGTTCGCGCTGCCTAGACTCATTCCGGCGATCCGCCAGTTGAGGGGCTCCACGCCACCCGGCACCGCGTCGTCCAGATCGGACAACAAGCCGCAGAAACTCTTGGCGGCGTCGAGAAAGGCGTCGACTGGAATGTCCTGACCCTCGAGCCGGATTCCGATGTTTCGGTTTTCCATGACGGCGCTCCTCTCCCGGGATCTTGCCTGACATCGTCCGTATTGTAAAACGCGGTGGCGGCTCCGTTCTGGCCGGCACAAGGCAGCCAAGCGTCACCGCGGCGCACGATATGGTCCACCGCATCACGGCGCTTCTCTGCACGGGGTCGAACGGCAACCGCCTGAGCCGGAAACGGCTGCGGTAGTCGGAAGCCGCCGGATTCGGAACGGTGGCAAGCGTCAGAGGGACCGACGGCTCATCACGGACTGGGTGATCGCGCAAGAGTGACGCATGATGACGGCGGGTCCGACGACGCGCCCACGGCAATGTCCACGCGCTCGCCTTCCAGCGTCACGCGGTCGGCGTTGCTCACGCGGACGGGCACGGTGCTGCCCGCCGCCGCGCGCCCATCGATCTGCACCTTGTAGTTGCCGCGGGTGCGTCCCGCGCCGTCGCCTTCGACCAGGACGTCCTGGATCGTCCCGACCAGGCGCCGCCGCCGTTCCCGCCCGATGCCCTCGGCAAGGTCGAGGCAGACCCGGTGGCGTTCCTCGACGAGCGCCTCGGGCCAGGCCGGCCGCTCCGCCGCCGGCGTGCCCTGACGCGGGGAGTACTTGAACACGAAGCACCAGTCGAAACCCACCGCCTCGAGCAGCGACAGCGTGTGACGGAAGTCGTCCTCGGTCTCGCCCGGAAAACCGGCGATGACGTCCGTGGACAGGACGATGCCGGGCATGGCGCGGCGCAGCTTGCCGACGAGATCCAGGTAGCCCTCGCGCGTGTAGTTGCGGCGCATCGCGCCGAGGACCGCGTCGGACCCGGACTGGACCGGCAGGTGCAGGCCTTCGCATACGGCCGGCACGGCGGCCATGGCCTCGATGACGCGGTCGGTCATGTAGAACGGGTGCGGGCTGATGAACCGGACGCGTTCCACGCCGTCGACCTCGCCCACGGCTTCGAGCAGGTCCGCGAAGTCGGTGTTCCGGCCGGCCCGGCCGTCGCGGTGATACGAGTTGACGGTCTGGCCGAGCAGCGTGACGTCGCGGACGCCTTCGTCGACGCGCTCCCGGACTTCGTCCAGGATCTCGCCCATCGGGCGGTAGCTCTCCCGGCCGCGCACGTAGGGAACGATGCAGTAGGCGCACGAGTAGTTGCACCCGCGCATGATCGTCACGAAGTCGGCCACCCGGCCGTCCGGGGACCCCGCCGCGTAGTCCAGGCTTTCGTCGGTCGGCCGGTTCGAGAGCAGCCGGTCGACGGCCTCGCCGAAGGATTCGATCGACCGGGCGCCGGCCACCAGGTCGATGTGCGGAAACCGGCGCTCGAGGAAGACCCGCGTCCGTTCGGCCGCGCAACCCGTGACGACGACCTTGCGGTCCGGCCGCGCCGCCTTCCACCGCCTCAGCCGCCCGATCTCGGAGAACGCCCGGTCCTCGGCGTGCTGGCGCACCGTGCAGGTGTTGACGAGGAAGATCGACGCGTCGTCGGGATCGGCCGTCGCCGAGAAGCCGCGGGCCCGGAGATGCCGCGCCATCTCGTTCGAGTCGGCCACGTTCATCTGGCAGCCGTAGGTGCGCACGAAGTACTTCATGGCGAAGGCCATAGAATATCAGGAATGCACGAGGTCCCCATCGAGGACACGATCGACCTCCACTCCTTCCAGCCGAGAGACTTCAAGGCCGTGGTCGAGGAGTACCTCCACCAGGCGGTGCGGAAGGGGTTCTCCGAGGTCCGTATCATCCACGGCCGCGGCATCGGCGTTGCGCGCGAGATCGTCCGCTCCGCGTTGGCCCGGCACCCGGACGTCGTCGAGTACCGGGACTGGCCCGACCGCGGCTCCACCGTCGCCCGGCTCCGGACGTGAGGGCGCCGGGCGCTGTGGATTTTTCCCAGGCCCTTTGCTAATCTGAATCGGCTCTGACGCCCTCCGGGCGTTGGTGTTCCTCAGTAGCTCAATGGTAGAGCATTCGGCTGTTAACCGAAGGGTTGTAGGTTCGAGTCCTACCTGAGGAGTTCGACCTTCCCGCTCCAGTCACTCGTCGTCGACATCGCCGACGCCGCGATGCGCCGGGCCGAAGACCGCCTATTCGGCGGCGAGCGCGCCGTCGCGGTTCAAAAGTACCAGAGCACGCTCGCCTGGAAGCGCACGCCCGAGGACTTCAGCGCGATCGGCACCCGGATGGCGAGATCGTCGTACGGAATCACCCGCTCCGTGCCGCCGTAACCGGTGTATCGGAACTCGCCCCGAATCGCCGCGCCGCCGCCGAACCGCTGCTCCACGCCGGCGTCGGCCGTCCATCCGGTGAAGCTCTCGTCGTAGCTGTCCGCCCGAGGAACGAGTTCGGACGCCGCCGTACACGGCGACAGACTGAAGCAGCCGACATAGTCCACGCCGAAGCGCGCGTCGAGGCGGCGCAGGCCGCCGAGAGCGTACAGGCTCAAGCCGGACCCGGGCCGGACTCCGGCGCCCAGCCGCACCGTGAAGCCGTAGCTTCGACGCGCCTCGAAGGTCCAATCCTCGGGCCAGTTCTCCCCCAGTTGCGTCCGTTCCGCGGAAAATCCGGCGCCCTCCAGGCGTCCACGCACCGTGCCGCCGGCAAAGGCCAGGTCCCCCTCGCCGCTCAGGTAGGCGCCGCCGTCACCGAACGGAACGCGATAGCCGGCCAGGAAGCCGATGCTGCCCGTCGCGCCGGCGGCCGACGCGTCGGCCCGATACACCTCGCCGCGGCTCGGCGACATGTTGCGCGGGTCGGTGTTGTCGACGGCCTTGTCATAGCGTACTTCCAGGCGATCGGCCGCCATGGGCGCGCCGACGTAGAATCCTCCTGGCTGCGCATGCGCCGGGTCGGCCAGGATCGGCAGGCCTCCGGCCGCGATCAGGCTTGCGACGCCGAGACGCCAACGGCCAGCGGTCCACCGGGCGGCCGCCCGGTTCGCGCGCCGGAGAACGACGGCAGTATTCGTAACGACTTCGGGCGAACTCGGGCGTGGGTCCATGCGCTGAATTCTACGTCAGGGGCCAAGGATGGCTCGAATTCCCGGATCCGCGCAGGCGCTCGGGGCGTCGCCCGGGCGCCCGCGCCCGGAGAATCCGACCGAAGAGAGAGAAGAACCGCGTGGGGCCGGTTATGAGATATTGGCGGTCGGCTCATTCCTCGAGTCACGAAGGAGCGAACGGGATGCGGAAGATAGAGGTTGGCGCGGTGGTTGCGGCGTTGTGGGTTCTGTCGGCGGGAGAGACGCCGTGGGTGGGCGTGGCGCATGGCCAGGCGCCCGCGGAGCGCGGAGCGTACGTGAGCATCGGCCTGGGGGTGCTTGGGCCCGAAGGCGCGCGGTTCGCCGACGGCGCGGACGACGGTCACGCCAGTCTCTACGGCCGGCCGGAGATCTTCACGTCGGGCGATTTCCGTCCGGCGCCCGCGGCGCACGTCGCCGGCGGGTATCGCTTCACGCCGCGTCTGCGCTTCCAGGTGGAATTCGCACAGGCCCGGACGCTCCAGTTCCGGGGCATGGCCAACTATCCACGGGCGGGCGCGGTGCAGCCGTCGACGGCCGATCTGCGTACGCGGCAGCTCCTAGCGGCCGGATTCTATGATGTCGGCACGTGGGGGATCG
>JAJEDW010000109.1 GCA_022821265.1 Acidobacteriota bacterium
GACGATCATGAAGATGGTCAGGAACTCGCCGTGCCGCGTGATGTACTCGGTCATCGTGTACATGTCGCTGGTCTGCGGCCCGCTGCGCTTCAGGTAGCCGTCCTTCAGGTGGGTGGTCGTGACCTTGAGCGTGTTGCCGACCCATTCTCCGGTCGAGAAGCCGGTCCAGGAGTGGGGCGCCCAAGCCGGTGGATGCCCCCGGCCGTCCAGGTAGATCGGCCGCCGCATCGAGCGCCAGAACTCGACGTGGTACGCCGTGAGCGTGCGCGTCTGCGGATCGATCTCCTTCATGATGCGGGCGCCGCCGACGCCGCGCCACTGGTGCGGCGCCGAGTGCGGCCGGCACTGGTACTCGACGGTCCCCCACATCGATTCGGCCGAGGCCTCCGCGCGGAGCCGTCCGGCCTCGTTGAACGGGATGCCGAGATAGTCGCCCAGCGGCGGCTGGCCCGGGTCTTCGTTGTTGCGAACCACCCATTCGCCGGCGAAATCGACGGCGAATCCCGGTTGAACACTGGTCACGTTGGTCTGAGCCGCGGCGACGTGGCTCAGCAACATTGCCGCGGCGCCCAGAGCGGCCGCGGGGATCGTCGTTCCTCTACTCACGCCACTACTCCCGGTTCAAGTGATAAGACCGACTTCAGGGAAGAAGTTCCTTTCGGACGCTAGCATCGGCCACAGGCCAAGTCAATTCCGCCCGGAGCGGTGGATTGTAAAAGTATTGACACGGTTTCAGCCCCCGCACGCGACGGCGACGGCGAGGGCCCGGCACACGTCGTTCATCTTCTCCGGTCCGACCGTACCCACGAAGCCCTTCAAACGCGCCGTCTCGACGGTCTGGACGTGGTCCAGGTTCACGGCCGAAACCGTCTTCAGACCTTCGTCCACTCCGACGAGCACTTCGCTGGGCGCTCCGCGAATGACGGATGTGACCGGCGCCACCATCACCGTGTGCAATAGCTCGATCACTTCGGGGCGCGTCAGAACGAGAACCGGGCGGCGCTTGTCGGGGCGGGAAAACGAATACAGCCAGATTTCGCCGCGTCTTATTCGTCCGTCCATGCGCCTTCGTCCTCCCACCCCTTGAAATCGTCTCCGAGAGCCGGGTCGGCGCCGTAGGCCTGCCGATACTGCCGGGCGATCTCCCTCCGGCGTCGGCGAGACAGGTACTCTCGCGCGGCTTGGCGAAGCACGGCCGATCGGCCCTTCCGGCGGACTTCGTCCGCCTCGTCGAGTCGGGCCAGCAAATCTTCATCCATCGTGATCTGTATGGTCTTCATAGCTATATCTTATGTGGACTCCGGCGTGGGGCCAATTGAACAATCGTCGATCGGCCATGGGGGCCGGCGATTCCGCCGTCGGCGAGATTTCCTTTGACACCCGGCGCCCCACGGCCGATGCTGACAATTCTCGAATCCGCGATACGGAGTGGGTGCATGCGATCCAGGCAACTCGCGACATGGTCGTTGACGGCGCTGCTGGCGGCGGGCGCGACGGCATTCGGCACGGCAGCGGCTCAGGATGCGGCGTTGGTCCGGTCCCGGTTGGCGTCGGCCCCGCCCTACGGCGTGCCGCGGGCGACCGTGGCGGGTTCCGGCGACGTCTGGTGGTCGCTGGACGGCCCGACGTTGGCGTTGACCGGAACGTTCAAGGGATTGGCCTCGGCCGCCACCGTGGCGCGGATCCACATGGGGATGATGACGGCCGTCATGGGCGACGCCGTGTTCGACCTGAACGTGGAGACGGCCGAGGACGGCCGCAGCGGGATCATCACCGGGTCGGTGCGCCTTGACCCCGAGCAGGTACGGGCGCTGGAGGACGGACGGCTGTACGTGCAGTTGGACAGCGAGGGAACCGAGAACGGCCACTTGCAGGGGTGGTTTCTGCGGTAGAGTCCCCGTCACCGAAGCACGATCCTCCGGAGGAATCGATGTGGAGTCGTAAGAACAGCGTGTTGATTCTGCTGGCCGGCGCCAGCCTCGCCGTGACGCCGGTCTCGGGCGCGGTGCAGCGCGGCGGTTTCCTGGCCCCCGAAGGCATGGCCGTCCGTGGCGCCGTTCCCGATTTCGAGCCGCTCGACGCCGAGACGCTGCGCGATCCGGATCCCGGCGACTGGCCGATGATCCGCCGCGACTTTCACGCGACCAGCTTCTCGCCGCTCGATGAGATCACGACCGCCAACGTCGCCGACCTGGAGCTGGTCTACCGCATACCGATGAACGAGCCGGGAACCAACCAGCCGGCCCCGATCGCCTACAACGGCGTCGTCTACCTGGCGCACACCGGCGGCATCATCCAGGCGATCGACGGCGCAACGGGAGACGTGATCTGGCAGAACAACCTGGGACGCAACATCGCCCGCCGCGGCATCGCCATATACGACGACAAGATCTACCTGGCCGCGGGCGACACCGTCCGCACGCTCAGCGCGGTGACGGGCGAGCCGGTATGGGAGACCGTGATCTTCGAGGGCCGCGGCAACTCCAGCGGTCCCATCGTCGCCGACGGGCGCGTCGTCATCGGCATGGGGGGATGTTCCCGCTACGGCCAGGAAAAGTGCTTCCTGAGCGCGTATGACGCCCAGACGGGCGAGCAGCTCTGGCGGCGGCCGACGATCGCGCGGATCGGCGAGCCCGGCGGGGACACGTGGGGCAACCTCTCCAACCGGACGCGCATGGGCGGCGAAATGTGGATCACGCCGAGCTACGATCCGGAGCTGGGCCTGACCTACGTCGGGACCGCGCAGGCCAAGCCCTGGATGACGCTGACGCGGGGCACGACGGCCGACGGGCTCTACTCCAACTCCACGCTGGCCGTGGACGTTGAGACCGGCGAGCTGGAATGGTACTTCCAGCACGCGCCGGCCGAGGCGCTCGACCTCGACGTCGTGTTCGAGCGCGTCCTGGTCGATTCGGGCGGGCGCAACCTGGTTCTGAGCATCGGCAAGGACGGGATTCTCTGGAAGCACGACCGGCTGACCGGCGAGTATCTCGGACACGCGGAGACCGTGTTCCAGAACGTCTGGGTGAGCTTCGATCCGGTGACGGGCCGTCCCACCTACCGGGACGACATCCTGTTCGAATCCGAGGGCACGCCGGTCTACGCGTGTCCCACAAGCGCCGGCGGCCACAACTGGCCGGCGATGAGCTACCACCCGCCGACGAACAGCATCATCAGCCCGCTGGTCCAGGCCTGCCAGGTCATGGTGCCCAACCCGCCGGACCTGGACGGCAACGGGAGCGCGGGCGGCGCGCGGCGGTCGTTCTACGAGAGCCCGGGCAGCGACGGGAACCTGGGCAAGCTGGCCGCCTACGACGTCGATACGCTGGAGGAACTGTGGGCGATCGAGCAGCCGGCGTCTTTCCTGACCGGCGTGTTGTCCACGGCGGGCGGCGTGGCGTTCGTCGGGGACCGGGCGCAGATGTTCCGCGCCATCGACGCGGCCACCGGCGAGATTCTCTGGGAAGAACGGCTGGCCACCGCGGTGCAGGGATTCCCGGCGTCGTTCGCCGTGGACGGCCGGCAGTACGTGGCCGTGACCACGGGGCGCGGCGGCGGCAGTCCGTGGCTCGTTCCCAACACGGTGACGCCCCAGGTGGACCCGCCGACCACGGGCTTCGCGCTGCACGTGTACGCGCTGCCCGACTGATGGGGGCCGGACGGGGCCGCCACGCGCCGTGCCGCCTATCGCGAGGTTGCCATGTCCAGGACAACGAGCGTCCGGAGTCTTCTGGCGGTTCTGGCGGTTTCCCTGACCGCCATCCCGGGGGGCCGGGCGCAGATCAGCAGTGGCCGTGGCGCCCCCGACCCGCTGCGCGTCGACGTGATCGTCGGTTCCGAGGGGAAGGGCTACTTCACCGGCGCGGGCATCCCCGAGGACAACACGCCGGTGTATGCCGCGCGCGACGGCGCCGCACCGCCGGGCGTCGACCCGCTGCCGGTGGACATCTTCACGACCGGGGACTTCTACCGGGACGAGGAACTCTGGTTCGATCCGCGGTACTACCGTTGCAACTCGACGGTCGGGCTGGAACAGATCTGGGGCGCCTACGAAGTGCCCCTGATCGGCGACGACCCGCCGGCCTCGGCGGCCTGGGGCTATTGCGACCGGGACTATCCGCGCGAGGAGATCGTCAGCCCGTACGGGTTCGCGACGGCCGTGGCGCACTACGCCCGGTTGCTGGAGGAGGCGGGCACGCGCGGCGGCCCCACCGCCTACACGCGGGCCACGCTGCCGGACTGGAACGGACGTTACCAGCGCCAGAGGGAGAAGACCGCGACGTGGATCCACGGCGCCGTCCTGCAGATACCGACCTGCCTGTCGCTGTTGACGCCCGAGTATCAGCGGCGGCTGGTGCAGCAGATGTACCACTACGCCGGCAGCAACGCGGCGCAGTGGCCGGGCGCCTACTGCTGGCCGGAAGGCTTCATGCGCCGGATCTCGCAGTACGGGGGCGGCACGGTCAACATCGTCGTGACCCCGGACCTCGTCCTCGACATCCGGAACGCGGCCAAGACGCTGATCACGCAGATCCACATCGGACGCGAATTCAACGTGGACGGCGTCGTTCCGCGGCTCGGCCCCGACGTGCCGCAGTGGCTGGGCGAGACGATCGGCTTCTGGGACGGCGAGGCGCTCATCACGTGGACGTCCAACGTCCAGGGCTGGATCTCTCACGGCCAGCACGAGTTCAGCAGCCGGTTGCAGACCATCGAGATCTACACTCCGCGCACGGGCCCGGACGGCGGCTTCGCTGGCCTGAGGCACGAGATCGTCCTGTACGACGCGGAGGCGTTCGTCGAGCCGGTCCGCATCGTGCAGTACCTGGACCGGCGTGGCGCGCTCAACGAGGGCGATCCGTTTCCGATGCTCGAGTGCGTTCCGACGATCTATCCCCTCGACGGCGAGGCGACGCCGATGGCGCCCGGCCAGACGTTCGCCTACACCGTGCCGGACATCTACGGGCGCCCGTGGGCCGGGATCTGGGAACGCCACCACGAGGACGGAATGTCTCGGCCCGAGGCCGAGGACATCTTCGATTTCAGGTAACGACACGATGGCCGCGACGAGCGACGTCCCGGTTCTGATCGTCGTCGTCGCCGTCGGCTTCGAAGCGAATTTCAGGGCCGGATCGACCGAACACGGGTCGGTGGAACCTGGGACGGCTGTCCGAAGCTTGGCGTCAGTCGCCGCCGTCGTTTGTGTCGCTGCGGTATTCTGGTTGAGCGTCTGCCTCATGAGTCGTCCCATGGATCACTGGCCGTCATCCGGCGCCGGATTCCCGCGCGTCCGGTTGCCGTAACGAGCGTAATGAGCGTGGAGGACCTCGGGTGATCCGCCGAATCACGATCGAGAACTTCAAGCGGTTCCGCCGGCAGACATTCGATCTTGCGGACTCGGTCGTTCTGGCCGGACCGAACAATGCCGGCAAATCGACCCTGCTCCAATCCATCGCGATGTGGAAGTTCGCTCTCGACCGGTGGGTCTCGCAGCGAAGAGGGAGCAAGGCGGTCCGCCGCTCGGGGGTGGCGATCCCGCGCAGTGACATCACGGCCGTGCCGCTCCGGGAGATGAACCTCCTCTGGGAGGACAGAAAGGTTTCCGGTCCTCAAGGGATGTCCGGAACGCCGCGGCTTATCGAGATCGTCGTGGATGGCCGGGCGAACGGCAAGCCCTGGACCTGCGGGATCGAACTTCAGTACGCCAATCCCGAGTTGGTCTACGCGAGACCCAAGGGCGCGAAGGACCTCGATCGCGAGGCGATCCAGAGCTTTCCGCCGGAGGCCGCGAAAGCCCTGGAAATCGTCCACGTGCCGCCGCTCTCCGGAATCGAGCGGGACGAGCCGCGGCGTGATCGCGGAATGCAGGATCTGCTCATCGGTCAGGGGCGGCCCGGAGAGATCCTCCGGAACCTGCTGCTGGAGATTGCCGAAAGTGGGCGCGCGGAGCATTGGCGCGCAATGGCCGATCACATACGCGACTTGTTCCGGATCGAGTTGTCGAGGCCCGTCTACTCGCCGGCGCAGCCGTACATCGTGTGCGAGTATCGTGAACCGAATCACGCCAGGACTCTCGACCTGTCCAATGCCGGGAGCGGGACTCTTCAGGTCCTGCTGTTGTTCGCCTTTCTCTATTCCCGGCCGGCAACGGTGATCCTTCTCGACGAGCCCGATGCGCACCAGCACGTCATGCTCCAAGGCCAGGTCTACGACCGCATCCGCAAGGTCGCACGCGACCGGGGCGGACAGGTGATCGTCGCGACGCACTCCGAGGTCGTGCTCGACGCGACGGAGCCGGAGCGCGTGTACGGCTTTCTCGGCGATGAGCCCCGTGCGTTGGCCAGCGAAACCGAACGCGATCGGGTTCGGGAAGCTCTCAAGCGCGTCACGACGACCGACCTGCTGCTCGGCCGAGACGCCGGAGGCGTGCTTTACGTCGAAGGCGAGACGGATGAGAAGATTCTGAAAGAGTGGACTCGGGTCCTGGAGCACCCGGCCCATGAATTCTTCAAGCGCCCCTTCGTGCATTGGCTGGGTGGGAGAAGTCTTCGCGAAGCCAAGGCGCATTTTTTCGCCATGCGAGCGGCGTTTCCGGAAATCCGCGGCCTCTGTCTGATCGACGGGGACAACCGCGATCAGCCGGATGAGGAGACGACGAACGCCGGATTGGTGGTTCTGCGCTGGCGTCGCTACGAGATCGAGAACTACCTGTTACAGCCGGAGAGTATCGTGCGATTCGTGGATTTCCCGTTGATGAGAACCCGGATAGAGGAGAGATTCTGGCGGCACGTACCGCGCGAAACGGATCTTTTCGGGGAACACGTGGCTCTCACGCGCGTCAAGGCAAGCGACGAGTTCCTGGTTCCGTTGCTGAAGGATGTCGGACAAGACACGCCGAAGCGCGACCTCTATCTCCTGGCTGCCTCCATGCACAAGGAAGAAATACATCCGGAGGTCGTGGAGAAACTGGATGCGATCGCGAACGCGCTCGTTCCGAGCGCGTCGAACGGCGCGGGACAATAGACCGCTTCGATGTTTGGAAGATGTCGAGTCTCCGCGAACCCGATCGTGTTGCGGCTATAGGGCGAATCCCTGTGACCGAAACCCGTGACGTCCCGGTTCTGATCGTCGGCGGCGGCGCCGTGGGCTGCGTTCTGTCGATGGAGCTGGCGCGGCGCGGCGTCGAGTTCCGATGCATCGACCGCATGCCGGGGCCGGCCGCGGAGTCGCGCGCGATCGCGCTGCACGCCCGCACCATCGAGCTGCTCGAGCGCGTCGATACGCGGCTCAGCCGGCGGTGCCTGGATCGCGCGCTTCCGCACAAGGGCTACGTCATGCACTTCGTGCGCGACGGGGTCCGTTCCGAGGTGCGGCCGGGCCTGGATTACACGCCGGTCCGGTCCCGCTACAACTGCATCATGGCGCACAACCAGAGCGAGACCGAGGGTTTCATCCGCGACTTCGCGCGATCCGAGTACGGCGCCGCGATCGAGTACGACACCCGTCTTGTCGGTCTCGAACAGGACGGCGGCGAGGTGCGCGCGCGCGTCGTCCACACCGACCGGGACGACGAGGAGGAAACGATCCGGTGCCGATACCTGGTCGCGGCCGACGGCATCAACTCGCGCGTCCGCCAGGGCCTGGGTTTCTCGCTCCGCGAGAAGGACTACAAGGGCAGCTTCTTCCAGAATCTGGACATCTTCCTCAACGGGTTCGAAGACTGGACGGACCACTTCCACTACTGCGTCGGCACGGATCACTTCCTGATGGTGGCGGCGCTGCCGGGCGGCCACTTCCGCCTGCTGCTGAGCGACCGTGGCGAGGCCGACGACCCGAACCTCACACCCCAGCAGGCCTTCGGGCGGTTGCTCGACCAGCACTACGACGGCGTCACGTTCGGCGACGTCGTGTGGCATTCCAAGTGGGAGACCTGGGAGCGCCTGGCCGACACGTTCCGGCAGGGCAACGTCTTCCTGGCCGGCGACGCCGCCCACGTGCACTCGACGACCGGAGGGCAGGGCATGAACTGCTGCATGCAGGACGCCTTCAACCTGGGCTGGAAGCTCGCGCTCGTCGTGAAGGGACAGGCCAGACCCGCGTTGCTCGACACCTACGAGACCGAGCGGCGGCCGGTCGCCGAGCAGGTCATCTGGGCCGCCTCGTCGTTGCACGACATCTTCATGGCGCACGGCAAGAGCATCGCGGCCCGCGAGAAGGCGATGTTCGAGCCGGGCTACACCGAACGGGTCGTCAACACGTGCTCGGGGGTCGCCTACACATACCGGGACTACGTCGAGAAGGTCCCCGAGGCCGACGACATGGATGGTCCGGCCATCGGCGACCGGGCGCCGGACGTGGACCTCGATGGCGGAGGGGCGTTGTGGGATTACTCCCGTCACCCCGACTATACGCTGCTGGTCATGAGTGGCGGCGAAGCCGCGCCTGCCGCGCCCGTAAGCGACCGCTTCGGCGCGGTCCTGCGCGTGGCGGCGCCCCCGCCCTCCGAGGGCCTGTCCGCGGCGTACGGCCCCCAGGACGGCCGCATGTACCTGGTGCGACCGGACGGTTACGTCGCCTTCAAGTCGAGAGCCGGAGTCACGGGACCCCTCGAGGCCTACCTGGACGACCTGCTGACGCCTTGACGGACGCCGCTGGCGCCATCGGGCATCCATCGCCACGTGCGACAGCGGGATTCATGCGGACTTCGAAGCTTGACGCCCAGGCTGGCCAGAACAATAATCTAGACAGCACAACTGGACAGAAGAGGTATCAATGGCGGATTGGGCATTGCAGGACGCGAAAAACAGGTTCAGCGCCGTTGTCGATGCGGCCATGGGGGGACGTCCGCAACGGGTCACCCGGCGCGGCAAACCGGCTGTCGTGGTATTGGCGGCGGACGAATACGAACGTCTGTGTCATCTGGAGAAGGCCCAGGCGCCGACGTTCGCCGAATTGCTGCTCGCGATACCGCAGGGCGGCGGCGAGTTCGAACCCATGCGATTGCGGCCGCGAGCAGTCGATCTCTGATGTTCCTCGTCGACACGGACGTGTTGTCGGCCCTTCGGAGGCCGGAACGCAGTCCTGGCGTCGCGCGGTGGATGGCCGAACGGCGTTCGACGGACTTGTACGTCAGCGTCGTCTCGGTCGGCGAAATCGAGCGGGGAATCGCGCGGCAACAGCGGCGTGACCCGGACTTCGCCAATCGGCTCGCCAAGTGGCTGGACCACGTGGTCGGGTTGTACGGCGAGCGGATCCTCTCCATCGATACGCCGACGGCGAGGCGGTGGGGCCGACTGTCCGGTGTCATGGGCCATGAAGACCGGGACCTGTTGATCGCGGCGACGGCCATGGAGCACGGCTTGACGGTCGTGACGCGCAACGTTCGGCACTTCGAACCGACGGGCGTGCCCGTGCTGGACCCGTCCGACCGGCCCGCTTGATCCGATGAGATTCGCTCCGTGCTTCGGTTGAACGACCGCTCGCGACACCGGGCATGTCCGGATCGGATGCCTATCGCCGGGACTCGTTCGGCCGTTCGTGAGGCGCGGGGATCGAGGCGCTCCGGACGTCGGGACAGGTGACGTCGGCAAAGACGAAGCCGTCGCGTTCGACCATCTTGCCGGCGGCGACCGGGATCGGAGCGTCGAACATCGGGCCGTCGAACGCGAAGGTGTGGAACTCGCCGTTCTCGCCGCACGGATCCACGCCGGC
This sequence comes from Acidobacteriota bacterium, assembly GCA_022821265.1. Lineage (GTDB taxonomy): Bacteria > Acidobacteriota > Terriglobia > 20CM-2-55-15 > 20CM-2-55-15 > JAJEDW01. Next base: position 9,712 of record JAJEDW010000109.1, read on the forward strand.
CGGCAGATCGCGAAGAAGCCGCGCGTCATAGGTGCGGCCGGCGAACGACGGGTCCAGTTGCCTGGGGTCGACGCACGTGATCACGGCCCGGAGCCCGGAACCGACCATATCGGCCGCGAGCGCCGTCGTATCCATCCCCCAGATCGGGAAGAGGGGCGTCATTCCCGTCGGCATGAGCGCCTCCTCTCGATACCGCCGGATGTCCACCAGGAAAAGGTCGCCGAACGCCACGGCCGTGACGCCTCGGTCGCGGGCGCCGCCGATCGCTGCGGCCATGGCCGCCTCGTACTTGGCGTTCGAGCAGGGACTGGGAATCCGCACCTTCACCACGGGCAGTCCCAGCGTGTCGGCCTGTCGGTCGAGCAGAGCGTTCCGAACCGCGTGCATGGCCACGCGGTCGGCGGCCTCGTTGATCGTCGTCAGGAGTCCGACGACCGCGACGGCCGGGTCCTGGCGCAGCACGTGGAGCGACCACGCGCTGTCCTTACCGCTGCTCCAGGAGAGCAGGGTGCGGACTGGTGTTTCCTGAGCCGGGTCGACAACGGTGGGCGCGGGCATTCACGAAGGATAGGACACCCGGGGCGTCCTCGTTCATTTTCTGGAGGCCCTGTCGTATGATCCCACTCGAACGGACGATCGGATGATGCGCGCCCTACGCAAGCTTCTGATCCTGGGGCACCGGTACCTGGGAATGGCGTTGAGCCTGCTGTTCCTGATGTGGTTCGTGACCGGGATCGGCATGATGTACTCGCGCGGGATGCCGCGCCTGACCCCGGAGATGCGGCTGGCCCGGCTGGCGCCGGTCGAGTTGGACGCCGTTCGTTTGACTCCCATCGAGGCCGCATCCACGGCCGGGCTCGTCGATCCCGGCGCGGAGACCACCCTGCTGACGGTGCTGGATCGGCCGGCCTATCGGTTCGACGGGCGCGGCACGGACATCGTGTTCGCCGACACGGGCGAGCGCTTCGGCGAGCTGGCCCTGGAGGACGCCATCGGGATCGCCGCGCGGTTTGCGGGCGTTTCCGGGGACCGTGTTCGCTACGACCGCCTGCTGACGGCGCCCGACCAGTGGACGCTGACACTGGGCCGCCAGCTTCCGATGTACAAGCTCGCCGTCGACGACGGGGCCGGCTCGGAGGTCTATGTTTCCGCGCGGCTGGGCGAGGTCGTCCAGTTCACCACGCGGCGCGGGCGCGCGCTGTCGTGGATTTCCGTGATCCCCCACTTCATGTACTTCGAAGCCCTGCGCATGAGGGCCGGCCTCTGGTCCGGCATCATGACGTGGGGGGCGGGGCTCGGCGTCGTTCTGGCCGCCTTGGGCCTCGTGCTGGGCGTGATCCATTTCCGTCCGAGGCGTCCGTTCCGTCTCTCGCGCATCGGCGCCTACGTCCCGTACGCCGGTGGTTTGCGGTGGCACGTCACGATGGGCCTGGTGTTCGGCGTTCTCACGTTGACGTTCGCGTTCAGCGGGTTCCTGTCCCTGGAGCCCTGGGAGTGGAGCCTGCGCGACTTCAGCCTGGAAGACGCCACGCGGGAAGCGTTCCCCTCGGGAACCGGCGACCTGGCCGACTTTCCGCCGATCGACGCCGCTGCCTGGCCTCGGGTTCCGGGCGGCGGTGAGATCCGCGAGATCGCGTTCACGCGCATCCTGGGCGAGCCGCATTTCGTCGCGCGCGGCGCGGCGGCCGTCCCGGCGGCCATGGGATGGCCCGACGGCGGCCATCAGCCCTACTTCGTTCAAAGGAGCGTCGATCCGCAGCGCACGGTGATCGCGGCCGCCGACATGGCGCTTCGCCCCGAGCTGATCGCGGCCGATACGATCCTTTCGAGGCTGGAGCGGGCGATACCGGACGCGCGGGTCCTGGCCGTGGACACGCTCGACGCGTACGACGCCTACTACTATTCCCGCGAGCAGCGGTCGCCGCTTCCCGTGCTGCGCGTCAAGCTGGACGATGCGGACGCGACCTGGCTCTACATCGATCCGTACGTCGCCCAGGTCGTGGGGCGCGTCAATCGCGTGAACCGCGCCGAGCGGTGGCTGTACGCCGGCCTGCACACGTTCGACTTCCCGTTCCTGTACGACCGGCGCCCGCTCTGGGACATCGTCATCATCGTATTCTGCCTGGGCGGCGCCTTGCTCAGCGGCATCGGCGTCGTGCTCGGCTTCAAGCGCATCGTCCGCGCGACAGGAGCTTCGACGTGAACAGACTGCATATGTCCCTGGCGGCGATCCTGCTCGCCGCGTCGTGCGCGCCGGAGGCGACGGCGCCCGTCTCCGTCGAGACGCCGCCGCCGGCGTCGACGATCTCCGAGACGGGGCGCGACGCGCTGGACGCGTTCCTGGACGAGACGGTCACCGGCGGGCGCGTGCCCAAGGTCGTCGCCATGGTGGCGAACGCCGACGGCGTCATCTTCGAAGGCGCCTATGGAAAGCAGGACGTCACCGCCGGCATCGACGCGCGGCTCGATTCCATCTTCAGCCTGGCGTCGATGACCAAGCCCGTCACGTCCGTGGCGACCCTGATCCTGGCCGAGGAGGGCGCGTTCGGCCTGGACGACCCGGTGTCGATGTACCTCCCCGACATGGCGGACCGCGACGTGGTGACCGAGATCGACGCCGAGGCGGGCGTCTATCGCACCGAGCCGGCCCGAAGCGAGATGACCGTCCGCCAGTTGCTCACGCATACGTCGGGCTTGGCGTACAACTTCGCCAACCCCACCATGCAGTCCATGATCGACATCAGCGGCGAGCCGAACCGCTTGAATCTGCCGCTGGTGGCGCATCCCGGTACGGCCTGGAACTATTCCGGCAGCACGGGCGTTCTGGGAACCCTGGTCGCGGAACTCAGTGGCGTCCCGCTCGACGAGTTCCTCCGCACCCGCATCTTCCAGCCCCTGGGGATGGTCGACACGGCCTATCGCGTGCCGGACGAGAAGCGCCACCGGGTCGTTA
>JAJEDW010000102.1 GCA_022821265.1 Acidobacteriota bacterium
GCGCACGAATCGTGCTGAATGGAATTTCGAAGGCTATAGTCCCGGAGAGTCCCCAATCGACTTCCCGAATTGTGTTGCACAAACACATCCGGTGTTGCAAAAAAGGCTGCGTGCAGCGGAAGTCATTGTGAATCAACAGAAAGAATGACGCTCCAGGTCACATCACGTGCAAGCGGCGCACTTTCCACCATTGCTGTCCCTACAGGGCGATGACGTCACCAATTGCCGTTCCGGCGACGTGCTCGATTCGCCGGTGCGCGCTCGCGTCTATGGCGAAGGCCGTTTACACGCGTCGAGCCGACTATTAGTGCACTGGGCCAACCGAGTTCTGAACAAGTATCTAGAGCCAAGTGGCGCGAAGCGGGTCCGCTGAATCGGCCGCCGGAACACCAGAGACGCGACGGTCGAGCGTGTTTTTCCGTCACCTCGGTCGGGGCAGAGATCACGCGGTTGACCACGTCGAGGTCTACAGGTCTTCCCGCATGCTACCATCCCCGCATGCCAGTGGCGCGGGTGTCGAACGTCACCAAGGTCTACGACGCCGAGGGCGAGGCGGTCACCGCCGTCGACGGCGTCTCGATGGCCGTCGAGCCCGGCCAATTCCTTGCCCTGATGGGGCCCAGCGGGTGCGGCAAGTCGTCGTTGCTCCACATCCTGGGGGCGATGGACCGGCCCACGCGCGGCGATGCCTGGATCGAAGACACGCCCGTTCACCGGCTGACCGAGGAAGAGCTGACCGGTCTTCGGCGGACGCGCATCGGCTTCGTGTTCCAGTTCTTCCACCTGCTGCCGACGCTGACCGTTGAGGAGAACGTGGCCATGCCGCTGCTGCTGACCAACGGCCGCGGCGTGGACCGGCGTCGCGTCGGCGAGATCCTGGCGTCCATGGGGTTGGAGCATCGCCGCGCGTCGCCGCCCGGCCAGCTCTCGGGCGGCGAGCTGCAGCGCACGGCCATCGCGCGCGCCGTCGTTCACCGGCCGGCCCTGGTGGTCGCCGACGAACCGACCGGCAACCTGGATTCCGAAAACGGGCGCGTCGTGCTGGAGCTTCTGGCGAAGTTGACCGAAGCCGGCACGGCCGTCGTCATGGCGACGCATTCGGCCGAGGCCGCCGCCTTCGCCGGCCGCACGCTTCGGATGAAAGACGGCCGCCTGCAATGACGTTCCTCAGGCTCTTCTACCAGGCGATTCTGCGCGATCTGGCCCGCAACCCCGTGCGCACGCTGCTGACGCTGTCGGGCGTGGCGCTGGGCATCGCGGTGGTCGTCGCCGTGCAGTTGTCCAACGACCGGGCCATCGCGTCCTTCTCCGACAGCATGGAGCTGCTGAACGGGCAGGCCGACCTGCGGATCTCGGCCAACGGACGGCCGCTGGACGAAACGCTGATGGGCGAGCTGGCCTGGGTGTGGGACGTCGGCGCCATGACGGCCATCCTCGAGGGCCGCATGCAGCGGATCGTCCCCGGCGGTGAGGCCGTGTTCGGGCAGGCCACGATCCGGCTTTTCGGCGTGGACATGTTGTCGGAAGCGCCGTTCCGTACCTACTCCACCTCCACCGATTCCGGGGGCCGCGGCGACCTGGGGCTCGACATCGACCGGGAACGCTTCATCGACCTGCTCACTTCCCCCGACGCCCTGCTCGTGCCGCGCGTTCTGGCCGAGGAGTGGAACGCGTCGGAAGGCGACTCGGTGAACCTGCTTGCCGGCAACCGCGAGCACGAGCTTTCGGTGCTGGCCGTGCTGAACCCCAGCGGCGTCGCCGAGGCGTTCGACGGCCGCATCGTCTTCATGGACATCGCCGCGGCCCAGCGCGTCATGCGCCGGACGGGCGAAATCGACCGGATCGAGGTGGTTCTGGACGATCCGGCGATGGCCGACGCCGTGGCCTTACGGATCGCGGACCAGTTGCCGGCGTCCGTCGTCGTCGACTCACCCGAGGATGACGCCGGCGACGCCGAGCGGATGACGCGCGCCTTCCGATACAACCTGACGGCGCTGTCCTACATCGCGCTCGTGGTCGGGATGATCCTGATCTACAACACCCTGAACATCGCCGTCGTTCGGCGCCACGGTGAAATCGGAGCGCTCCGGACGCTCGGCGTCTCGCGGCGCGCGATCGGCTGGATGTTCCTGGCCGAGGCCTTGGCTTTCGGGGTGGTCGGCGCCGTCGCGGGAATCTGGATCGGCGAGTTCCTGGCGCGAGCCGCCGGGGCGCTGGTGTCGCGCACGCTCGCCATGCTGTACACCGGCATGGCCGGCGCGGGCTCGGGAAGCGGCCCCGCGCCCGGGTTGTACCTGGAAATGATCCTGCTCGGAGGCGCGCTGGCCGCCGTTTCCGGAGCGGGGCCGGCGTTGCGGGCGACCGGCGTGTCGCCCATCGAGACGATCCGGAGCGGGATGCGGCCGCGCGCGTCCTCTCGGCTGCGTCCGCTCGCGGGCGTCGCGGCGCTGGCGCTCGGCGCGGCGCTCAGCCTGGCGCCCGCGGTGGACGGCCTGCCCGTGTTCGGATACACGGCCGGAGTGGCCTTCATCGCCGGTTTCAGCCTGTTGTCGCCCCTCATCATCCGGGCTCTCACGGCCGTGGTCCGGCCCGTCATCGTCCGGGCCCGCCCCGTAGAGGGAACCCTGGCCGTCGAAACCATCCAGGGACGCCTGCCGCGCGTGGCCGTCGCCGTCATCTCCCTGTCGATCGCGATGGCGATGCTGGCGAGCATGGTCATCATGGTGGCCAGCTTCAGGGATACGGTCGTGGTGTGGGTGGATCAGACGCTCCGCGGCGACCTCTATGTGCGGCCCGCCGCGTCCGGGCGTGACGGAGCGAACGCTGTGGCGCTCGAAACGCTTGCGGCGCTCGACGGCGTTCCCGGCATCGAAGAGATCGACCGGTACCGCAGGGTCGATATCGATTACAACGGATTCCCCACGACCCTGGGCGCCGGGCAATTCGACGTTGTCGCGGCCCGCGCCGGCCTGCAGTTCATGGACGGCCGGGGCACCGCGGAAGTCGCCCGGGACTTGATCGGACACGATCGCGTGGCGGTTTCCGAACCGTTCGCGGTGCGGCATGGGCTGGGACGCGGCGATTCGGTGGCCCTGCCCACGCCGGAGGGGCTCCGGCCGTTCGAGATCGCCGGCGTTTTCTACGACTACTCCAGCGACGGCGGCCTGGTGGTGATGGACCGCGGGACCTACCTCGAGCGGTTCGCGGACGAGGCGGTCAGCACGGTGGCCGTCTATCTCGAACCGGGGTCCGACGCGGAAGCGGTCCGGCGCGAAATCACGGCGCGCCTTGACGGCGTCCGGGCGCGCATCGCCACGAACGGGGAATTGAGGGAGCAGATCCTGCGCGTGTTCGACCAGACGTTCGAAGTGACCTACGCGCTGGAAGTCGTCGCGCTGGCCGTCGCCGTGATGGGAATCGCCAACATGCTGGCCGCGCTGATCCTGGAACGGCGGCGCGAACTGGCCGCGTTGCGCTTCATCGGGGCGTCCCGCCGCCAGATCGGCCGTATCGTCATGATCGAATCGGGGCTGGTCGGTGTCCTGGGCGGCGTCATCGGGCTCCTTCTGGGCGGCGTGTTGTCGCTGCTGCTGGTCTACGTCATCAACTTCCAGTCGTTCGGGTGGACCATCCAGTTCACGGTGCCGGCCGGTTTCCTGGCGCAGTCGCTGGCGATGGTGCTGATCGCCACCCTCGCGGCGGGGCTCTATCCGGCGGCGCTCGCGCTGAAGCTGGATCCCATCGAAGGGATACGGGCCGAATGATCTACCCGGCGCTGATCGCGGCGGTCTGGGCGGCGCAGGTAACCGAACCGGTCTATCTGCGGGCGCTTCCGGGATACGAATACGCGTTCCCGAGGGACCACGGCGCCCATCCCGACTACAAGCTGGAATGGTGGTACTACACCGGGCACCTCGACGCCGAGGACGGCCGACGCTTCGGCTACGAGTTGACCTTCTTCAGGATCGGCATGGACAGCGTCGCCGTCAATCCATCCGCGTGGAACGTGCGGGACCTGCACGTGGCGCACTTCGCGTTGAGCGAGATCGATTCGGGGCGGTTCCGCTTCTTCGAACGGGTCAACCGCGAAGGGCCCGGCATCGCCCGGGCGTCGGTGGACACGCTCGATGTCGCCAACGGAAGCTGGACGGCGCGGCTGGACGATGACGGCGGCATGAGGTTGCGCGCCTACGCCGGCGGCGTCCTGCTGGAGCTGGAGCTGCGTGCGACGAAACCGCCCGTTATCCACGGCGTCGACGGCGTCAGCCAGAAGGCCGACGGCGCCGGTCAGGCTTCGCACTACTACTCCATGACGCGCATGTCGACGGCCGGGTTGGTTTCCATCGATGGCCAGGCGGTCGCCGTGACTGGCGAGAGCTGGATGGATCACGAGTTCGGGACCAACCAGTTGGCCGACGAACAGTTGGGCTGGGACTGGTTCAGTTTCCAGTTGGACAACGGCGAAGAGCTCATGCTCTACCAGATGCGCCTGGCGGGCGGCGGTATCGACGCGAACTCGAGCGGGACGATCGTCGCGGAGGACGGGGCCGCGGAACACCTGACCTCCGGCGACTTCACCGTGGAATCGTTGCGCGACTGGGAAAGCGATGCGACGGGCGCGGTCTACCGGCTGGACTGGATCGTTTCCGTTCCGGACCTGGACACGCGCCTGGTGGTGACGCCGCTGATGGACAACCAGGAAATGGCGACGACGCGGTCCGCCGGGTTCCCCTACTGGGAGGGCGCCGTGCGGGTCGAGGGCGCGTGGAGGGGTCAACCCGTCCGCGGGCGCGGGTACGTGGAGTTGACCGGATACGGCGAAGGTCACCGTCCCGATGTCTGACGCCGTCGCCGTCGCGGCCGCCGTTATCCGCCGAGACGGCCGCGTCCTGGTCACACGCCGTCCGCCGGGTTCGCACCTGGGCGGCCTGTGGGAGTTTCCGGGTGGGAAGATCGAGGGCGGCGAAAGCCCCGCGGACGCCCTTGTGCGCGAGATCCAGGAAGAACTGGGCGTCACGGTCCGCGCCGGGTCCCTTGTTTTCGAGCACCGGCACGTCTATGCGGAACGCGCCGTGCACCTGCGGTTCT
>JAJEDW010000345.1 GCA_022821265.1 Acidobacteriota bacterium
CCAGCCAAAGAGTTCGTCGCCCCACAGCGAAGCCATCAATAGGCCCGTTGGAAGCGCCGTGACAAGTAGCGCCGCACCCTTGAGGCGGCGCGCGGGAACGAATCGAACGAGCCATCCGATAAGAGCGCAACAAACCAGCGCCGCGATCAGGCCGCTGCCCAGAGTGGCCAGGAAATGCGCGGGCGGGTACGCGGCCGCCGGAAAACCGGGGCCGTGTGGCAGGAAAAATCCCACCAGTGCGGGCACGGTGTTGACGCCGGCCGCGACATACAGCACGAGCCGAGCCAGGTGGGTCAGTTTGGCGCCGGCCCACGTGGCGCCGTTCACCGGCATGTGGGCGAAGACCGCGCCCTCGACCGGGTTCACGAGGTTCTCCGCGGCTTCGGGGAGCATGACGATTGCGAGCGAAATGGTCGTGAGCGCGATGAAGAAGGGGAGGTAGTACGTGTCCGAGTAGTCGCCGGTGGCGATCCATAGGATGCTGGCGACGCTCGAAAATCCGAACAACAGAATCAGCAAGTACCGCAGCGAGGTGTCGTGATGGCCGAGCTGGATTCGTTCGTTGCGTTTGCTGAGGGCCTTGTAGAGGTCGACGAGCACCCAGTACCGCTTCGGGTCGATTCCGAGGCGCTCCAGGGCCCGGGCCGCCGCGCGGCCGCGGAGGCGTTCCGTACGCGACGGAGCCGGCGCGCTCAACGACGGAGCCCCTCGACGATCTCCGCGGCGCCGCTCATGGTTCCCTCCGCGTGGGTCAGCGTGCGAAACACGTCCTCCAGGCTGCCGCGTTCGGTGGACGCCTTCAGCGAGTCGAGCGATCCGTCGGCGATGAGGCGTCCTTCATGGATGATGAGGGCCCGGTCGCACACGCGCTCGACCACGTCGAGCACGTGCGAGCTGTACAAGACGGTCTTGCCGTCGGCCGCCAGCGCGGCGACCAGGTCCCGGACCATGAGACCGGCGTTGACATCCAGGCCCGACAGCGGTTCGTCAAGCATCACGACCTCGGGATTGTGCAGCAGGGCGGCGGCGAGCAAGACTTTCTGGCGCATGCCCTTGGAATAGGAGTCCAGGGCGCGGAGGCGGTCGTCGGTCAGGTCGAAGTGCTTCAGGAACAAGGCGATTCGGGACTGCAGGGTCTCCTCGTCCACGTCCTGCAGCCGTCCCGACAGCTCGAGGAACTCCTGTCCGGTCAGGCTTTCGAAGAGCTCGGCTGCTTCCGGAACGTACCCGATGCGTTTCTTGGCCTCGACGGCCTCGGAGGGCAGGGAGCAGCCGGCCACCTGGACCCGGCCCCCGTCCAGAGGCAGGATGCCGGTCAGGATCTTGATGGTCGTGCTCTTCCCGGCGCCGTTCGGCCCCAAGAGGCCGACGACCTCGCCTCGCCGCAGGGCGAAGGAAATCCCGTGGAGAACCTGGCGGCTGCCGTAGCTGAACGTGAGCCCGTCCACGGAAACGACCGGATCCCGGCTTTCCGATACGCTGGAGGAATGCATGCGACCCCTTCGTATGTTGCCGGCTCGAAGCTAGCGCAACGCGGCAATCGATACAAGCCGTTGACGGCCGCGGGCCCGTGGATTCGGCGCGTCGGAATGGGGATTCGGTTTGACCTCGGGTCCCGCATTTGGCGAAACTCGTCGAACGTACGCGGCCGGAGAGGCTCGGCCGTGGGAGTCGGGCGATGACGGGAGACGCTGAGATTTCCCCAGCGGCGCGGCAACGCCACACAACGAACGACGAGGAGCCAACAACGATGAGACTATTGCTATCCACGGGTACGGTACTGCTTGCATTCAGCATCGCGGCCAGCGGCCAGGGCGGCCCGATCCAGGTGGGCGAGCCGCTGGGCGCCGTCAACGAATCGGGCGTGGCCACGCCCATGTCTTCGAACGTCCGGGTCTACGGCAGCTTCCGTTTCGCCGAGAGCTGCACGTTCGATCCCGGCCGGAACCTGATCCTGGCGATGAATGCCGGCGTCCCGCAGGACGTGATGGAAAACGACGGCCACGTCTCGCTGATCAACCCGGACGGCAGCGTGCACACGGCCAAGTGGATCGGCGCGAACCGGGAGAACCTGACCCTGAACCACCCCCTGGGCAGCGCCATCCGCGACGGTGTCCTCTACACGGTGGATGGGACCATGCTGCGCTCGTTCGACCTGGAGAGCGGGCAGCCGCTGAACGCGTTCGAAGTCGAGGGGGCGACGTTCCTCAACGGCATCGGCGTCAGTGACGACGGCACGGCCTACATCTCGAACACGCGGCCGCCGGAACGGATCTACAGCGTCAGCGCCGAGGGCGAGGTCGCGGTGCTGGTCGACGGCGCCCCGCTGGCGGTGCCCAACGGCGTGGCCATCGACGGCGACGGCAACATCGTGGTGGTGAACATCGGCGACAACGCGGTCCTGACCTTCGACCGGCAAGGCGAGCTGGTCAATACCGAACACGCCGTCGAAGGGGGCAACGACGGGCTGGTCATCACCGAGGACGGTACGAAGTACGTCAGCAGCGTGCGCTTCGGCAGCGTGTCGCGGATCCGGCCCGGGCAGCCGGCGGAGATCATCGCCTCGGGCATACCCAGCGCCGCGTCCATGTGCTACGACTCCATCCAGAACCAGTTGGTGATTCCCATGAATCCCAACGACGCCCTGGCGTTCGTCCCGCTGGACTAGGATTCGGCGCTATCGGCCTCGCCGGATCGCGTCGTTCCGAAACGCGATCCGGCGAGCGCGATGCCGTGATCCGGACCGTCTAGTCGGCCGGCTCGAACCGCACGATGGCGGTCGGCGCGCCGTCGCGGTCGTCTATGGCGACGTAGATGTGCCCGTCCGGCCCCTGGCGAATGTCACGCACGCGGCCGTTCCCGTGATGGATGGTTTCCTCGTGGACGACGCGCGCGCCGTCCATTTCCAGCCGCCCTACCTGCTCTCCGGACAGGCCGCCGGCGAAGAGGTTCCCCTTCCATTGGGGGAAACGGTCGCCCGTGTACAACATCAGGCCGGACGTGCCGATCGACGGCACCCAGACGTGCGTCGGCGGCTCCATGCCCTCGCGATGCGTGCCCTCGTGAATGGCCGTACCCGTGCGGTAGTTCACGCCGTAACCGACGACGGGCCAACCGTAGTTCAGGCCCGGGAGCACCAGGTTCAACTCGTCGCCGCCCTGCGGCCCGTGCTCGGTGACCCAGACGTCGCCTGTCTCCGGGTGGATGACCAGACCCTGGGGGTTGCGGTGCCCGTAGCTCCATGTCTCGGGCCGGGCATCGGCCGAGTCGACGAAGGGGTTGTCCGAAGGCACGCGGCCGTCGTCATGCAGCCGCACGACCACGCCGTGGTGGTTGGTCGTGTCCTGGGCCGGGTGCGACAGCAGATCTCCCACGGACGGCGCCTGCCGCTCCCCGACGGTGATGAACAGGTAGCCGTCGGGGTCGAAGGCGAGCCGCGAGCCGTAGTGTCCGCGCCCGCGGCTGACGGCCTCGAAAATTTCCTCCACGCCCGTGAGCCGGTCGTTCTCGAAACGGCCGCGCACGACGGCCGTCGTCGACTCGCCGCCGGCGAGCGGCTTCGAGTAGCTCAGGTAGAGCAGCCGGTTGGACGCGAAATCGGGATGCGGCACGACGTCGAGCAACCCGCCCTGTCCCTGGGCGTGGACCTCCGGCACCCCGGCGACGGGGGCGTCCAGGAGATGTCCGTCCCGAACGATCCGCAGCCGGCCGGGGCGTTCGGTGATCAGGATGTCCCCCTCGGGAAGGAACGCGATCGACCACGGGTTCACGAGCCCGTCGGCCACGGTGACGACGCGATAGTCGTGGTATGCGGACCGCATGAGGGGCGATTGGGCCAATGCGAGCGTCGAGGCGCCGAACAACACGAGCGCCGCGCAACTCCAAGCTGTGCGATTCATCAAGATCTCCTTTGGTCTGGGGCTGTATGTGGTTCGTCGGCCGAGGCCCATGTTCCTCGATGGAAGATCCGTCTCGGCCGCGAACGAACCCGTAATTATCCGACATACGGCAAGCAAGAGCATAGGGGAAACAAGCCGGCTTGCTCCCGATCGGTGGAACCGGCAGAATCGGGACCCGTGCGAATTGGCGACTGACGATCAGGTGGGGCCATGGATTTCGATGTCGAACAGCATCTGGGCGCGGTCGAGCGCTCCGTGTCGTCGGGGGAACGCGACGGACGACCCGCTCGCGCCGTCACGCTGGCCCGCGGCTTCACGAAGACGGTCGAGGACTTGTGGGACGCCGTGACGAACCGCGATCGCATTTCGGACTGGTTCCTGCCCGTCAGCGGCGACCTGGTTCGCGGCGGCCGCTACCACTTGGAGGGTCACGCCGGGGGCGTGATCGCGGCCTGCGAAGCGCCCTCGTTTCTGGCCCTCACGTGGGAGTTCGGCGACGACGTGAGCTGGGTGGATGTCCGCGTCTCGGGCGACGGGGCGGGCGCGCGGCTGACGCTGACGCATACCTCGCTGCTTTCGGAGCACTGGGACGCCTACGGCCCCGGCGCGGCCGGAGTGGGGTGGGAAATGGGCCTCCTGGGACTGGCGAACCACCTCGCCGAGCCCGCGGCGCCGAAGATGGACGAAGCCGCCTTCGTCGGTTCATCCGAAGGCCGGGCGTTCATCGCCGGAAGCAGCGAGCGCTGGGCGAAGGCGGGCGTCGCGGGCGGAATGGATCCCGGCGCCGCGCGCGCGGCGGCGCGGCGCACGACGGCGTTCTACACGGGGGAACCGTCCGAGGGGACGTAGCCGGCGCTTCGGTTTCGTCGCGCCTGGCGCGGCGCACCGCCCCGAACGCAACGGGACCGGCTGTTACACTGCCCCCATGAGCACGTTCATCGAACGGCTGGACGCCGCGGCCGCCCGCAACCGGAGCCTGTTGTGCGTCGGCCTCGATCCGTGGCGTCCCGCGATGCCGGTCGATGACATCGCCGAGTTCAACCGCGCCATCATCGCCGCCACGAGCGATCTGGTCTGCGCGTTCAAGCCTCAGTGGGCGTTCTACGAGGCCGAGGGCGTGGCCGGCCTCGAGGCGCTCCACGCGACCATCGACGCCGTCCCGGACGACGTGCCCGTCGTGCTCGACGCCAAGCGCGGCGACATCGGCAATACCGCGGTCGCGTATGCGCACGCGGCGTTCGAGACGTGGGGCGCGGACGCCCTCACGGTGAATCCGTACCAGGGGCGGGACGCGGCGCAGCCGTTCCTGGACCGCGCGGACCGGGGCGTGTTCGTGCTCGTGCGCACGTCCAACCCCGGCAGCGCCGAGTTCCAGGACCTTCAGGTTCGCGGCCCCGAGACGGTGGCCCCGTTCTTCGAGGAAGTCGCACGGCAGGTCGTCGCATGGAACGAACACGGCAACGTCGGGCTCGTGGTCGGCGCAACCGTTCCGGACGAGCTTGCGCGCGTGCGCCGCATCGCCGGCTCGATGCCGATCCTCGTTCCCGGCGTCGGCGCGCAGGGCGGCGACCTCGAAGCGTCCGTGCGGAACGGAACGGACGTCCACGGCCGCCGGGCCCTCATCGCGGCGGCTCGCAGCGTGATCTACGCGTCGAAGGGCTCCGATTTCGCGAAGGCGGCAAGGGCCGAAGCCGAGCGTCTACGGGACGCCATCAATGCTGAGCTCAAGCGGATGGGCAAGCCATGGGCGTAGTGTTTCATCCCGCCCGGTGCGCGCGTGCCGGGCAGAATCCGGCTCCGCGCCCGTGTCGGCCTGGCGCGGCGGCCCGCGTTCGTTCCACAGCCTCCGGGTTACGTCACCGATGAGCCGCCCCCTCCTCTCCGCCACCCGTTTGAAGTTGTGGGAGCAATGCCAGACCGCGTTCCGGCGCATCGTCATCGAGGGGCTGGAGGATCCCGGCGGCGACGAGGCCCACGCGGGACAGTTCGCCCATGACGTGCTCGCCGAGCTCATGGCGCTGCCGGGCGACGCGCGCACGGCGGCCCGGGCCGGCGACATCGCCGACCGGCTCGAGAGCGAGTACAACGCGGAGCACGATTGGCCCGACGCGGTGTTCGACCGGGGCCGGCTCGGCGTGTCCGGGGCGGTCGCGCTGTACGGCGGCGCGTGGTCCGGGTGGGAGGTGCTCCACGTCGAGGAGCCGATCCACACGGACATCGACGGCGTTCCCATACGGTCCACCCCGGACCTGATCGTCCGGGTCGGCGACGAGACGGTCCTGCTCGACTGGAAGACCGGCCGGCCGCCGAGGCGGGACGATCAGCCCGAAGCGTTCCGGCAGCTCGTCATCTACGCGATCCTGGCCAAACGGACCGGACTGGTCGAGCGTGTCGACCGGATCACGCTGGCCTACACCACCGGCCGCCAAGTGCTGACGGTCGAGTTGACGCCGGCGATGGAGCACGCCGCCGTGAGCGAGTTGAAGCAGGCCGCCAGGGAAGTCGACGACGCGCTGGTCACGGGAGAATGGGGTCTTAACCCATCGGCGCTGTGCTCGTGGCGCCCCTGCGTCGCCGACTGTCCGGAAGGGCAGGCAAACACCCGCCAACGCATCCGCGATGGCCGCAAGGTGGGCCGGTTCGGGCTCGACGCCGCCGGTGGATGAGACCGACGGTGTGACTCGTTCCGCCGCACAGGGCGCGCCGGCAGGTTGCCGGCAACAGTCCGGGACGCTCGATCGTCACTTCACCGGCGCCGCCAAGGGCACGAGCTTCGATCGCCGGATGGCGCGGTCGCGGGTCAGGAGCGGGACGTCGTGCACGACGCTCGTGGCGGCGATGATCTCGTCCGCCGGATCGCCCCGGAAGTCGAGTCGGGTGGACGCCCGCGCAACGGCCAGGTCGATGGGCCAGACATGCAGTTGAGCCAGCACATGCCCGACTTCACGGTCATCGAGGTCCATGTCCAGGCGGCCGAGCTGAACGAGCTTGGCGAGCTCCCAGAGCACGATGGCCGAGACCGACCATTGCGCCCGCGACAACAGCGCGCGTTCCACCGGGCGCAAGGCGCCGCTGACGGCATGGACGAGGATGTGGGTGTCAAGATTCAGCACCGGCGTCCCATTCGATTCCGGTGGACAGGAGGTCGCCCCGGACGTTCACCTTGTCGCGCAGGCGGCCGACCAGCTCGGCGTGCTGTCGCTCGAAGGGAAGCACACGCGCGACGGGCTTGCCGCGCTTCGTGATCACAAGGCCATCCGGGTCGAGGCCGTCGAGCAGGGCCAGGCACTGTTCCTTGAACTTCGCGGCGCCGATCGTCTTCATCTTTCTCTCCTGCACATAGTGGACATATAATATGACTAGTCTTTTAATATGTCCATATCGATGTGCTGTTCGGAGCGCGCTGCGCACCCGTGACGGCGACCCGGTCCCGCGAGCGCAGGATCGACGCCCGGAGTCTCCGCCGGCACGTTGCGGCTTTCGAGCGCCGTCTCGTCGAACCGGCGAGAAGTCCAGGGTACGATATCACCCTGTCCGAATCTGATATCACTACGGGAGAGTGGAGCCGGTGATACGGACCATCGTCAGCCTCGATCGCGAGCACAAGGAGTGGCTGGATCGGCGAGCCGAGATGGAGAATGTTTCCATGGCGGAGTTGATTCGGATCGCCGTTCGGGAGTATCGCGAACGGACGCCGTCGGACGCTGACGCGTTCGACGCGCTGCTGGAGCGAACCCGCGGGATCTGGACGGGCCCGGAGGCTCTGGCGCACCACCGGGCGCTTCGAAGCGAACGGCGACCGAGAAGTTAACCGTTCTCGCCGATTCCGTCATCCTGATCGATCACTTCAGCGGCATCGCGGCGGCGACCGATTTCCTGGCGCGCACGCGCGGCCGCGTCGCGATCTCCGCGATCACGCGCGCGGAAGTGCTGGCGGGTTTCGAGCCTCGCCGGCGCCGTCTGCCCCGGCGGTTCCTGGATCGGTTTCCGTTGATCGTGATCGACCGGGAGGTGGCCGACCTGGCGGCGGCCCTGCGCCGGCAGCACGGTTGGAAGATGCCGGACGCCCTGCAAGCCGCCGCGGCGAAACGGCGCCGGTTGAAGTTGGCCACGCGGGACGTCGACGATTTTCCGCCGGAACGGCACAGGTTCGTCGTCGTGCCGTACCGGCTTTGAAGCGGCCGTCCCAGGGCGGACTTCAGCGCCGGCGCCCGTCTCGATACGATCATGGAGTCTTCTCCAATAATCGCGTGCAGGCGTTGCGATGTTGAGCTAGGGAACGATCCGGCTGCGGTCGACGTCGTCTTCCGCGCCGATCATGATGTCGATCGCGTAGTTGTTGTCCTGGCAGATGTACTCGAACAAGGCGGCGCCGTCCATCCAGCGCAGATCGAACTCGCCGGTCCAGGGCTCCGTATACACACCGGGGTCGTCGATGGTCACCTCGTACTTCATGTTGTCGAAGTCGGTCCGCGTGAAGCGTTCCACCATGCGCAGCCGCTCGGTGTGCGGCGTGTGGCCGCGGTCCATCCAGAACCGCTCGTTGTATCCGGCCGACTCGACCACCAGCGTGTCGCCGTCCCAGTAGCCGATGTTGTGCCCGTAATAGCTGGGCGCGAGATCGTCGGGGTGAGGGCGCCCGTCCATGTGGACGATCCGATACGTGTGCGGGCCGCCGACGTCGAAGATGTACAGCGTCCGGGTCTCGCGGACCTCCACGAACTCCACGCCGTAGGGCGTCAGGAACTGCCGCGGGCCGCCCGAGGGCTTGCAGCGCGTGTGCGGTTCCAGGGGGCTGCTCCGCCGGTAGCGGACCAGCTCGCGCGCCCAGGGCTGGTAGGGAACTTCCGTACGGTCGACGACCGACAACGTGGTGATCCCGCCCACCCAGAGACCCGGCGCTTCGCCCACCGGCGACTGGAGCATCATCCGCCCGTCTTCGTGGCGGGGCGCTTCCCGGTGTGACGCCGGGTCCGGCAGCTCGAAAGCGTCCGGACCCTGGCCGACCGTGTCCAGCGCCTGCGTGAACGCGGCGCCGGGAAACAAGACGGCCAGCGCCAGCAGTCTGACTGACGGCCCGTGCACGGGACCGACCGTATACCGGAAGCCGGAACGTGTCACGGAAAATCCTTCGATCGGCTTCGCCCGCGGACGGCTTGCGCCTGGCCCGTCTCGTGGGGGATCATTCCACCTAACATTCCGGAAACCCAGGAGCTCGAATCATGAAACGAACGTTGACGGCGACTCTCGCGGTGGCGGCGCTCGCCATCGTCGGCGGCGCGCAGGCGCCCCAGGGCATCACTCCCGAGATGATCTCGCGGGCCTTGCCCCTGGAGGGCGCGCCGCTGGCCGTGCCGGGTCCCTACGAGGTGCAATCGGGGGCCGCTTTCGGCTCCCCTGGACTTCTCGTCTTCCACCCGGCCGATCTCGATGCGTTTCCCGCGGACGACTCGCTTCCGGTCATGGCGTGGGGCAACGGCGGCTGCGCGATCGACGGCGCGCGCTATTCGGGTTTCCTGTCGACGATCGCCTCTCACGGCTTCCTCGTGCTGACCACGGCCGCCCGCGAGGGCGCCGGGCGCGGACGCGCGACGGCCGACGACCTGGGCGCGGCGCTGGACTGGGCGGAGGCCGAGAACGCCCGGGGCGGATCGCCGCTGGCGGGGAAGATCGCGATCGATCGGATGGCGGTGATGGGGCAGTCCTGCGGCGGCTTCATGTCGGTCACTCTCGGCGCCGACCCGCGCGTCGACACGATCGGGCCTTTCAATTCGGGCGTTTCGGCCGGCGGACGCGGCGGGGCGGACATCGGGGCGTTGGCCGACCTGCACGGCCCCGTCCTGCTCATCAACGGCGGCGAGGTCGACTTCATGTACGAGGCGGCGGCGGCCAACTACGACGCGATCGACCACGTGCCGGTCTTCTACGGCGCGCGGGACAACGCCGGGCACACGGCCACGGTCTTCCACCCTGGAGGCGGCGAGTTCGCCAACGTCGCTTCGAGCTGGCTCCGATGGATCCTGAAGGGCGACGACACGGCCGGCCGGATGTTCAGCGGGCCGGATTGCACGCTCTGCGGGGACCCGAACTGGGAGACGCGCTCGAAGGGTTGGGAGTAGCCGGCCGGATCACTCGCCCGCGAACGTCTCCCAGGCCGGACACATCCTCTCTTCGAGCGGGATGTCCAGCGGCTGGTAGTTCGTCTCGTCGACGACCGTGATCGGGATCAGGATCTCGTCGGGCACGGGCAGGTTCCGGACGTGCCGGACGGCGGCCATCGCGCCGAGGCAGCCGTGGTTGAAGCCGTCGCAGTCTCCGGAAGCCAGCAGCGTTCCGGCCTTGATGGCGTCGATGGCTTCCTGCGTGCCGTTCAACCCCACGACGAGCGCCGGGCGGTTCGCCGCCTCCAGGGCCTCGATGGCGCCCATCGCCATGGAATCGTTGGCGGCCAGGACGGCGTCGATCTCGGGGTAGGTCTGCAGGAGGTTCTCCATCACCTGCAGCGCCTGCAGCCGCTGGAAGTTGCCGGGCTGGGACGCGAGCAGCGTGACGTCGGGAAATTCCTCGACGGCGGCCATGAACCCGGAGACCCGGTTGTTGCTGTTGACCGACCCGCCGACGCCTTCCAGGATCACCACGTTCCCGGCGCCGCCCAGTCGTTCGAGGACGTAACGGCCCGTGTCCCGGGCCAGGGTGACCTCGTCGCAGCCCACGAAGCTGACGATGTCCCCGCCCAACACGGGGTCGGTGATGTTGACGACGGGAATGCCCGCCGCGTTGACTTGCTCGACGCCGGGCACCATCGCCTGCGTGTCGACCGGGGTGAACACGATCGCGTCGGGCCGGCGGACCACGACGTCCTCGATCTGGCTCATCTGCTCGGGAATGTTGTCCGGGCGCGTCGGGATGTACTGGACGACGTCGGCGCCCATGTCCGCGGCCCCTCGAGCCGCCCCGGTGCGCACGACCTCGAAGAATGGATTCGTCTGGTTCTTGGTGAAGACCGCGATGGTCTCGCGCCCCTCGCCCGCGGCGTCCGATTCGTCGCCGCCGCCCGCGCAACCCGCCATGCCGACGGTGGCCAGGATCGCCACGGCCAGTCCCTTGCGCTTGAAATCGATCATCGTTGTCTCCCAGGTGTGCGGACGGTCCGTGACCGCGTGAGTTCTCCGACGGCGCCGATCGTTCACGCCCGCGCTTCGGCGCGGCGCCGCGTCGAAGCGTCCAGCCACGCGGCGAGCAGCACGATGACGCCCATCACCAGCGGTTGCCAGTTCGTGTCGATCGTCAGCAGGTTCATCCCGTTCAGCGTGAGCGTCAGGATGAGCGCTCCAACGAACGTGCCCGACAGCGTCCCGATCCCGCCGAACAGCGACGTGCCGCCGATCAGCACGGCGGCGATCGCCGGCAGCAGCAACGGGTCCCCCATGCCGGCTTCGGCCGAATTGAGCCGCGCCAGGTAGACGATCCCCGACAGCCCGGCCATCGCCCCGCTCAACGTGTAGACCAGCATCAGACGCGAACGGATGGGAATACCCGAAAGGCGCGCGGCCTCGCGGTTCGCCCCGATCGCGTAGATGTCGTGGCCCCACGTAGTGTATCGGGTGAACAGGCCGCCCACAAGCATCGACGCGGCCATCAGGTAGACCGGAACCGGGACGCCCAGGGCGTCGCCGCTGCCGAGGTTCCGGAATCCCTGGGGGAAGTCGTAGATCGTCGTGCCCGCCATGTACCAGTAGTTGACGCCGTACACCATCCACAGCATGCCGAAGGTGGCGATGAACGGGGGAAGCCCGAGCCAGGTGACCATCACGCCGTTCATGACGCCGATGACGATCCCCGAGGCCAGCCCCACGGCCGCGCCCAGCAGGACCGAGCCCGAGGCCTGGATGACGGCGGCCGCGAAGCACGCGCTCAAACCGAGGTTGGCGCCTATGGAGAGATCCAGCCCGGCCGTGACGATGACCAGCGTCAGTCCCGACGCGATCAGGAACGTCAGGCTGGCCTGCCTCATCACGTTCAGCAGGTTCGGAAGCGTGAGGAACGCGTCGGTCGCCAGGGCGAGCGCCAGGCACAGCGCGGCGACGCCGAGCAGGCGGTATCCGATCGACGGCATCCGAAGCGGCCACGCGGCGGGCGCCGTCATGAACGCCCCCGGATCGAATCCACCAGAAGCGCCGCGATCAGCAGGAGCCCGATGCTCGCCACCTGGAGCGACGAGGGGACGGCCAGGACGTTGAGCCCGTTCTTGAGTACGCCCACCGCGAGGACCCCCAGCACCGTGCCCGGCAACCCGCCGTAGCCGCGTTCGAAGCGCGTCCCACCGACGATGACGGCGGCGATCGCGTCGAACTCCATGCCGATCGCGGCCGTCGGATGCCCGGCGTTCATCCGGCCCGTCAGCAGCAGCGCCGCGAAACCGGCCATCAGGCCTCCGAGCGCGTAGATCGCCGCGTGGTAGGCGTGGACGCGGACGCCGGCCAGCGCCAGCGCGTCCCGGTTGCCGCCGATCGCGAAGACGCATGCGCCGAAACGCGTGTGGTAGAGCAGCACGTGGAACGCGCCGTAGGCGGCGACGGCCACCCAGATCGAGAACGGTATTCCCAGCCACGAACTTGCGTAGAGAGCGGGCAGGCTCGGCCCGATGCCCACGACGCTCTGACCGCCGGTCGCGACCAGCGCGCCGCCCTGGGCCGCGCCCAACGTTCCCAGCGTCGCGGCGAACGGCGGCAGCCCGACGCGCGTCACCAGGAGCCCGTTCGCCACGCCGAAGACGAGCCCCACGGCCAGCGCGGCGCCGAGCGCCGCCGGAAGCCCGTAGCCGGCCACCAGCGCCGAGGCGAGCACGATGCCGGCCAGCCCGAGCACGGCGCCCATGGACAGGTCCAGCCCCTCGGCCATGATGATCAGCGTCATCGGCAGCGCCAGCAGCAGAAGGATCGAGGACTGGATACCGATGTTGAGCAGGTTGGGCGCGGAGGCGAAGCGCGGCCCGAAGAGGGCGAAGAACACGAGCAACGCCGCCAGCAGATAGGCGACGCCCGGCGCCCGCGACGCGGCGGCCCTCCAGCGCGCGCCACCTTCGAGAACGGCCGCCCTACTCATGGTGCATCGCCAGTTTCAGGATGTTCTCCTCCGTCAGGTCGCGGCGGTCCAGCTCTCCGACGATGGTCCGGTCCCGCATGACGTAGGCGCGGTCGCAAAGCGCGACGACCTCCGGAAGCTCGGAGCTGATCATCAGCACGGCCGCGCCGTCCCCGACGAGCGTCTCCATCAGGCCGAACATCTCGGCCTTCGCCGCGACGTCGATCCCCCGCGTCGGCTCGTCGAACACGTAGAAGTGAACGCCGGCCCCGAGCCATTTGCCGACGACCACCTTCTGCTGGTTGCCGCCGCTGAGGAACTTGGCCAGCCGCCCCGGCGATGGCGTGGCCACCTGCAGGCGGGCGATCAGGTCGGCGACGATGCGGGCCGCCGTTCCGAAACGGTACCATCGATTCGGGAAGATGCGTGGGAGGGCGGCAACCAGGAGATTGTCGCCGACCGAGCGCGTCAGCGCGAGCCCGCTCTCCTTGCGGTCTTCGGGAACCAGTCCCATGCCGCGCGCCACGGCCTCGGCCGGGCCGCCCGGGAGCCGCTGGCCGCCGAGGCGCACCTCGCCGCCCAGCACGCGGTCGGCTCCGAAGATCGCGCGCGCCAGTTCCGTGCGTCCTGAACCGACGAGGCCCGCCACGCCGACGATCTCTCCGGCGCGCACGTGGAGGCCGATACCGTGCACGCCGTTTTCGGCTTCCAGGTCCCGCACCTCGAGCACGATGTCGCCGGCGCTTTCCCCGAACCGGCGCCGGTGGGTCCGGACTTCGCGGCCGACCATCAACCGCACCAACCCGGCCATGTCCGTGCGGGCGGACTCCAGCGTGGCCGCGTGACGGCCGTCGCGGAGCACCGTGACCCGATCGCCGATCGTGAAGACCTCCCGCAGCCGATGCGAGATGTAGATGACGGCGATGCCGTCCTGTTTGAGCTTGCGGATCCGGGCGAACAGGCGGTCGATCTCGTGATCCGAGAGCGCCGCCGTGGGCTCGTCCATGACCAGGATGCGCGCGTTCTGCGACAGGGCCTTGGCGATCTCGACCATCTGCTGCTGCGCCACGCCCAGTTCCGCCGCCGGAAGGCGCGTGTCCAGATCCATGCCCAGCGCGTCGAGCAGGGCGCGCGCCTGGGCGTGCATCCGCCGCCGGTCGACGACGCCGGGGAACCGGCTCCCGGGTTCGCGTCCCAGGAAGATGTTCTGGGCGATGTCCAGGTGCGGAACGAGAGAGAACTCCTGGAATATGACGGCCACGCCCAGCCGGCGGGCGTCGGCGGCGGATTCGATGCGGACGGGCCGGCCGTCGATCCGGAACTCGCCCGAGTCGGGATGCACCGCGCCGCAGAGAACCTTGATCAACGTGGACTTGCCGGCGCCGTTCTGGCCGACGAGCATGTGGACCTCACCGGCATGGACCGTCAGCGAGACGTCGTCCAGAGCGCGGACACCCGGGAAGCGTTTCGAGATCCCGCGCATCTCGACGCGAGGGACAGCCCGGGCCGGCGGCTCCTGGATCGGCGCCCGTTCCATCGCTTTCACGCGGCGCTTTTCGGCATGGGTGTGTTCTCGCCCGAGGAGGGATTCCCGGACCGGGCCGCGAAACGGCGCCGGTTCAGGAAGACGCGCGTTCCCCCCACGGCTCTCGTGTCGCGAGCCGGGCCCCCTCGGCCAGCACGCTCAGCCTGGCCCACTGGGTCTCGGGATGAACGGGGCGCGCGAAGGCGCCCCGTGTGAACCCGCCGGCGGCGTACGACGATATCTTCAATACCTTACAAGTCTCGGCGGGATGGGCGATCTCCGGAGACGCCACACGCTCGGGCGAGATATCCGGCCCGACGAGGGCGCCGACGTCGTATCGCGAACTTGCCGAACGCCGCACTAGCGAGGCGCCGTCTCGATGACGAAACGCGCCCTCCGGTCGATCTCCCCGGCGGTCCGGGTGATGACGTCCAACCGTTCCGACGCGTCGGCGAACGCGCCGTCGTCCATCAGTTGCCGCGCCAGGTTCATCAAGACGGCCAATTCGGACAGTTGCGTCTCCAGCGCCTGCGCTTCCTGAAACGACAGTACGGGCCGGGCTTCGGCCACCACGTCGAACGCATCGTCCAGCATGGTCTGCGCCACGGGAATCTTGGCCTGCGCGTCCAGGAACACCTGGGCCTTGATCTCCTCAGCCAACGCCTGGGCGCGCTCGGCGTCCAGGATGGCGGCGTCCAGGAACGCGAGCGCGCGATCGTAGCTGCGGCCCACGGCCGAAACCTGCTCCTGGTCCTCGATCTCGGTCTGGGCCAGCTCCAGGTTCATCAACGCAAGGTCGTATTGGTCCGGGGCGTACAGGTCGGCCTCGAAGTCCCGGGCGGCGGCCAGCGCCTCGCGGGCTTCCTGGAGCTCCAGGACGGGCGGCGCGGCGCAACCGGATGCCAGGACCACCGCCAAGAGCGAGACACCCAAAAGCGTTCCCGAGGTCGGCGAAACGCTCCGCCGGCCATTGGTCGTCGCCATGTGTTCGTGGTCTCGGGTTTCCATGCTGTAACCGACGGCCTGCACGTCGAACGGCTCTCGTGAAGGCCGCGAACCATTGTAAATCACCGGGGCCGTCGCCTGGACGGATGTCGGGCGGGGTTAGGATGGGGTGCGGCCACGCGCGACGGCGGCGGGTATCGGCCCGTGTTCCGACTGCCCGGGGAAACGAGCTCCATGACGAATTCGGCGATGGCTACCTGGATCAAGCAACCCGCGGCCGTGTTCACCGGCAACGATGCCGACTCGTCGGACGGCATTGTCGTCCGGGGGAACCGGATCGTCGAACTCGTCGGAGGCGGCCGGGCGCCCGAGACGCCCGTCGACAACGTGTTCGACGCATCGGGGCGCGTCCTGCTGCCCGGGCTGATCAACGGCCACCACCACTTCTACCAGTCGTTGACGCGTGCGTGTCCGCCCGCGCTGAACAAGCCGTTGCTGGGTTGGCTGCAGAGCCTGTACCCGATCTGGGCGAATCTCGATGAAGCGGCCGTCGCCGTGTCCACCCGGCTCGTGATGGCCGAGCTGATGCTGTCGGGGTGCACGACGACCAGCGATCATCACTACCTGTTCAACGCGGCGCTGGACCAGGCGATCGACATCCAGGCGGAGGCGGCGGCGGAACTGGGCATGCGCGCCGT
Source organism: Acidobacteriota bacterium (assembly GCA_022821265.1). Lineage (GTDB taxonomy): Bacteria > Acidobacteriota > Terriglobia > 20CM-2-55-15 > 20CM-2-55-15 > JAJEDW01. The sequence goes on from JAJEDW010000345.1 coordinate 16,152, forward strand.
GCTGACCCGCGGTTCGATGACCGTCTCGGTCGAAGACGGCGGATGGCCGCCCCGCTCCATCACCGAGCCGGAAACGACCGTTCTGGACGAATCGGAACGCCTGATCCGCCGCTATCACGACGGCGCCCCCCACGCGATGCTCCAGATCGCGCTCGCGCCCTGTGCGCCGCTGTTGGTGACGCCGGATCTGATGCGCGAGTCCGCCCGGATCGCTCGGGCGCACGGGGTCCGTCTCCATACGCACCTGGGCGAGACCCTGGACGAAGACGAGCTGTGCATGTCGAGTTTCGGAATGCGTCCGGTCGACTACCTCGCCGACGTCGGATGGTTGGCCGACGACGTCTGGCTGGCGCACGGGATTCACTTCACGCATCCGGAGATCGAACGCCTCGGATCCGCCGGCGTCGGCGTATGCCACTGTCCCTCGTCCAACATGCTCCTGGCGTCCGGGATATGCCCGGTGAACGACCTGGTCTCGGCGGGCGCGCCCGTCGGTCTCGGCGTCGACGGCTCCGCTTCGAACGACAGCTCCAACCTGATGCAGGAGGTGCGCCAGGCGCTGCTCGTCGGACGCCTGCGGTACGGGGCGGATTCCGTGTCTCACGAATCCGTCCTGCGGTTGGCGACTCGCGGAACCGCGGATCTGCTCGCGCGGCCCGAGTTGGGTGAGCTGCGCCCCGGGGCCGCCGCCGACGTGGCGCTGTTCGGTCTGGACGAGGCCCGGTTCAGCGGGCACGGAGACCCGCTCGCGGCGCTCGTCCGATGCGGGGCGTCGCGCGTGTCGGACCTGATGATCGCCGGCGCCTGGCGTGTGAAGGGCGGGGAACTCGTGGACGTCGACCTGGACGCGCTGATCCGCGAGCACGGGCGCATCGCCGATACGCTTGCGGAACAGGCGGGATCGCCCGCTCGCAGGAGCCGCTGATCCATGGGTGTGGTTTCGGGTTCTCGTTGCGCAGCCCCTCCTGTAGACTGACGCGTGTCCCCGAAGATCAACGTCGACAGCCGTCGGGAGGTGAGGACCATGAGATCGGTTCTCGCGGGTGGAATTCTTGTCGGCCTGCTCGGCGTCGCGCCGACGGCGCCGGCCCAGTCCATGCCCGACATCAGCGGGCTCTGGATGGGCCCGGGGGCGGCGGTCCTGAGTCCCAACTTCGAACGGCAGGCCGGCGAGCTGCCGTTCACGCCGTACGGGCTCGAGCGGTACCTGAACTTCGATCACGCCCTGAATACGGGCGCCCGGTGTCTGCCGTTGGGCCCGACGCGGACCTGGCAGGTGAATCTTCCGTTCCGGATCGTCCAGACGCCGGAGCTGGTCGTCATCGTCTACGAGATCCGGCGGACGTTCCGAATCATCTACACCGACGGGCGCGAACACCCGGACATCGTCTTCAACTATCCGGAATGGATGGGACATTCCGTCGGCCGGTACGAAGGCGACACGCTGGTGTTCGAGACGGTCGGCATTAATCCGCGGGCGGACCTGGACAACATCGGTCACGAGCACAGCGATCAACTGCGCCTCGTCGAGCGGATTCGCCGCACCGACGGCGACACGCTCGACTGGGAGATCACCATCGAGGATCCCGTCTTCTACACCGAGCCGTTCACCGTGACGAAAACGTTCGAGCGGATGGACAACGACCGCGTCATGGACTACACGTGCCAGGAGAACGAGCGGGACGTCGAACACCTGGTGCCCGGTATCGCCGTCGGTCCCGCCGACGACTAGGAGGGCCGGTTAGATGAAACGCGGACTGTTCGTCGGTCTCGCCCTCGCTCCGGCCCTGGCGTGCACGGCGGCCCCCGCCCGCGCGCATCACTCGTTCGCCGCGCAGTACAACGCCGACAACCGCATCGAGTTCGAGGGTACGGTGACGCGGATGGAGTGGATGAGCCCGCACATCTATTTCTACGTGGACGTGACGGATGCGAGCGGGGAACTCACCAACTACGCCGTCGAAGGCGGCGCCCCGACGCGGCTGTACCGGCAAGGATGGCAGCCCGACACCTTGCAGCCGGGGGACACCGTTTCGGTCGAAGGGGCCATGGCCCACGACGGGTCTCCCATGGTCAACGCATCGACGATCATGAAGGACGGGCGCCGGCTGTTCGCCGGAACGTCGAACCCGGACGACCCGGCGAACAACTGATTGCGGGTTCCGTTCCACCAGAGCCGGTGGCGCCGGTATCCGCGCACACAGCGTCGCCGTTCCGGCCGAGCCGAGAGGACGCGATGATGAACCGACGCCAGTTCATGGGCGCGAGCGCCGGGGCGGTGCTGGCCGCACGGGTCCAGGATCCGCCGGCAGGCGCGTACGACCTGGTCATCCGAGGCGGCCGCGTCATCGATCCGTCCATCGGTGTGGACGGCATCCGGGACGTGGCCATCGCCGCGGGACACATCGCGGCGGTCGAGCCTGACATCGCCGCCGGCGCCGCCGAGACGATCGACGCCGCCGGCAGGATCGTCGCTCCGGGCCTGATCGACATTCACACGCACGCCGCGCGCGACGCCGGCGGGCCGGCGCTGGCGCTCCAGGACGGCGTGACCGGCTTCGTGGACGCGGGGTCGGCCGGCGCCGACAACATCGACCCGATCGCCGAGAATATCCGCCAAGCGCCCCAAATCGGCTGCGCGCTGCTCAACATCGCGCGCACCGGCGTCGTCTCCGGAGGCGAGCTCAACGACATCAACGCGGCCAGCGTGGCGCTCGCCCGCGGGGCCATCGGCCGGAACCTGGACGTCGTTGTCGGCGTCAAGGTGCGGCTTTCCGACAGTGTGGTGGGCGCGAACGACCTGGAGGCGCTGCGGCGGGCGCGGGAGGCGGCCGAATCGTTCGATCTGCCGGTAATGGTCCACATCGGGCAGGGGTACTCGCCGCTGCGGGCCGTCATGCCCCTGCTCCGGAGCGGCGACATCGTCACGCACATGTACGCGCCGCCGCCCAACAGCGTGCTGGACGACCGGGGCCGCCTGTTTCCAGAAGTGGCCGCCGCCCGACGCCGCGGCGTCGTCTTCGATTTCGGCAACGGGGTCACCGGTCACTTCACCTGGGAGATGGTCGAGCGCGCGACCCGCCAGGGGTTGTGGCCGGACACGATCTCCACGGACTGGAACATCCGCTCCGGCACGACGGGCGTCGTCGATTTCCCGAATGTCATGTCGAAGCTGCTGATGTTCGGCATGCCGCTGACCGAAGTCACCGCGGCCGCGACGACGAACGCCGCGCGCGTGTTCCCGGTCTTCAGAAACCGCGGCACGCTGAACGTGGGCGCGCCGGCGGACGTGGCCGTGATGGAGTTGCGCGAGGGCGAATTCGAGTTCGTCGACAACTACCAGGGCACGCGCACCGGCTCGCAGCGGCTGTTCCCGTTCGCCACCGTGCTCGACGGCCGGCTCGTGCCCGCCGGCGCGTGAGGATGGGCGAGCCGGCGTTCGCTGCCAGAGCCGAGTGCGCAGCCGGCGAATCGGACGTGTTTCCTGCCGGGGTCATGGATTACTTCGACCGAAGCCGGTCAATACGTTGACGTTGTCGCTACTTGTATCTACCTTCGAAAGCGCGATGAAGACTGCCGGTATTCAAGACGTCCAGAATCGACTGAGCGCGTACATCCGGATGGTCGAGAAAGGCGAGCGTGTGGCCATCACGCACCGTGGCCGCATCGTCGCCGAGTTGGGACCGCCCACTCACGCGACCGAGGGCGAAGCTGGCGCCGAGTCGAGTCGTCGCGCCCGGGCGGGCGCCGTCCGGCCGGGGGCCCCGAATCGACCCGACGTCTATCCCCGTCCTTGGCGCCGGCTGACGACACGTGCGGTCCAGGACTTGTTGGACGAAGTTCGGGGCGGGCCATGAACCCGTACGCGGAGACCCGCGCCGCCGTCGTATGGCCCCTGGACAAGGAGCGTGGTGATCGCGCCTGGGATCAACTGACCGCCGCCGCGGCGGTGCACACGTTCGACCTGACGCTGACCGAGTGCGATCGGACCCGTCGTCGCGTCTGCAGGCGATCGTCGACGCCACTCGGAGATTGAAGAGCGCTCGAGAAGGAACGATCGGCACGGTGGCGGCCGTTATCGGCGGGCTCTGATAGGACCGGGGTGGAGACGGTCCCCGGCGTGTCGCAAGGCGGGGCGGGTTCGGCCATTTCTGTTGATGACTCGGTTGATTTCCTCAACGGAAACTTGTAGAAATCCAGAGAACCAAGCGGGAGTAATTCAGCGGTAGAATGCCAGCTTCCCAAGCTGGACGTCGCGGGTTCGATTCCCGTCTCCCGCTCTCGAGTCAGCATGTTGCGGGCCGGCCTTCCGGCCCGTTTTTTCGTTTTCCGCGACAGGGCGGCGTTATTCGACGTAGCCCGACCAGTGGTTCCCTCCGAATCGTCAGCAAGGTGTCGGGCCAAGTTTTTGGACGGTCGACCCAACCGAAAATTCGAACTCCATCAAGCGCAGGCGAAATGATTTCGTCTTCTGACGCGAACGCCCTCATCACTGTCATGTTGAAGGTCTGTTCCTCGTTGAAGGTCTGTTCCTCGCGACCGGGCGTTGAACCGTCAAGCGCGCATGGCTACACTCGATGCCATGGACCCCGTCCGTGTCTTGACAGACAACCGGAAGCACGTGCTCGACCTCGCCCGGAGACACGGGGCGCGTGAGGTCCGTCTGTTCGGTTCCGTGGCGCGAGGCGATGCAGGACCATCGAGCGATATTGATTTCCTCGTGGACATGGAGCCGGGCCGGAGCCTGCTCGACCTTGGCGGGCTGGTTGCAGATCTGCAAGAACTGCTTGGTCGCAGCGTCCATGTCGTGACCGAGCGCGGACTGAAGTCACGCGTTCGCGCGCGCGTTCTGGAAGAGGCGATTCCCGTGTGAGGGATCCGCGGGAACGACCCCGAGGCGTTCATGTGGCAATCGGTTGGATCTAAGCGACGCTCTTGCTGACGACAACCTCTCGATCATTGACGGCCTTCAACAGCGCGTCGAGCTTTTCGATCGTGGGTAACGAATCGCCCCGTTCGTAACGGGCGTAGGCGTTCCGTGACTTGGCGCCCAAGCGCGCCGCGACATCGTTCAGCGACAGTCCACTCCGCTGCCGGCATCGTCTCAACAGCAGGCCGATCATTCTGCGCAGGTCGTTCGCGCTCACCTCGAATTCGCCGTGCCGGCCCGAATGCACATCGACCTTGAAACCGTCGGCGTGCACCGTGGTTTCGAACCAGTCACGTATCATGTCGAGGGCGTCATTCTTCGTTCGCCCTTCGGTCATCGCGTCGAAGAGCGGGACTTCCGCCAGCCAGACGCCGGAGTCCTTGTAGACCGTTCCCTGGAATCTCATCGGTCGGTTTCACTCCGTGCGCGTTTCAGATCCCGTTGCTTCACACCGAAATCGTATACCAATACGTGTACATCGTTCGATTCGCGGATGGGTCCGAACGATGATGTTCCTCAATGGCGTGGAGGCTTCTGACGAAGCACCGCGACTTCGGCGGTCGCCCGGCTTGTCCCCCGGACGGCCAGAACTCACGTTGTCGACATTGCGGGAATATCGCTTTGTTAGACTCGGTGAATCCGTCGCGATCAGGCATCCGTTCGGCTTCGGCTGAAACAGGAGGATCGGTAGGGTCGAACGCCGAGTTTGCGGACGCGTGCGCGTATCGTCGCTTACGCGTTTTTCACGGAGTACGCCGCCAATAGTCGCGATGTGTGGGCTGAGTCGAATACGGGAGTTTCCCAGTGTCTGTCGACGAGCAACACCGCGCGCCTGACGCGGGCCGCGACGGAGCGCGTTCCGTGCGTGATGGGGACACGTTCGGCGTCGCCGATGTCGTTGCGGGTTACGAGCGCCACGGATCCGGACTCGTCGACGACTACGAACGCTTGCCGTTCGAGGACGTGCATGCGGAGATTCTCGACCTCCTGCCCAAGACGTCGGGGCGTGTGCTTGACATCGGAGCCGGCAGCGGTCGCGATGCCGCCTGGTTTGCCGATCGCGGGCACGAAGTGGTCGCGGTCGAACCGTCGGCCGCGATGCGCGACGCCGCCCGCGATCGGCACTCTTCGCCCCGGATTCGTTGGATCGATGACCGACTTCCGGCGCTCGACAAGGTGCGTCGCTCCAAGCTTTCGTTCGATCTGGTTTGGCTGAGCGCCGTCTGGATGCACGTGCCCAGGAGCGAACGGACACCGTGTTTCCGCAGATTGGTGTCCGTTGTCCGTCCCGGCGGCAGCATGATGGTGAGCCTGCGGCACGGGCCGCCGCCTCCGGGACGGCCGATGGAGCCGGCGACGGCCGCGGAGATAGGGACGCTGGCGCACGGCCATGGCTTTCAGACGATCCGCGTCAAAACGCGTCATGACGCCGCCGGGCGGCCCGACATCTCCTGGGACGTCGTCTGGCTGCATTCCCCGGGAAGAGCCGCCGCGTCACGGTCCGACCGGGGCGAAGGGAATCGGTAGGAACTCCCGCGTCAGGAGGAAGAACGCCTCCATCCTCACTCGCTCTTGTACTCGATCAGCTCGAACGTGTTGCCCGAGTTGTCCCGCACGAAGAAGAAGATCGCGCCCGGGTTGTCGACCGGGCCCATGACGATCTCGGCGCCCTTCGATCGAAGGATCTCCAGCGCCGCCATTGCGTCTTCCACCTGGTAGGCGAAGTGCGCGGTGCCGTGGACGCGGAGGTCGGCCGACGGGTCGCGCCGGTACTCGGGCAGCGGCGCGGCGTCCGGGATCTCGAACAGCTCGATGAAGGCGCCGCCCCGGCCCAGCAGCGCGATCGCGCTTTGGCCTTCTGCCTCGCGCTCGCGCATGCGCAGGACCTCGAAGCCGAGCATCTCCCGGTACCACGCGACGGACGCTTCCAGGTCGGGGACGGATATCCCGATGTGGTGCGGCGTGATCTCGAACCCGGGGTCGCCGGCCTGCGGGAACGCCGCTGTCGGCGCGGATGCGAGAACGGCGAGCGCGGCTCCGATCGCGATGGTGCGCCCGTGCATTGGGAACCCTCCTCGTCGATGTGCAAGTTCAACCAGAACAGAGTCTTGCATTAACCTTGCGCGCGCGCCGGTCTCTGAATAGACTCGGTAGGAGTTTTCGGTGGGACGGGTGCGTCCCGGCGGGTATGGCTCGATGAAAAATCGCTCGGTGACGATCGGATTCGCGGGAGCCGGCATGCTTCTGTGCGTGGCCGTTGCCGGCCATGGTCCGGCCGCGGCCCTCGGCGCCGTGCAGACCGGCGCGGCGGCAATCGACGCGCATCGAGAGCTGATCGACCAGTACTGCATGGGCTGCCACAGCGATGCGGCGCGGTCCGGCGGGCTGGCGCTGTCGGAGTTGAACCTGGACGCGGTGGCGGAGAATCCCGAGGTTGCCGAGACGGTCATTCGCAAGCTGCGCGGCGGTCTGATGCCGCCGGCCGGCGCGCGGCGTCCCGACAACGAGTCCACGGCGGCGCTCGTCGCATGGCTGGAGCGCGAGATCGACACGGCCGTCGGGGATCCGGAGCCCGGCCGCGTGGCCCTGCGGCGACTCAACCGCCGGGAGTACGGCTACGCCATACGCGACCTGCTCGGGCTGAACGTCGACGCGGAGGCATGGCTGCCCGTCGACAATGTCGAGGGTCACTTCGACAACAATGCGGACGCGCTGCAGGTGTCGCCCGCCTTCATCGACCAGTACATCGATGCCGCGCGCGCGATCGCGCTCGAGGCCGTCGGCAACCTCGAGGCGCCTCCCGTCACCACAACGTACGGCGACGTCGCCAACATGGTGATCTCGCTGCCGCCGCGGGGCGCTCCGGGCACCGGGCGCCAGCAGCATCACGTCGAAGGGATGCCTTTCGGCACTCGCGGTGGATTCATCGTCGAGCACAACTTCCCGGCCGACGGCGAGTACGAGCTCACGATCGGCGACATGGCGCTTGCGCGCGAAGTCCCGCGGATGGAATTCGAGAATACGGTGATCGTGTTGCTGGACGGAGCGGAGATCTACCGCACGAACATCGGCGGCGAGCCCGACCACAAGGCGATCGACCAGTTGCTGGATCCGGCGGTCGAGGAGGTCAACGGGCGGCTGCGGAAGATCCGGTTCCAGGCGGCGGCGGGGCAGCATCGGCTGGCCGTCACGTTCCAGCATCGGAGCTTCGCCGAGAGCGACGAGCGGACGCGCACGGCCGCGCTCGAAGGCGGCCAGGAGCGCATCCAGGCCGTGCATGCCCTCCAGATCCGGGGGCCGCTTTCGGTCACGGGCATCGGCGACTCGGCGAGCCGACAGAAGATATTCATCTGCCGTCCCGCATCGGCCGTCGAGGAGGAACCCTGCGCGCGCCGGATCCTCGCGAACCTCGCCGAGCGCGCTTTCCGCCGCCCCGTGACCGGCGAGGATCTCGATCCGCTGATGGCGTTCTACCGGGCTGGACATGAGCGCGACGGTTTCGAGCGCGGCGTGCGCGATGCGTTGAGCGCCATCCTGGCGAGCCCGCACTTCCTGTACCGTCCGGAATCCGGAGCCGAGGTCGGCGCCGTCGCGCTGGACGACCTGGAACTCGCCTCGCGCCTGTCCTTCTTCCTGTGGAGCAGCCTGCCCGACGCCGAGCTCTTGGACCTTGCGCGCCGGGGGCGCCTCAACGATCCCGACGCGTTGGCCCTTCAGGTGCGCCGGATGCTGGTGGACGAGCGGGCCCTGTCGCTGGTGGACGACTTCGCGTTCCAGTGGCTCGACCTTGCCAAGCTGGACGAGATCGTTCCCGACCGGGGCCGATTCCCGCACGCCAGCGGCCTGCTCGATACGCGCGATCTGCTGAGGCAGGAGTTGCGGCTGTTCGTCGACAGCGTCTTCGGTGAGGGCCGCAGCCTCGTCGAGTTGATGACGGCGGACTACACCTTCCTGAACGAGCGCCTGGCGATGCACTACGGCATCGAGACCGTCAAGGGCGCCCGTTTCCGCCGGGTCATGCTGGAGGAGGACGCGCGCCGCGGCCTGTTGGGGAAGGGCGCCGTGTTGACGTTGACGGCCTACCCCAACCGCACGTCGCCGGTCCTTCGGGGTGCATGGATCCTGGAACGGCTGCTGGGCGCGCCGCCGCCGGAGCCGCCTGCGAACGTCCCGGAACTCGGTGAGAACGGGCGCGGCCAGCCGGCGCGAACGCTGCGCGAGAGACTCGAGCAGCACAGCGCGAACCCGGCGTGTTTCGCGTGTCACGGCATCATGGACCCGTTGGGGATGGCGTTGGAGAATTTCAACGCCGTGGGCCAGTTTCGGACGCACGACCCCGAGACCCGGACTCCGATCGACACCGCGGGCGTTCTGCCCGACGGCGCGCCGATCGGCGGGCCCGCCGAACTCCGGCAAGCGCTCATTGCCCGGCCGGATCGTTTCGTTCAGGCGTTCACCGAAAACCTGTTGACGTTTGCGTTGGGGCGCAGCCTGGACTATCGCGACATGCCCACGGTGCGCGCGGTCGTCCGGCGCGCGGAGGCGGACGATTACCGCTTCGAGTCCATCGTGACGGCCGTCGTTTCGAGCGACGCGTTCCGGAGGCGCGAGGGATGGAGTCCCAACGCGGTTTCCGCCGAGTAGATTGACGACTGGAGGAATCTCGTCATGTACCTGACCCGAAAGCATCTGTCACGGCGCACGGTCCTGAAGGGAGCCGGCGTGTCGATCGCGCTGCCGTTGCTGGACGCCATGATTCCCGCGCGCACCGCGCTGGCGCAGACGGCGGCCGCGCCCAGCCCGCGCGTGGGTTTCGTCTACTTCCCGCACGGCGCCCTTCAGGACGAGTGGGAGCCCGCGGCCGCCGGCCGGGACTTCGAATTTCCGTTCATCCTGGAACCGCTGGAGCCGATGCGCGAGCACGTAACCGTGGTCAGCGGCCTGCGCAACAAGGGCGGGGAAAGCGCCAGCCCGCATGGCATCATCCAGGAGACGTGGCTGAACTGCGTCAGCCCGCGCCGGCGTAGCAACGAGACCGGCGTCGGGGTGACCGCGGACCAGATCGCGGCGCGACACCTGGGAGCGGACACGCCGCTGCCGTCGCTGGAGTTGTGCGGCGAGCCGGGCGGCATGATCTCGTTCCGGACGCCGGAGCAGCCTTTGCCCATGGAAGGCAATCCGCGCAGGGTGTTCTACACGATGTTCGGGCAGGGTGACACGCAGCAGGAGCGCGAGGCGATTCTCAACACGACGAACAGCCTGCTCGACTACGTGAGGGAGTCCACCGCCAGCCTGAACCGACGGCTCGACGCCGGCGACCGGGCGAAGGTGAGCGACTACCTCGATTCGGTCCGCGAGATCGAGGTCCGCGTCCAGCGTCTGGCCGACAGCGCCGAATCGATGGGCGAGTTGCCGGACGCCCCGATCGGGCCGCCGGAGGACTTCGGCGAGCTGCTCGACCTTCAGTTCGAGTTGATCGCGTTGGCCTGGCAGACGAACCGGACGAACGTGGCCTCGATCAAGATGGTCGAGGAAGCCAGCATGCGGACCTACCCGAACCTGGGCGTCCACGAAGCGTTCCACCCCACCTCCCACTGGGGCGGATACCCGGAACGCGTGGCCAACCTGAGGCTCATCCAGAACTACCACACCGCGGTGTTCGCCAAGTTCGCCCAGCGGCTCAAGGACACGCCCGACGGCGACGGCTCGATCCTGGACCACGCGATCGTCCTGTTCGGCAGCAACATGGCCAACAGCGACGCCCACAACAACGACCCGCTCCCGCAGGTCCTCGTGGGACGCGGCGGCGGCATACGCGGCGGCCAGCACCTGCGGTATCCGCAGGATTCGCCGCACGCCAACATCCTGGTGACGATGCTGGAGCGCGTGGGCGTGCCCGCGGAGGAACTGGAGAACTTCGCCGACAGCACCGGGCCTTTGAGCGAGGCATGATGACGAGACGCACCGCCATCGCCGCCGTCTGCGCCGCCGCCGCCGCCGCGGCCTTCGGCGCCCCCGTGGCGCATGCACAAGCTCCGGAGATCGACCGCCGGTACGCCGACGGCAGCACGCCCTTGCAGTGGGCGGTCTTCGAGGGAAACGCCGCCGAGGTCGCGCGCTTGCTGGACGCCGGCGCCGATGCGTCCCTCGCCAACAACTACGGCGCCTCGCCGATGGGGCTGGCCGCCGAGGTGGCCGACACCGCGATACTCCGCCTGCTGCTGGACGCCGGCGCCGACCCCGACTCGCCCAATCCCGAGGGACAGACCGCCTTGATGGCCGTGGCCCGAACCGGCAACGTGGAGGCGGCGCGGTTGTTGATCGACCGCGGCGCGACGGTGGATGCGCGGGAGGGCTGGGGCGGACAGACCGCGCTGATGTGGGCGTCCGCGCGGCGGCATCCGGAGATGATGGTGTTCCTGATCGCCCACGGCGCCGACGTCGACGCGCGCTCGATCCATCGCGACTATCAGCGCCACGTGACGGCCGAAGGGCGTCCGAAGAACATGGACAGCGGCGGCTTCACGCCGCTGCTGTACGCCGCGCGCGAGAACTGCCGGGCCTGCGTCGACGTGCTGCTCGAGAGCGGCGCGGACATCGACCTGCCCGACCCCGACGGCGTGTCGCCGCTGCACGTCGCGATCATGAACGCGAACTGGGACCTCGCGAAGCGGTTGATCGAGGCCGGCGCCGACGTCAACCAGTGGGACATGTACGGCGAATCGCCGCTGTTCACCGCCGTCGGCCTCTATACGCGGACCGACGGGGGACGCGCGTCGATCGACCCGTTGAACGCGACCGACGGCCTGACGATCGTCAGGATGCTGCTCGACGGCGGCGCCAACCCGAACATGCAGCTCTTCTTCCGTCCGTCCAACGTGCGGGGCTCGACCAACACGCGGGGCTCGACGCCCCTGATCCGCGCGGCCACCAACGGCGATCTCGACATGGTCCAACTGCTTCTGGAGAACGGCGCGGACGCCACGGTCTACATGGCCGACCGCCAGACCCCGATTCACGCCGTGCTGGCGGGCCGGTCCTCGGAGCCGCAGGCGCTGGAGCTGATCCGGATCCTTCACGACGCCGGCGCCGACGTCAACGTCGTCGCGCTGGTGAACCACCGGGAGGAGGTCCGGGGCGGCACGGCGCTGCACTACGCCGTACGGAAACGCTACCCGGATGTCATCCGCGAGTTGGCCGCCTACGGCATCGACATGGACGCCCGCGACCAGGACGGCCTGACGGCGCTCGACTACACGCAGTCCCGCGGCTTCATGCCGTTCATGGCCCTGCAGACGCCTCACTACGCGGAAGAGGAGGCGCTCCTGCGCGAGTTGGGCGCGACCGCGGAGATGGCCGAGGATCCCGTGTGGCCGGTGTTGGGCCCGCCCCAGGGCGTCTGGGCGGACATCTGGCCCGTGGGCGAGGCGCGCGTCCACGATCCGGTCTACACGCACTCCGACGAGTGAGATTCCGTTCGAGGGCGGAACCGCGCGGCTATTCCAACCCGCAGGCGCGGGCCTGTTCCCGGGCCAGCACGGCCTGGTCGCGGTCGCCGTCGCCGTGCGCGATGGCGCCGAGCAGGCGTTCGCGGTAGACGTCCAGGCTCGGCAGCGGCGCCCGCGCCAGGTCGGCGGCGGCCAGTATCAGGTTGGCGTCCTTGATCCCGACCCACACCGGCGAGCCCACGTTGTCGAACGTGCCCTCGACCATCATCTTGCCGTAACCCGAGTACGCCGGCGCGCCCGAGAACAGGCCGTCCGTCATGGTGTCGTACAGAACCTGCGGATCCACGCCGTATTTCCGCACCAGGGAGAACGCTTCGCCTTGAGCCACGATCGCCGCCCCCAGCGCGAGGTTGTTGGCCAGCTTGATCGCGGTGGCCGTCTCCGGCTTCGACCCCGCCTCGAAGACCCGGCGGCCCAACCACTCGAGCACCGGGCGCGCGCGCTCGACCGCGTCGGGCGGGCCTCCGGCGACGATCCCCAGCTTGCCCGCGGCGGCGAGGTCGGGCCGGCCCAGCACCGGCGCGGCGACGAGCGCCTGTCCGGCCTTGGCGTGGGCGTCCTCCAGCGTCCGTATGGCCCCGACGCCGTACGTTCCCATGGCCAGGTGGACGCTTCCCGCGGGAAGCGAATCGCACAGTCCGCCGTCGCCGCAGGCGACCTCGACGACCGACCGATCCTCGACCAGCATGGTCGCCACCGCCTCGCGGCCGTCGCACAGCTCCGCCACCGACGACGCCACGCGCGCTCCGGCGGCGCCGAGCTCCGCGGCCGCTTCGGGCACGATGTCGTACACCGTCAGGTCGTGGCCGCCTTCCAGGACACGCCGCGCCATTCCCCTGCCCATACGGCCCAGACCGATGAAACCGACCTTCATGCGCGCACTCCTTCCGCAATTGGGGCTGAAACGAGCGAACACTATAGCACCGGCGCGAGCACCCGGAGTCGAGCCCAGGGGCGTTCCGGCAATCACGCCGGCGTCAAGTCCGGCGCGGTGTGATACGTTTCACTTTCGAGCGGTAGGCCGCTTCACGATGCGATCGACAGGCACTCCAACGACTGCGGACCGGCTTTCGAGGCGCGGCTTTCTGGGCGCGGGCGCGGCCGCGCTGGGCGCGCCCCTGGCGTCCGCCTTCGCCTCCGGTTCGCGCCAGGCCGCTCGGCTGACATCCACGGACCTCGGGGGCGTCACGCTCATCCAGGGCGCCGGCTGCAACGTGGTCGCGATGGCGGGCCCGGACGGCGCGCTGATGATCGACGGGGGGCTTGCCGAGAACGCGGACGCCTTGCTGGACGCGGTCCGGGACGCCACGGGAAACAGCCGCGTCCACACGCTGATCAACACGCACTGGCATCCCGAGCACACCGGCGCCAATGAGGCCGTCGGCCGCGACGGCGGCGTGATCATCGCCCACGAGACCACGCGGATGTACGTCAGCAACGCGGTCTATTCGGTGACCTTCGAGGGCCGCCTGGCGCCGCTGCCGCAAGTGGCCCGGCCGAACCGGACGACGCGCGCGGCGGACTCGCTGGAGTTCGCCGGCCAGCGCGTCGACTACGAACACCTGCCCTCGGCGCACACGGACGGGGACCTCTACGTGCGTTTCCCCTCGCTGAACGTTCTGGCCGCCGGCGGCGTGGTTTCGGGCGAGGCGTGGCCCATCCTGGACTACCGGAACGGCGCTTGGTACGGCGGCCGCGTGCGCGCCCTCGAACGGCTGGCCGAGATGGTCGACGTCGACACGCGCGTGGCGCCCGCCCACGGCCGCCCGATCACCGGCGCCGACATCGTGCGCCACCGCGATATCTACCAGGAACTCTTCCTGACGATGATCGACTACATGAACATGGGCCTGGGCCCCGAAGACGTCGTGGAACGCAACCCGCTGTCGGAGTACGAGGCCGAGTTCGGCGACCCGTCGACGTTTCTCGACGGCGCATACCGCAGCATGCTGATCGCCTACGTCCCGGACTGAGGCGGGCGTCCATGCAGAAGGACAGCGTGGTGACCATCGTTTCCGCCCTCAACCGGCGTGGCGTGCGTTACCTGATCGTCGGCGGGCTCGCGGCCGTCGCCCACGGAAGCGTTCGCTTCACGGCTGACGTGGACGTCATGCTGGCATGGGACGAGCCAAACGTGCGGCGGGCCATCGCGGCGTTGACCGCGCTGGGTTACCGTCCTCGCGCACCCGTGAAGTTCGAGGCCTTGCTGGATCGATCGGAGCGCGAGCGCTGGGCGCGCGAAAGGAACATGACAGTGTTCTCGCTTTATTCCGACGCGCACCGCCTGACCGAGATCGATTTCCTGCTGGACGCTCCGATCGAGTTCGAGCACGCGTGGGCGCGGTCGGTTCGAAAGCCGGTTGCGCCCGGTGTGGAGGCCCCGTTCTGCGGTGTCGACGACTTGATCGAATTGAAATCGGGAACCGGCCGCGCCCGGGACCGCGACGATGTCGAGCGGCTGAAGCGGTTGACCGAGGATTCGTGATGGTCGAGGTCGGAGTCCGGGAGTGGGAGTCGGGGTGGGAAGGCCATGAACGGCTTCAGATGCGGCGTTTTGCCGCGCTTCCGATGGCCGAGAAACTGGAGTGGCTCGAAGAAACGCAACGCATGGTGTTGACGCTCCACGCCGAGAACGGGAATCCAGCCCACTCGGACGTCAAGCTAGAATAGTCACGATCGCCGCGAAGATGAGTCGAGGATGAAGGACAGGAACAACGTCACGGCGCAAAGTAAGGTTCGCGTCGACCCGGTTGCCATTGACGATTCCTTCCGGGATCTGCCGGCGCCTTCCGTGCCTTTCGAGGTATTGATGAAAGCCGTCGAGCAGGAACGCAGTGAGGATCCGGACGTTTAGGCTCGCATGTTCCCTATACGAGACGACAACCCGCGGGTCCTGACGCCGTACGCGACGTACGCGATCGCCATGTTGAACGTCGCGGTGTGGGTCCTGATTCAGGGGATGGGGACCGAGCCGGCGCTGTCGGCGTCGGTATGCCGGCTCGGCCTGATTCCGGGCGACCTGCTCGGCACGGTCCCGGCGGGCACGAGCTTCCGGATCGGCTTCGACACCTCGTGCGTCCTGGGCGGAAGCTCAAGCTGGTATACCACGGTCACGTCGATGTTCATGCACGGCGGATGGTTCCACCTCATCGGCAACATGTGGTTCCTCTGGATCTTCGGCGACAACGTGGAGAGCTCGATGGGGCACCTCCGCTTCGTGGTCTTCTACCTGCTGTCGGGTTTTGCCGCCGCCGCGCTGCAAGTGGCGACGAATCCGGAATCGGCGATTCCGATGGTAGGGGCGTCAGGCGCCATTGGCGGCGTCATGGGCGCCTACATCATCCTGTCTCCGCGGGTCCACGTGCACATGCTCATCCCGCTCGGCTTCTTCATCACGACGATCGCCGTTCCCGCGTTCCTGATGCTGGGCTACTGGCTGCTGGTCCAGCTCGTCAGCGGCGTCGGAACGATCGGCATGGAGGGCGGCGGCGTGGCCTTCTGGGCGCACGTCGGGGGGTTCGTCGCGGGCGCCGTCATGGTCTTCGGGTTCCGCAAGAGGCGCCTGCTCGAACGCCACCCCTACCACGGCTGGCGCCGCCGCTCGCCCACCCGAAGCTGGCACAGCGTGCGGTAGGCTCGAAGGCCGGACGTCGTCACGACGATATGACCTCAGGGCGTTTCCCATGGATCGACGACGCTGACGTCCAGGCATTCGAAATCCTTGACGTTGCGGGTCGCCACGGCCAGATCGTGGGTCTTCGCCGTGCCCGCGATCAGCGCGTCGCCCAAATCCAGCGGACGTCCGAAACCGTGCGCCTGTGACCGAAAACGGGCGGCCCACTCGGCCCCGACCCTCTCCAGCGGAAGAATGCGATCGTCGAATTCGCCGATAAGACCCCGCAGAGCCTCTTGAAGCTTGCGCCGCCGCCTTCCGTGCGGCATTCGACGCAATCCGCATTCGAGTTCATGAACGACGATCGACGACAGCCAGAGATCGTCGTGTTCGGTGAGGAATGCGATGACGCGCGCGTGGGGGTCGTGCCGCACGACCTCGGAGATCACGTTCGTGTCCAGGAGATAGCCCCTCACGCGTCCGTTTCGTCAATGAACGGGATCTTTCGATTCGAATGGCGCTCCGGGAGTTCGAGATCGATGCCTCGCGGCATGTTCTCGACCAGCCATGAGCCCAGCCGTTGACGCGGTGTCCTGGCGTCCCACACGGCGGCGGGCACCACGACGAACGAACGGCGGGCGCCGATCCGTTGCGGCCCCTCTTCTTCGGCAAGCCTCAGGATTTCGGACAGTCGCGACTTGGCCTCGGCCACGGTCCAAGTGCGGTGGGGTTCGGAAGATTTGGCAGACACGCGCCCTCCAGTGGACCCATTATAGTCCAACATGGACTATAATGGCTGCGGAACCGCGTTGGCTAATGAAACGGAGCGCGCAATACGTCAAGATCGTCGAATGGTCGGAGGAAGACCAGTGCTTCGTGGGTAGCTGCCCGGGTCTGCTTCTCGGCGGGTGTCACGGTGACGACGAGCAGGCGGTTTTCGCCGAGCTGTGCCAGATCGTGGACGAAACACTCGACCTGTTCGCCAAGGAAGGCAAACCCTTGCCGGCGCCCACGGCCGGCAAGGACTATGCCAACAAGATGCTGAAGGTTGGGTAACCGGCGAGCACTCGCCGGCCTGCAGGCGGCCGGAACGCACACCCGACCCGCTGCCGCAACGCGTTGAGAACCGCGGGGCCGGCGTTCCCGCCCCATAGGGCGTCGGTCGGCGCGTCCGTTCCAGCAACGCGCCTTCCGCGCACCCGCCAGTCCGTTGCCGCGCTAGTCGACCGGCGCGATCTTCATCACGACGCGGTTCGTCGAGTCCG
The DNA here is from genome assembly GCA_022821265.1 of Acidobacteriota bacterium. Lineage (GTDB taxonomy): Bacteria > Acidobacteriota > Terriglobia > 20CM-2-55-15 > 20CM-2-55-15 > JAJEDW01. The sequence continues at coordinate 33,468 of JAJEDW010000345.1, forward strand.
AAGCGTACAGTGCGCCGTCGCTGTCGATCGTCAGGCCGTGGGGCCGCCCCAATCCGCCGATCGTCTCGACCACCTCGCCGTCCTTGATGACGGAGACCGCGCCGGCGTTGACGTCGCTGACGTAGACCGTGTCGTCGTCGGCGATGACCATGGTTCCACGCGAGGGAACATCCCACGTCTCGACGAACGCGCCGTCCTTGTCGAACACGGACACGCGCTGGTTGTCGCTGTCGCTCACGATGATGTTGCCCGCGGAATCGATAGCCAGACCGTGCGGCAGGTCCAGTTGCCCGGGCTCGGAGCCCTCGACACCGCCGATGATGCGGACCAGCTCGCCTTCGGGGTTGAAGTGCACGACACGCGAGTTGGCGTAGCCGTCCGTCACGTAGATGTCGCCGTCCGGCGTCACCGCCACGTGGTTGGGCCGATTGAACATGTCCGTCGAGTCGTTGTCGCCCGCTTCGCCCCTCTGCCCGAGCGTCATCAGCAGCTCGCCGTCGGC
>JAJEDW010000195.1 GCA_022821265.1 Acidobacteriota bacterium
TCCAATTCGCGCTTATGTGCGGCTATCTGATGCGAGCTATCGATCGGCAGCCTCCTAACCTGAGTCCCGTCGACGATTCACCTGCGTGTTTCGATGCTTATTGAAATCTCAGAAAACCGCGATTGCACCACGGGCTGCTAGCGCAGAAACACGTCATAGATCAGGTTGAACAGGTGCGGGGTGTCGCCGGCCAGCGTGAACGGGTCATAAGACAGCATATCGCTGCCGCGGGTGGTTCCCCCGCCCGCGCGGGGATAGACCTCGGGGAGGCGGACGTGATCGAGGCGCCCATCGGGTTCCCCCGCCCGCGCGGGGATAGACCGCCTACCGCAAGGGCATGTCGCTACCCAAGCTGGGTTCCCCCGCCCGCGCGGGGATAGACGTGGGCGTCGGGGATCGTCCCGCAATGGCACGTGGGTTCCCCCGGCCGCGCGGGGATAGACCTGGACACGAATCGCGGCCACCGAGGACGTGATGGGTTCCCTCGCCCGTGCGGGGAGTCGGAATAAGCGACTGATGGGGCTCTACGAGGACCGAAAACCGTGCATGGCTGTCGTCAGGCTGAGCCGCGCCGACGAGATCTTCCTGACCTCGTACGGGCGGTCCAACGACAAGCAAATCGCCAGATATCTCAAGGACCGAAAAGGTAAAGGTAGAGGTTGATGGAATCCGGAGGGTCGCAAACTCCCTCGCCGCTCAAGACGGGCTGTGCGTGACTCGGACCCCAAGGCAAATGTGCCATCATAAGGGCCGGAAATCAACCGACCGCCACGCAGCCAACCTCAGCCATCTGACCACACGATACGGGGAACTGAAGCGACAGCGAGCCTAGTTGGTCTTCGGCGGCACGCCCCGCCGGACAGCCGGGATCCGTGTGGAGAGATCCACCCGCGGCGCCGGCGTCGGACCGGGTCCGTCCCTACCCTTTCACGCACAGAACCTGCTTCAGCTCATGGACAATCCCGACCAAGTCCTCCTGGGCCGCCATCACCGCGTCGATGGGCTTGTAGGCGGCCGGGGATTCATCCAGAACACCGGCGTCTTTCCGGCATTCCACCCCTGCCGTGGCGGCCGCGTGTTCCGCGACCGTGATCGCTCGCCGGGCCCGGCTGCGCGACATCACCCGGCCGGCGCCGTGGGAGCAGGAACGGAACGATTCGGGATTGCCCCGTCCCTGCACGATGTAGGAGCGGGCGCCCATCGATCCGGGAATGATTCCCAGCTCGCCCTCCCGCGCGCGCACCGCGCCCTTCCGCGTGATCCAGACGTTCTCACCGAAATGGCGTTCCTTCTCCACGTAGTTGTGGTGACAGTTGACGGCCTGAGCCGAACCGGCGCCGGTGCGCTCCATGTCGATCGGCAAGTATGAGCGCAGGGCCTTCAGGATGAGGGTCATCATCCTCTCGCGATTGGCGGCCGCGTACTGCTGCGCCCACAGGACGACCGTCACGTAATCCTGGAAGTGGTCCGTCCCCTCCGGGAAGTAGGCGAGGTCTCGATCCGGGAGATTGACGAAGTGCCGGCGCATGTCCTCCCGGGCCAGCTCGATGAAGTACTGCCCCAGGATGTTCCCGATACCCCGGGAACCCGAGTGAAGCATCACCCAGACGCCGCCGTTCTCGTCGAGGCAGATCTCGATGAAGTGGTTTCCGCCGCCCAGTGTCCCCAACTGCGACACGGTAATGGCAGCCAAGCTGTCTTTCCTTCGGGCGCCCGCCGTGGGATGCTTCTCGTCCAGGAACTGGAGCAACCGGGGCGCATCCAGATCGACGGGGAGCGGATCGGGATTCTCGTGCCGGCCGAATCCGACCGGCACCGCGTTCTCGATCGCTCCGCGGATCTCGCGAAGCGAGTCCGGAAGATCCGCGTCGCTCACGCCCTCGAGCCGGACGGCCATCATGCCGCACCCGATGTCGACGCCGACGGCGGCCGGGATGATCGCGCCCCTTGTGGGGATCACCGAACCCACCGTGGCCCCGAGCCCCGGATGCACGTCGGGCATGGCGGCGACATGCCGGAAAATGAACGGCATGCGCGCGGTATTCTTCAACTGATCGATCGCCGCAGAATCCACCGGCACGCCCTCGACCCATGCCTTGACCGGCGCCACGCCATCGCCGGCGTCGTAAACCCGATATCGGTTCATGGTTTATCGAAGACGCATCAGTTCTGATGGCGTCTCGGACATATCGTCGGATCCCGGGCCGGTTGGCAGTCCAGGGCCGGTCGTAAGCGTCTCAGCGGCCGTTGACGAGCGCAGCCACCTCGCCCCTGGGCACGTCGAAGAACAGAGCCCAGAAATTGGCCGAGCGCGGGGAAAGGGACGCGTCGATGCGAAGAACGTCGCGGATTTGCTCCTTCGTGAACTCGCCGACGAGCCAGGACACCGCCGCCTCGTCCCCATGTTCGAGCACCCGCTCGATCGTGTAGACAGGGTGGAGACCCGGATCGAACGTCTCAGGGTTCGTATCCCAGAACAGAGTGTGTAAGTGTTTTGGGATCATTGGTTTATGATACGCGATCGAAACAAGGCCCGCAACGGGCGCCGGGCTTGCGCTCCGTCGCGTCCGTCTCGGAGAATTCCGTACGGTCGGCCGAACCCTGATCGGGAACCGATCGACATGCGCCTCCCCGCGTCTCCCTCCCCGCTATAATGACCTCTGATGGATTTTCCCCGCTCCGAGGAACTTGAGGAAATCCGGCGCACGGTCCGTGCGTTCGCCGAGAACGAGATCCGTCCCCACGTCATGGAATGGGACGAAGCCCGGGGCTTTCCGCGGTCTCTTCTGGATGGGCTCGCCGAGCTGGGGCTAATGGGGGTGTTGATCCCCGTCGAGTACGGCGGCGCGGGTCTGGGCTACGCGGAATACGTCGCCGTCATCGAGGAGCTGTCCCGGGTGGACGGCGCTGTCGGGCTGTCCGTGGCCGCCCACAACTCGCTGGCCACGGCGCACATCTTCTCGGCGGGGACCGAGGCCCAGCGGCGCAAGTTCGCCGCGCCGCTGGCCGAAGGGCGGATGCTGGGCGCGTGGAGCCTGACCGAGCCCGACGCCGGCAGCGACGTCGCGGGGATCCGCACCACGGCCCGGCGGGACGGGGACGGCTGGGTGTTGAACGGCGAGAAGACGTTCACGACGCACGCGACTTCGTGCGACGTCTGCGTGGCGATGGCGCGAACCGGCGCGGAGGCCGGACCTGAAGGCATCTCGGCGTTCATCGTCGAACGGGGCGCGCCGGGATTTCGGCCGGGAAAGAAGGAGAACAAGCTGGGCCTGCGCGCGAGCGACACGGCGACGGTCACGTTCAGCGACTGCCGGATACCCGGAGAGAACCTCCTCGGCAAGGAAGGCGAGGCCTTCCGCGACTCCATGGGAATCCTCGATGGGGGGCGGATCGGCATCGCGGCCCTCGCCCTGGGCATGGCGACAGGCGCCTACGAAGCCGCGCGCGACTACGCGCGCGAGCGGCGGCAGTTCGGACGGCCGATCTCCGAGTTCCAGGCGATCCGCTTCAAGCTGGCCGACATGGCGACCGAGATCGAAGCCGCGCGGCTGCTGACCTCGCGCGCGGCGTGGATGCGGGACCGGGGCGAGACCACGACCCGGGAGTCGTCCATGGCGAAGCTCTTCGCAAGCGAGGTAGCCGTCCGCGCCGCGAACGAATGCGTGCAGATATTCGGCGGTTACGGGTACGTCAAGGATTACCCGGCCGAGAAATTCTACCGGGACGTCAAGCTGTGCACGATCGGCGAGGGGACCAGCGAGATCCAGCGGATCGTGATCGCACGGGAGATCCTGCGCCAGCCATGAGAACCGAATCCCAGTCCGAAACCAACCGTCGAGCCATGGAAACGCTCGTGGCCGAGTTGCGGGCCAAGCTGGAGCGCGTGCGGCAGGGGGGCGGCGACGAGCGAATCGAGCGCCACCGTCAGAGCGGGCGGATGTTCGTCCGCGAACGCATCGAGCACCTGCTCGATCCCGGAGAGGCGTTTCTGGAACTCGGCGCCCTGGCCGCGGACGGCATGTACGACGGCAATGCCCCGTCGGCCGGCATCGTCACCGGGATCGCACGGATCCACGGACGCGAGGTCGTCGTCGTGGCCAACGACGCCACGGTCAAGGGGGGGACCTACTTCCCCATGACGGTCAAGAAGCACCTGCGGGCGCAGGAAGTGGCCATCGAGAACAACCTTCCGTGCGTGTACCTGGTGGATTCCGGCGGCGCCTTCCTCCCCCTGCAGGCGGAGGTGTTTCCCGACCGCGACCACTTCGGCGCGATCTTCTACAACCAGGCCCGCATGTCGGCGGCGGGCGTCTACCAGGTGGCGGCCGTTCTGGGCCCCTGCACGGCCGGCGGCGCGTACGTGCCGGCGATGAGCGACGAGGCCGTCATCGTCAAGAAACAGGGCACGATCTTCCTGGGCGGGCCGCCGCTCGTGAAAGCGGCGACGGGCGAGGACGTCACGGCCGAGGAGCTTGGGGGGGCCGACGTCCACTGCCGGATCTCCGGAGTCGCCGACCACTATGCCGAGGACGACGCCGACGCGCTCGTTATCGTGCGCGACATCTTCCGATCCCTTCCGCGTCCGGAGAAGGCCGGACCTCGAGCCGCAGACGCCGAAGCGCCGCGCGAAGACCCGTCCGAGCTCTACGGGATCATTCCCACCGACGCCCGGCGCGGCTTCGACGTGCGCGAAGTCATCCGGCGCATCGTCGACGGGAGCGAATTCCAGGAGTTCAAGGCGCTGTACGGCCGGACGGTCGTCTGCGGATTCGCCCGGATCGACGGCCACCCGGTGGGAGTCCTGGCCAACAACGGCGTGCTTTTCTCGGAGAGCGCCCTCAAGGCGACGCACTTCGTCCAGTTGTGCTGCCAGCGGGGCGTTCCCATCGTCTTCCTGCAGAACGTACCGGGCTTCATGGTTGGCAAGCAGTTCGAGCATCGCGGCATCACCAAGGACGGCGCCAAGATGGTCCACGCCGTGGCCAACGCGGCCGTGCCCAAGTTCACCGTAATCATCGGGGGCTCGTACGGCGCCGGCAACTACGCCATGTGCGGCCGCGCGTATCGCCCGCGCCAGCTCTGGATGTGGCCCAACGCCAAGATCTCGGTCATGGGCGCGGAACAGGCCGCCGGAGTGCTGCTGCGCGTCAAGCTGGACGGCTTGCGGCGCGAGGGACGCGACATGACGGAGCAGGAACGGAAGGACTTCGTTCGCCCGACCGTCGAGAGGTACGAACGGGAGGGCGACGCCTACTACAGCACCGCTCGGCTCTGGGACGACGGCGTGATCGATCCCGTCGACACGCGGAAAGTCCTGGCGATGGGCCTATCCGCCGCGATGAACCGGGCGCCCGTCGACACCCGGTTCGGCGTTTTTCGGATGTAATGTCGGACGACGGCCGCGAGCACGGGATGGAGGCGGAACGCGCGACCTGTTTCGGTGGTACGCCATGATAGAAACCCGCACCGAAGGCCCCGTCGCCCACGTGACCCTGGACCGCCCGCAAGTCCACAACGCGTTCGACCGGGAGATGGTCGGACGCATCCGCCAGGCGTTCGAAGATGTCGGCGGCCGCGACTCCGTCCGCGCCGTCGTCCTCGAAGGACGCGGAAAATCGTTCTCGGCCGGCGGTGACCTGAACTGGATGCGCCGGACGATCGACTTCAGCTACGAAGAGAACCTCGTCGACGCGCGGCGACTCTCGGACATGTTCTCCGCCGTCGCGCGGTGCCCGAAGCCGGTCATCGCCCGCGTTCACGGCGCCGCGCTCGGAGGCGGCTCGGGCCTGGTCGCCGCCGCCGACATGGCCGTCGCCTTGGAGTCGGCCGTGTTCGGGTTCACCGAGGTCCGCCTGGGCATCGTCGCCGGCGTCATATCCCCGTGGGTCGTCGCCAGGATCGGCGCCGCGCGGGCGCGCGAGTACATGCTCACGGGCGAGCGATTCTCCGCCGCGACGGCGCGCGAGATCGGCCTGGTTCACGGGGTCGCACCGGACATCCCGGCCCTGGACCGTACGATCCAGGAAAAGATCGAGTCCATCCTGGCCGCGGCGCCCGGCGCCGTTGCCCGGACCAAGGCGCTGATCGCCGGGGTCGATGGGACACCGTTGGACGAAGCCACGGAGTTCGCCGCGCGCGCACTGGCCGAGGCCCGAACCACGGAAGAGGGCCAGGCCGGCATGGCGGCCTTCCTCGATCGCCGTCCGCCACCCTGGGCCAAGCCATGACCGTGTCCGAGCTTCCCGCACGGGCTCGAGTCGTGGAGGTGGGTCCGCGTGACGGCCTGCAGAACCAGCCGAAGACGCTGCCCACGGCGGTCAAGGCCGAATTCATCCGGCTGCTGGCCGACGCCGGCGTCGCCGACATCGAAGCCACGTCGTTCGCCCACCCGGAGCGGATTCCGCAACTGGCCGACGCCGAGGCGCTGCTGGATCTCCTCGATCCGGTCCCGGCGGTCCGCGTGTCGGCCGTGGTCCCGAACATGCGCGGGCTGGAACGCGCCCTCGCGTGCGGCGTGTCCAGGGTCGGCGTCCTGACCGCCGCGTCGGAGACCTTCAACCGCAAGAACATCAACATGGACGTCCGGGGGTCGATCGACGCAATCCGTTCCATCGTCGCCGGCGCGGCGGAGCACGGCGTATCGGCGCGAGGGTACATCTCGACGGCGTGGGTCTGTCCCTACGAAGGCGCCATCGACGCCGCCCGGGTGGCGGGTCTGGCCGAGGAACTGCTCGGAATCGGCGTCGACGAGGTGTCCATCGGAGACACGATCGGCGCGGCCACGCCCCAGGGGGTGGAAGCCACGCTGACCGCGCTGCTCGTGTCCTGCCCCGTTGAGCGCCTCGCAGTGCATTTCCACGATACCTACGGTCTGGCCATCGCCAACGCCTACCAGGCCCTGCGCATGGGCGTCGCCACGTTCGACAGCTCGGCCGGAGGGTTGGGCGGCTGCCCCTACGCGCCGGGCGCGATGGGCAATGTCGCCACCGAGGACCTGCTCTACCTGTTCGACCGGCTGGGCGTGGAGACCGGCGTACGGCTGGGCGGCGTCCGCCGGGCGTCGGAGTACATGGCAAGGCAACTCGGGCGGACGCTGCCGTCACGGGTCCTGGCGACGGCGGCCGGGATCGAGCCGCAAGACAGATGACGTCAACCGTCCGCGGTGTCCCGTCCGATGGCTGATCGGCGTTGGACACTTCCCTTCCACCACCGCCGGACAGATCAACTTCTACCGACTATGTGAACTTCAAGTATTTCATATTCTTTTACTTATGACATAAAAACGAAACTGTTACTAAGAGCTTTCCCGACCCCGTCGTGAGTCACGGAAACGGCTTTCGCCCTCGCCGCCGACCGACGCCCTCGGGTGACGCCGGAGCGCCGGTCATCCGTTGGAGCGCCGTCGTTGGTGAAGCCTTCTCGCGGACCAGGCGAAGCCGAAGAAGTATCGCCGGAGGCTGTCGGCAGAGTCCGGCGGCGCATCGGCATCGAAGAACAGGCGGCAGAACTCCTCCCGGGCGCGAAGGATCTCCTGACAGCGGTGGCCCCGCCAGCGTGGATCGGCCGCGGTCATGTCGAACAGTTCCAGCGCCCGCTCCAAGGCGCTCTCGAACCGGTCCGCCCGGCCGGTTTCGCGCGCCCGGATCGTACGTTCGACCTCGCTTCCGACGTTTCCGAGCTGTTCGACCAGCTCGAGACGCGCCCATCCCCCGGCGGCGGCGTTCTGGTGCACGTGTCTCGTCACGGCCGCCCTATTCGGAAGGAACCAGGTTGCGGACGACCTCGAGAATCCGAGTCCGCGATTCTTCGTCGTCGACGCCGCGTGAGCGGTTTCCCCGACCTGGCCGGATGTTGATCATCGAATCGAACTCGATCCAGTCGGACCCGCTCTCCAGCGGATAGAGATTGATTCCCCACAGGTCCTGCTGGCGCGATCCGTCGGCCAGCAGCGCCGCCTCGTCGTCGGCGTGCAGGTCCCCGCCGACGGCCATGATGCCGCGCGACACGTCGACCACGCCCTTGATCCACGTGCCGAACTGGTCCTCGGCCATGCGCGCCAGTTCCGCCCGGGAAACTCCCTCTCGAACGATGCGTCCCGTGGTCATGGCGTCCTCTGCGGCACGCGGGGCCATCCGCCCGACCCCCGGCGGCCCGGCACGGCCCGGCGACTATCGCACAGGCGCCGGGCCACTGCAAGGCCGCGGGCGTCTCCATGCGCCATGATGCGAGGGACTCTATGCACGGACCGTGGAGCCGGGATTCCGGGAGGGTCGGTCCCCGGCCCCGGACCTCGGCCGCCTTCCTGTCACTCCGGCAAGGTCAGCGGCAGCGACGTGGTGGCTTTGACTTCCTTGAGCACGATGCTGGTTCGAACGCGGTCGACGCCGGCCATCTTCATCAGCTTGTCGAACAGCAGCCGCTCGAGATGGTCGTGGTTGGCGACGACGACCTTCAGGAGATAGTCGACCTCACCGGTCAGGTAGTAACACTCGAGAACTTCCGGCAGCGCCTCGACGCGTTGGGGAAACTGCCGGACGCTGGCGGCTCGATGATGGGCCAACATCACTTCGACGAAACAGAGCAGGTCCAATCCGATGGCCTCGCGGTTGACCAGCGCCGTGTAGCGCTGGATGACGCCGTCCTGCTCGAGCCGCTTGAGGCGTTTCTGAATCCCGGGACCCGTCACGCGGTAGCGGCGCGCGAGCTCGGCGTTGGTCGTGCGCCCGCCGTCCTGCAGGGCCGTCAGGAGACGGCGGTCGAGTTCGTCCACGAGCGGCCGTCGGCGCTTGACGGTTGCCTGCCGCGCGGACGTCGATGACTGCGTTCGGGGCATCGTCACCCTCCCGGAGCCCGCCGGCGCGGACCCGAATGTCAGTTTCATAAGTGAATGATCTTGGTCTATTTCGTTTATAATAATTTCCATATGACCATTTCTGATTTAGATTATACTCAAAAATGAGGATTACAGTAATCGACCTGAACGATATGGGGGTCGCATGACCGCAGTGGAATTCGATGCGTTCAAGTCCGTGATCGCGCACGAGCTGATGACACACGCGGCGATCACCCGGAATTCGTACACGGCCTAGTTCGCGCGGGGCGAGATGTCGCTGGACCAGCTGCGTCGGTTCACCATCCAGTTCTCGGTCTTCTCGAATCACTTCATGCTGGCCGCGCTCAATCGGGTCATCAATGCCGATTCGCCGGAAGCCGCGCGCGAAGCCAAGGAAATCCTTCTCAACGAGCTCGGCGTGATCTACGCGAATCCGCGGGGCCCGCGTCGGGATGAACGATCGGCCGCGGGCGGTCGGGTGGACACGGCCGACATCGGCGACTCCGATCCGGCGTTCGTGGCGACGGAGGGTACGATCGAAGGCGGCACGTTCCGCTTCGAGGCCGCCCACTACGAATGGCTCCTGCGCTTCGCCGAACCGCTCGGCCTGGGGTACGGCGACCTCGGACGGCGGCGTCACGGGCTCGCCAGCACGCTTCACTTCTGCGATGAGCTGTTCCGGCTCTACGGCAGCGCCGACTACAACGAGGCCATGGGCGCCGCGTTCGCCGTGGAGAACTGGGCCGCGGCCGGGTTCTGGAAGGAGCTCGTCGCGGGTCTCGAGACGTTCAAGGCGCGACGGTTGCCCTCGTTGCCGCTCGCGTTCTTCACCTGGCACGACCGGATCGAGACCCAGCACCGGGCCCACCTGTGGGACGAGCTGCGAAGATGCCACGGCTCGGGACAGTTTCGCGAGGGGCCGTTCGTCCGCGCCGGCGTGGCCATGCTGGACGCGGTCCGGGTGTTCTGGGACGGTCTCGACGCGGATCGGCAAGTGGGCCGTCCGCGCGTGGCCTGACGCCCGCGCGGATCCGGTCCGCGGAATTTCTTGACCTTTATGCCCTTACGAATCCGTGGTATCACGGATGACGAGCCGGGATGACGGCGGCTCGAGCCACGGTTGCCTTCGTGTCACGAGGGTGGGTTCCGGACGGGGTGACGGCGTGCCGGCTTCTCCGGCTCCGCTCGATCGCACGCGGTTGTCCGGCCCGCCGGCCCGTGTTCCCCGTCGACCGGTTGCGCCATGAGCCAGAGCGATTCGAGCCTGCGTTATCAGACCGATGAGACACCGCCGGCGGCCGTCGCCCTGGGCCTCGGCCTCCAACTCGCCGCCCTCAGCGTATCCGCCACGATCCTGATCACCACCCTCATCATGCGGGCGGCCGGCCAGACGGACGCCTACCTGGCGTGGGCCGTGTTCGCCGCCGTC
>JAJEDW010000140.1 GCA_022821265.1 Acidobacteriota bacterium
TGCATTCGACCGGCGATGCATCCCGTCCGGACTGCGTTGCTCGTCGGTCACATATCGGGAATATGCTCCCTTCTCGCGCCTTGCCGGACGGGCGCCTCACCGGTCTCGGTGCGACGCGGGGTTTCACCACAGGCTCCTAGGCCCGCGCCCTGATGCTCTCGCGCATCCGTGTCCCGCTCGGTTTCGTCGTCGGCGTCGTCGTGCTCTACCTGGCCACGCCGACGCCGGCCCTGATCGCCGCCGGGATGCCGCTGGCGGTCGTCGGACTCCTGTGGCGCGCCGCCGCGGCCGGCGTCATCCGAAAGGACCGGGGTCTGGCCACCCGCGGCCCCTACCGGTGGACGCGCAATCCGCTGTACTTCGGCAGCCTGCTCCTGGCGCTGGGGGTTTCCGTGATGAGCGGCCGGCTCGCCTGCGCCCTGATCGTCCTGGCGCCGTTCGCGCTGATCTATCCCGGGGTCGTTCGCCGCGAGCAGTCCCATCTGCACCGACTCTTCGGCGAGGAATACGCCTCGTACGCACGCACGACCCCGGCCTTCTTCCCGCGGCGAATCGGCCCGGCCATGTTCGACGCGTTCTCGTTCGAACTCTATCGAATCAACGGCGAATACAACGCCGCCCTCGGCCTTGGCGCCGTGCTCCTGATTCTCCTGCTCAAGACCGCGTAACGACGGGAGGCGCACGTCCGCTTGCGCGGCGCGGCGCGTTCACATTTCCACGACGGGCTGCTATACTCATGGCGCGACGAAGTGGGCGTTTCGCCCACTTTTTTGTTGTGGGGCTTTTTCGTGGGAGTCGAACTGGACCGGATCCGGGCGATCGTGCAAGAGGTCGTCGAGTCCGAGTCCTACGAGCTGGTCGACGTGGAGTTCAAGGGCGCCGGGACGCACCGTGTCCTTCGCATCTTCATCGACACGGCCGACGGCGTCACGCATGACGACTGTCAACTGATCAGCGAGCAGGTGGGGACGGTGTTGGACGTCGAAGACCTGATTCCATCCGCGTACACGCTGGAGGTCTCGTCGCCGGGTCTTGATCGCAAGCTGCTGAAGAAAAGAGATTTCATGCGTTTCGAGGGACATCTCGCCAAGGTCCGGACACGGGTTCCCATCCATGGCCAGAGCGTGTTCCGAGGTCGTCTCGACGGTATCGCGGACGATCGGATTCGGCTCGCATTCTCCAAGGGGACGGTCGCGGAGATCCCGATGGACGTGATCGACGAGGCGCGGCTGGAGGTCGACTGGGGAACGGAAAGGTCCAGGAGCTCGAGGAGTCGATAGCCATGTCGTCGAACTTGCTGTTTCAGACAATCGACCAGATCAGCCGGGAGAAAGGCATCGATCCCCAGATCGTCATCGACGCGATCGAAGACGCCATCGTCGTCGCGTCGCGAAAGTACTTCAAGACGGACGAGGAACTCCGGTCGCGCCTCAACCCGGACACGGGCGAGGTCGAAGTGTTCGCGGTCCGGAAGGTCGTGGAACAGGTCGAGGACGAGACGTTGGAGATCTCCATCGAGGAAGCCCAGTCGCTGAAGGACGACGTCCAGGTCGATGACGAGCTGGAGTTCCAGAAGCCGACCGAGGGTCTGGGCCGCATCGCCGCCCAGATGGCCAAGCAGGTGATCTTCCAGAAGGTGCGCGAAGCCGAGCGCGAACGCGTGTACGAGGAGTACCACGGGCATGTCGGCGAGATCGTCAACTGCGTCGTCAAGCGTTTCGAGAACGGCGACATCATCGTCGACCTCGGCAAGACCGAAGGGCGCATGCCGCGGCGCGAGCAGTCGCGGTTGGAAGGCTACGCGCCGGGCGAACGCATGCGCGTCGTCATCATCCGGGTCGAAAAGACGACCCGGGGCCCGCAGGTCGTCGTTTCCCGCGGCGACGCCGGGTTGGTGCAGCACCTGTTCCAGACCGAGGTTCCCGAGATCTACGACGGCACCGTGCAGATCCGCAGCATCGCGCGGGAGGCGGGCGAACGGACCAAGATAGCGGTCGCCTCCAGGGAACGCGACGTGGATCCGGTGGGGGCCTGCGTCGGCATGAGGGGCAGCCGGGTCCAGTCCATCATTCGCGAGCTACGGGGCGAGAAGATCGACATCATCCAGGGGTCCGACGACGTCGTGACGTTCGCCACCAACGCGATCAGCCCGGCGCAGGTCAGCCGCGTGTCCATCCTCGCCGCGCAGGAAACCGAGTACGAGCCGGAGGCGCCCGAGGTCGAGCCGCCGCCGGAACGGATCATGGAGATCATCGTCGAAGACAGCCAACTGTCGCTGGCGATCGGAAAGAAGGGACAGAACGTCCGGCTGGCGTCGAAGCTGATCGGTTGGCGCATCGACATCAAGAGCGAGGAGGAAAAGCGCGCCGAGATCGAAGACGAGATCCAGCGCCTCCAGGCGGCCACTCCGTTGGAATCCATTTCGGGCCTGACTCCCGGAATCATCAAGAAACTGAACTCTGCGGACATCACGACGGTCGAGCAGTTGGCCGAATTGGCGCCCGAGGACCTGGAGGCCGTGCCGGGTATCGGCAGCAAGACGTTCGACCGGATCCGCGACGAGCTGTCCGAGTACTACGCCGCGCTGCCGAGCTACGAGGACGATCTGGAACGGACCACGCAGGAACGGATGTTCGCGAGGGACGCCGAAGACGGCCCGTCGGCGCTCGAGCCGGAAGACCCCGTTGGCGGCGAAACGCCGGAGCCCGGCGGCGGGGAGACGCCCGAGTCCGCGGGCGGCGAGGCGACGGAGTCCAGCGGCGGCGGGGACGGCGGCCCGGGGTAGCGGGTGGCCTGTGAGCCCGCGTGTTATTCTGTGGGGTTCGATCAAGCGCATCGAGGAACCTTGAGGGGAAGAACGTAGCGTCATGCCGAAGATCCGTGTCTACCAGTTGGCGCGGGAATTGAACCGCGACAACAGCGAAGTCATCCGGGAGCTGCAGCACCTGGGCGCCCCCGTCACTTCGCACTCCAATACGGTAGAAGACCGCATGGCCGAGCAGTTGCGCCAGAACCTCGGCGTGCTGGAGATCGAAGAACCCGAGAAGAAGGCCCCGGCGAAGGCCGCCGTCAAGAAGAAAACGACGCGAACCGCGGCCCCGGAAAAAGCGGTTCCGGCGCCCAAGCTCGTCAAGGCCAAGCCCAAGCCCCAGACCGTCGAGTCGGCGCCGAGGCCCGCCGCGGCCGTCGTTCAACCCACGCCCGCTGCGGCGCCCGCGCCGGCGGCGCCGCCCGCGGCCGTGCG
>JAJEDW010000133.1 GCA_022821265.1 Acidobacteriota bacterium
GTCCATGAAATCGATTTCGAAGCGCTCCAGGGACGTTTCCAGGCCGGTCCGATCCTCGATGGCGCGCACGATGTTGTCGGCGGCCATCACGCGGAAATCGTCGGAGCCGAGGAAGTACACGAGACCGGCCGCCGCGGCCAGCAATCCGAGAACCACCGCCCCCATCGCGGCCAGAACCCGGCTTTTCCGGATCTTGCGAAACTTCACGTTCACTCCACGATCTCCACCCGGCTGCGTTCCGGCAGGCCCGCGGCCCAGGTTTCCGCTTCACGCAGGATCGTCTCCAACCGAACCAGCTCCTCGACGACGCCGGCCGCTTCATCCAGCGTCAACTCGAGGCCGCGCTCCGCCGCTTCGGGGGCGAAGACGGTGTCGAAATAGAGCTGGACCTCGTCCTCGCCGACCGGTTTCTCGAAACGGATCCGAAAATAGCGCAGGCTCTCGATGCGCTCGCGCGCGCCCTGACGCAGATCCTCCGCAGACAGCGGAAAGCCGGGGTCTTCCCGCAGAGAGAAAGCGGCCAGGAAGCGATCGATGTCCTGTTCGGTCGCCGCCAGCCCGGGCACACGGGCCACATAGGTGCGCACCAGCATGTCTCCGATCACCCGGTCCAGGAGCGCACGGTCGCTGGCCGGGAGGTCGTCTTCGTCGAAGGAGGCCGCCAACGCCCGGTACCGGGCCAGGTCGCCTTCGGTGACAACCTGTCCTTCGACGATGGCCAGCATGCGATCGACGACCTGGGCCGAACCCGGACCCGCCGACGCCAGGACCAACGCGACGGCGAACGATGCATGCGATTGGACCCAAGCCCTCATCAGAACGCGTGCCCCAGGGTGAGAAACGCCTTGTTCAGGCTCTCGCCCGGCTGCCTGTTGAGATTGAACCCCAAATCGACCCGGATCGGGCCCAGCGGCGTCTGGTAGCGAAACCCGAGGCCGAGCGTATGCGTGAAGTCGCCGAAGCCGAAGTCCGAGATGCGTTCGAATACCGTCCCGGTGTCGTAGAACACGGCGCCGCCGACGCCGGAGAACAGGAACGGGATCGGAAAGCGGTACTCCAGGTTGACGATCGCCAGGGCGTTGCCGCCGGCCGGGGCGAGCCGGACGCCCCCGGGCGAGTCCGGATCGAAGCGGGACGCGCCGATGGGACCGGCGTCATCCAGGCTGAAACCTCGAAGCGTCGTCGAACCCCCGGCGAAGTAGCGTTCGGTGATCGGCAGCGACTGCGTTCGCCCGTACGGCTGGTTCCAACCGAACCGTGCCGACGCGGCGATGACCGCGCCCTTCGCGGGCCGGAACAGGCTGAACTGAGTGAACACCGACGTGAAATTGATCTCGGACCCGAGAGCCCTGTTCGCGAACTGGAACGTCCCGGTGAAGTAGTTCCCGCGCGAGGGATCGAAGACGTCGTTGCGCGTGTCGCGGATGTAGGACGCGCCCACACGGGAAATCTGGTAGACGCCCACCTGGTCCGGAAACGCGTCGGTATGCCGGTTGTCACGTATGTCGCGAAGGTTGACCGTCTGATAGCTCGCCGTCAACAGCAGGCTGTCGTCGTTGGCGAAGCGCTTGAGCGACTGGAACGAGAAGTCCACCTTGCTCGCGTCGAACGCCGGCTGCCGCGCCCGCTCGACGAAAAGGGACGCGAAACCGTCCAGCTCCCAGTTGAACAGGCGGGGCTCGCGATACGTTGTCTGGAAGCGTTGCTCGCGCCGGCTTCCGCGGATCCGTGCGCTGATGGAGCGATCCAGACCCCAGAGATTGGAATGCGTGACTTCGACCGTGCCTCGGATCCCCTCGCGATCCTGTGCCCCCACCCCGTAGGTCAGGACGACGGGACCGGCGTCCTCAAGTTGGATCAACACGTCCCGCTCCCGAAGTTCCGGGCGTTCGAGGGGCACGATCTCGACACGGTTGAACAGGCCCGTGGCATACAGTTGGCGCTGCGCTTCGAGGATGGCCTCCGGATCGAACGCGCGTCCGCTTTCGAGCCCGCTGTTGCGGTGAACGATCTTTTCCTGCGTCCGCGTATTGCCGGCCACGAAGATGCGCCGGATCGTCGAGGCCGGGCCTTCCGTGACCCGGTACGTGACGTCGATGCTGTCGGCGGCGGCGGGCTCCACGATCGACTCCACGCGAACGGCGTCGTGCCCGCGCTCGTGATACCGCGCCGTAATGGCGCGACGCCCCTCCTGGACGAGACCCTGGCTGAAGAACTCCCCGGAAGCCACGCCCGACCAACCGGCGACATCCCGTGCATCGTACGCCCCGGCGCCCGCGATCTCGACTTGACCCACTCGAAGGCGCCGGCCTTCGACGATGCGGACCGCGACGGCGATTGCTCCCGAGCCGCGAGAAGCCTCGGCCGTGACGGTGGTGCCCGTGAATCCCGACGTCCGGTAGAGTTGCCGGATCATCTCGGCCGCTTCCTCGAGCAGCGCCTCGCTGAAGACGCCACGGCTGAACAAGCCGTCGGAGGTGATCCCGATGCGCTCCAACAGCGTGTCGTCCGTGAAGTAGCGATTCCCTTCGATCCGGACTTCCTGGACCCCGAAACGGTCGCCGCTCGTGACGACGTAGTCCACGGAATGCGACGACTCCGGGCCCGGCGGCTCGTAACCGGCGACGACCCCCGCCTCGAGAAATCCCTCCCTGAACAGGTGTTCCAGCAGAGCCCGCCGGCCTTCCTCGACGAGATCGGCGTCCACGCGGCGCTCGTCGTAGAAGGGCAGAAGCTCCTCCCGCAGATCGCGGGACAGGTCATAGCCGGTGACGTCCAGATCCAGACGGTCACCGGCTTCGACGGCGATTTCGACGTCTACGGCGTTGGACTCCGGATCGTAGTTCTCCGCCTCGACCGTGAGACGCGTACTGATGTAGTCCCGCTCCGAGAACAGTTCCGCCACGGAAGCGAGCCGTTCGTCGATGCGCCGCCGCTCGAACCGTTCGCCGGCTTCGACGTCCAGGGCGTCCCGAAGCGCGTCGACCGGGAACGCGTCCTGGCCGGCGAACTCGATACGGCCCACCACGGCGCGCGGGCCGGGCTCGACGCGGAGCGTGGTCGTCACCAGCCGCGTGGCGGGATCGAAATCGAGAATCGGCTCCACTCGCGCCTGGAAGTGTCCCAGGCCCTGAAGCTCGGCCCGGATCCCGTCCACGATCCGATCGACCTCGTTCCGGGAGAAGCGTCGTCCGTAGGGAAGGGTGACATAGCTGGAGACGGCCCGTTCGAGAACGGTTTCCGGTTCCAGCCGGATCGTCGCGAAGAAGTAGGGCGGCTCGACTTCGAACACCAACCGCGTGCCCGCCGGCCCGGACTCGGCGCGGACTTCGATCCGGCCGTATCCGGCCGCCTGGTAGAGGGACTGGATGGCCTGCCGCAGCGTGGCCGGCGTCAACCGATCCCCGGTCCGCAGGCTCAACGCGTCGGCCGCGTCCGGACCGCCCCCCCTGACTTCGATCGACGCGACGAGGGTGTCGTAGGGAACCTGCGCGGCCGCGGCGAGCGACGACCATGACACCAGCGCAATGATGCGGATCGCCCTCATGAGTGTTTCGACGGTCCGAAACACGAAACGCCCATGGGACAGGGTAACAGCGATGTAATTTGTGGGCGGTCCGGGCCGGCCGTTTCCCTCAGGCCGGCTTGACGATTTTGCCGTTGCGGATGCAACTCGTGCACACGCGCATCCGCCGAGGCGTCTTGCCGTCAAGCACGCGAACGCGCTGCAGGTTGGGGTTCCATCGCCGGTTCGTCAGGTTGTGCGCATGGCTGATCCGATGACCGTACATCGGACCCTTGCCGCAGATCTCGCATCGCTGGGCCATTCTCAGGAACTCCTCGGACCGAAAACCGCCCTCCGCCGTGCGCGGTTTTGGGCAACCAGGGAACCCGGAAATTATAGCAGAACGCATCCGAGTCCGGCCGCCGCAAACGCGGCGTCGGAAGCATGCACCGGCGTTCTGCGGCGCTGACAGGCTGATAGAATGTTTCCAACCTCGACGGCGATCCGCCCCGCGGCATGAAACGCCTGACGCAAAGCCTGACGCCGGCCGTGACGGCCATGTGCACCGGAATCGCCGCGTGCGGCACGGCGGACATCGACACGGCCGGCGTGGCGGCGCGCATCAATGGCGTGGACATCACCACCGCGCAACTCGAAGAGGAATACGCGTTCACGATCCAGGGCCTGGAGCCCGAGCCCGACGACGAGGAAGCGGACGATCTGAGGCTTCAACTGCTGAACGACATGATCACCAACGAGATCATGATGCAACTGGCCGAAGAGCGCGGCCTGATGGCCACCGACGCGGAGGTGGACGTCCAGTTCAACGAATACCGCGCCCAGTATTCGACCGAACGGTTCCAGGAACTGCTCGACTCGCAGGGATTGACGCGCGACGACGTCCGGGGGGACCTGAGGGTCTCGCTGACGATCGAGAAGCTGGTCAACATGGAGATCACTTCGCGGATCACGGTCTCCGACGATGACATCCGGACCTTCTTCGAGAGGAACGCCGCGAGCTTCGACTTCCCGGAGTCCTACCTGATCGCCCACATCCTGATCACGCCGGTCCCGGACGAGGCCGTCAACAACCTGGAGGGGGACGACGCCACGACCCTGGACGCCGCCCGGAACAAGGCTGCGCGGCTGCTCCGCGAGATTCAGGACGGGCAGGACTTCGGTATGATCGCCCGGCGATACTCGGAGGATCCCTCTTCCGCGCCGGCCGGCGGCGAGATCGGTTTCCGGCCGATCGAGTCCATCGCCGGACTCGATGCGGCCCTGGCCGACGCGGTGCTTCGGATGGACGTCGGCGAAACCTTCCCCAATCCCGTCGAAACGGGTTTCGGGCTCCATCTCGTCAAACTGCTCGACGTGGACGCGGGCGGGCCAAAAGACCCGAGCGACCCGCGCGTCGAGAACGACATCCGGCAGATGTTGTTCGCGCGCCGGGACCAGTTGCTGCGAGGCGCCTTCTACGAGAAGGCGCGGAACGACGCCGACGTCGAGAACTACTTCGCCGAGCGGATCCTGGAACGGGCCTTCTGAGGGCGCTCACGGATGCGCCCGGCCCTGACGGATCGTCAGCTCCCGACCACCAGCAGCAACTCGCCGGCGTCCACGGCCTGGCCCTCGGCCACCGCGATCCGCTCCACGACGCCCGGCCCGGCGGATCGAATCTCGTTCTGCATCTTCATCGCCTCGACGACGACGAGGCCGGCCCCGGTTTCGACCGCCGCGCCCTCTTCCACGAGTAGGCGGACCACGCGGCCCGGCATCGGCGCCCGGACCTCGCGGCGGCCCGGACGGCCGGCGCCTCCGCGGCCGGCCAGGATCGCGCGCCGGTCCAGCAGCTCGACCCGCAGGCTCCGTCCGCCGAGGCGCACGTCGTATCCGCCATCGACGGCCGCCACCTGCAGTTCGATCGAACGGCCGTCCCGAACGGTCCAGAACACGCCGGGCGCCACCTCCCGCAACGCGATGCGATAGTCCCGTCCGCCGACGCGCGCCCGGACGGCATCGAGGTCCGTCGAACGCAACTCGACCTCGACGCGTTCCTGCCCGATGATCGCGACGTGCTTCATCGACTCCGGCCCACCCCCCACGAGCCCGGCCGCGCGTCGTGCTTCCACCGGCTGGCGGACGCCGGACGGACCTCTCCCGGCGTCCGTCCACGGGCATGAAAGACCGCGGCGGCAATCAAGGCGAGATCCCGGTCTTCGGCGCGCAACGGTTCGGCGGCGCCTGTCCGCCTGTCGGCCAGCCACCGGTCGATGAAACCCGTGTCGAAATCGGCGGCGACGAAGTCCGCGTGCTCCAGCACCTCGACGAAGAACCCCAGGTTGCTCCGGATCCCCGTGATGCGGTACTCGGCGACGGCGCGGCGCATGCGCCGGATGGCTTCCGTCCGGGTGGGCGCCCATGCCACGAGCTTCGAGATCAACGGATCGTATTCCATCGGCACGCGCCAGCCGGCATAGACGCCGCTGTCGTCCCGGATGCCGGGACCGGACGGCGCCGCAAGCGCCGAGATGCGGCCCGGCGACGGCAGGAAGTCGTTGTCGGGGTCTTCCGCATAGACCCGGCATTCGATCGCCGATCCACGCATGACGACGTCGGACTGGGAGATATCCAGCCGCTCGCCCGCGGCGATCCGGATCTGCTCCACCACCAGGTCGATGCCCGTGACGGCCTCGGTGACGGCGTGCTCCACCTGAAGCCGCGTGTTCATTTCGAGGAAATAGAAGTTCCTCTCCCCATCGACGAGGAACTCCACCGTGCCGGCGTTTCGGTACCGGGCCGCCTCGACCACGCGGAGCGCGGCCCGGCCCATGCGGTCCCGGAGGCCGGCATCCACGACCGGGGACGGGCACTCCTCGATCACCTTCTGGTGGCGACGCTGGATGGTGCATTCCCGTTCTCCCAGGTGGACGGCGTTGCCGTCACCGTCGGCCAGGATCTGGATTTCGATGTGCCGCGGCCGTTCGATGAACTTCTCGATGTAGACGGCGTCGTCGCCGAAGGCGGCCCGCGCCTCCGCGCGCGTCGTACGGAGCGCGCTGCCCATCTCGGCTTGGGACGCGACGTAGCGCATACCCTTGCCCCCGCCGCCGGCCGAGGCCTTCAACATGACGGGATACCCGACCTCGGAGGCCACACTCAGCGCCTCGGCGTCGGAAGCGAGCGCGTCGGTCGTCCCGGGGACCATCGGGACGCCGTGGCCGGAAACCACCCGGCGGGACTCGACCTTGGACCCCATCAAGGCGATGGACGCCGCCGACGGACCGATGAAGGTCCGGCCCGAATCTTCGACGGCCCGCGCGAACGCGGCGTTCTCGGCCAGGAAACCGTAGCCCGGGTGGACGGCGGACGCCCCCGAGCGCTCGGCGGCATCCAGGACGTTCGCGATCGACAGGTAGCTGTCCGTCGACGGCGCCGGCCCGATGCGGTAGGCCTCGTCGGCCATCCGCGCATGGAGGGCGCCGGCGTCGGCGTCGGAGTAGACGGCCACGGATCGGATGCCGAGGTCGCGGCACGCCCGGATCACGCGGACCGCGATCTCGCCGCGGTTGGCGATTAGGATCTTGTCGAAGTACGGCATCTGGTTTCTAGCGTTCTGTCCCACAAACTCGCGGCCACGGTCGGGCGCCGTCATTCGGACAGACGATCGCCCGTGGATTCGGGCGTGTCCGATGATGGGGGCAATGCTCAGACCTGCAAGTCACTGAGACCCTTTTCGTATGCTCAACTGGACCCGCGGCGTCCTCGCCGCGGGTGGACAACGCGGCGCCAGCCGCGGCGTCAGTTCAAGAAAACAGACCCACTGAGACGATGCCATGAACTTGCGGGACACAACACTTATGACGGCCGGCGGGCGGACCATCCCGAGTGCCGCTCGTAAGCGCGAGCGGCGCGCAACATGGTCGGCTCGTCAAACCGGCGTCCGATCATCTGGAGGCCGATCGGCAAACCGGTGTCGGAAAATCCGCAGGGCACGGACATCGCGGGCAACCCCGTCAGGTTCGCCAGCCGCGTCATGCGCGTCAGCGCATGCAAGACCGTCTCGCTTCCGCCGTCCCACTCGATCGCCGTCTGATCGACGGCCGGCGCCGTGATCGGGAGGGCGGGCAGCACGAGCAGATCCACCGATCGCAGGACGGCGTCTACGGCCGCCGCCAGCACGCGGCGCTCGCGCTGGGCGCGAACGTAGTCCACCGCCCGCAACTCCTTGCCCGCGGCGATCCGCTCGCGGACCTCGTCGCCGTACATCCCGGGGCTGGATCGGAGACGGTCCTCGTGGCGCTCGAACACCTCCGCGGTCGCGATGGCCTTGAATATCGATTCGTAACCGTCCGGATCCGGTACGGCCACCTCGACGCGGTCCGCGCCCAATCCGCCCAGCGCGTCCAGGGCCGCCTCGACGGCGGACGCGACGCCCGGCTCGAGCCGGTCGAAGAACGCATCCCGCGGCACTCCGAGCCGCATCCCCGCGACGCCGCCCTCGAGCTGTTGCGAATAGCGTCCGGCGGGCACGTCCGCCGAGAAGGGGTCAACGGGATCGTGGCCCGCCACGGCCTCCAACAGGTGCGCGGCATCGGCCACCGATCGCGCGATCGGTCCCACGTGGTCCAGCGACGGCGACAACGGAATGACGCCGCGGACGCTGACGCGCCCGTAGGTCGGCTTCAACCCGACGGTCCCGCAGAGCGCCGACGGGATGCGGATGGAGCCGCCCGTATCGGATCCCAGGGACCCCAGCGCCATCGAGAGCGCGACGGAAACGGCCGAACCGCCGCTGGAACCGCCCGACATCCGCTCCCGGTCCCAGGGGTTGCGGGCGGCGCCGAAGTGCGGGTTGACGTTGGTCACGCCGAAGGCAAGCTCGTGGAGGTTCGTCTTGCCGATGAGGACCGCGCCGGCCGCCCGCAGCCGCTCGACGACGTAGGCGTCTTGGGTGGGAACGCGGTCCTCGAAGACCCGCGACGCGGCCGTGGTTCGGACCCCGGCGGTGTCGATCAGGTCCTTGAGCGAAATCGGAATGCCGTGGAGCGCGCCGCGGTCCTCCCCGGACGCCAGCGCCCGGTCGGCGGCTTCGGCCTGGGACTCGGCCGCATCGGCGGTCACCGTGATGAACGCATGCGTTTCGCGGTTCAGCGCGGCGATCCGTTCCAGCACGGCGCGCGTCAGCTCGAGGCACGAGAACTCGCCTTCGCGAATGCGCGCCGCGGCCGAAACGATGGTCAACGAGCGCAACTCGTCCGTCGTCACCGCAAACTCGCGCGCGTCCGAACCCCGTAGGGAATCGAAACCAGGAAGAGGAAGAGCATGAGCACTTCGGAATCGCCGAAGTTGTATTCGAACAGACCGGCCGTCGTGAAGGCAACCAGCAGCGACAGGCCGGCGACGGCCGTCCATCGGAACGTCCCGTCGGTGGATTGTGCGCCGCGCAACATATCCATGCCGATCCGAACGAGCAGCCACAGGAAGGCGGCCAGGCACAGGAGACCGCGCTCGGCCGCGATCTGGAGGAAGTTGTTGTGCAGATGACCGGTATACAGGTTGTCGATATCGTTCCCCCGGTAGTAGTTCTCGAACTCGAACGCGACCCGTTCCGGCCCGACGCCGAACAGCGGGTGATCGCCCACCATCCGGGCCGCAACTTCGGCCATCTCGATACGGCCGCGGTCGGGAACGAAACCGCCTTCCATGAGACTCATCGCGACGCGGTCCCAGACCAGGCCGGCGCCCAATGTCACGATGACGCCGATGGGAATCAACACCCGCGCCATCCGCCGGAACGGCAGGTAGGCGGTCGAAACGCCGGTGGCCGCCAACGCCCCGAGCCACGCGCTCCGCGTAAAGCTGAACAGCAGGGACGCGCCGATCAGGACCGCGCCGACCCAGAACGGGCCGAGGCTCAACACCGTCAGGAGCGGGAGCACGAACGCCCAGATCAGCATCTGCTCCCCGCTGAACGTCATCCAATGCCCCATGAACCCCGTGGCGCGCGCCAGCACCGTCGGGTCGTCCGCCAGGCTCCCGGTCGAACGGTAGACGGCGTACTGGAGGACGAACTGCACCAGGCCGGTCACGGCGGCGGCCGACGCCACCGTGACCATCACCTTGACGGTCTGCCGCAGCCGGCGCTCGTTCGTCACGAACGTGGCCGCGAGCACACCCATCGAGAACAGGACGAACTTCCCCAGTGGACCCATCCCGACGGACGGATCCTCCGACATCGCCAGCGAAACGAGCGTCAAGGCCGCGAACGCCGCCAACGGCAGGAAGTACGCCGGCCACCGGAGTGCGCGCGGACGCAGGATGACCCACGCCGTCAGCGTGAGCGCCAGCAGGATCTGGGCCGCCGCGATGGAAACCAGCGTGGCCGCGCCCGTCACGAGCGTCAGCCGGAACATCCATTCGTCGGCCCTCGCCGTCATGGGGCGGGATTCTAACACCGCAGCGGACAACGAATGCTGTTGGTCCGGCCGGTTCCGGGGACTAGAATGTGGCGTTGCACTGGCACGGGCAAATGTGCAACACGCTTGGGGGATCCATGTTCTCTTCCCGATACGGAATGCACGCGATCGCGCTGTCCGCCGTGTTCGCGCTGGCCGCTTCGCTTCCTGTCTCGGCGCAGGCGCCGCCAACTCGTCTCGCCGACGCCGCGCGCGACCTGGACGTCTCGACCGTGCGGTCGCTGATCGCGGAAGGCGCCGACGTCAACGTTTTCGGAACCGACGGCACGCCCGCCCTGCATTGGTTCGTGCGTGTCGACAACCTGGAAACCGCCCGCCTCCTGGTGGACGCGGGCGCCGACGCGACGTTGGCCAACCGTTACGGCGTGACGCCGCTCTACCTGGCGTCCGCGAACGGCAACGCCCCGATGATGGAGATGCTCCTCGACGCGGGCGCCGATCCGAACGCGGTGGATCCGACCGGCGAGACCACGCTGATGACGGCCGTTCGCATCGGCAAGGTCGACGCGGTGCGGCTCCTGCTGGACCGCGGGGCCGCCGTCGACGCGCTGGACCCCACCTACGAACAAACGGCGCTGATGTTCGCGGTGCGGGGCGGCCATTCCGACGTCGTACAACTGCTGATCGATCGCGGCGCCGATCCCGGCGTGACGACGCGCGTGGGGAACACGCCCCGATGGGTCCTGCCCAATTCGGTGCCGGGGTTCTCCTTCGGCGTGGGCATCGTCCGCGGCGGTCTGCCCGAACGCGGCGTGCGCGACCCGATACCGGGCGGGTTGTCGCCCCTGCACTATGCCGCCCGGGACAACCGCGTCGAATCCGCGCGGATACTGCTCGAGGCCGGCGCGGACATCGAGCAACGCGACCCCAACGACATCACGCCGCTGCTGATGGCGATCGGCAACAACCAACTCGAAACCGCCCGCTTCCTGATCGGGGCGGGCGCAGACGTCAACGTCTCGGACTGGTACGGGCGCACGCCGTTGTGGCAGGCCGTCGAAGTCCGCAACATGGACTTCGACAACGCGTCGCTCGTGAACGGCGTCGACCGCGAACCGGTACTGGAACTGATCCGGACGCTGCTCGAAGCCGGCTCGGACCCCAACCCCCGCTCGCGCGAAGCCATGCCCATCCGCAAGCACATGCTTCGGATCACGGGGACCCTGGCGTGGGTGGACTTCGTCGGCCAGACGCCGTTCATCACCGCGTCGCTGTCGGGCGATGTCGACGTCATGCGCCTGCTGCTGGAACACGGCGCGGACCCCCACATCGCGACCGACGAAGGGACGACGGCGCTGATGGCGGCCGCCGGCGTGAACTGGGTGGTCGACCAGACCGCCGACGAAGGCCCGGAAGCGCTCCTGGAAGCCGTCAAGCTTTGCCATGAGCTCGGAATGGACCTGAACGCCGCGAACTCGATGGGGATCACGGCCGTGATGGGCGCGGCCAACCGGGGCTCGAACGCCATCATCGAGTACCTGGTCGCCAACGGCGCCCGCCTGGACGCCCGGGACCAGTTGGGACGGACGCCGCTGGATTGGGCCGGGGGCGTCTTCCTCGCCACCCACGCCGCCGTGCCGAAACCCGAATCGATGGCCCTGATCGAACGGTTGATGGCCGCCTCACCCGAAAATGAATAGCCGCTGCCGCATCCTCCTGTTCCTGGTCTGGGCGGCGCCCGCCGCGTGGGCCCAATCCGACCGGGCCCTGCTGGACACGTACTGCGTCGGTTGCCACAACCCTGCGGTCGGCGCCGGCGGGCTCGCCTTCGAAGCGTACGACGTGGAGAACGTGGACGGCGACGTCCAGGTTTGGGAAACCGTCGTGACGAAGCTCCGGACCGGGATGATGCCTCCCAGCGGCGCGCGCCGGCCGGAACGCGCCGTGCTCGACGGGTTCGCGGCGAGGCTCGAGGCGCGGCTCGATACGGCCGCCGCCCAGGTTCCCGAACCCGGAAATCCGGCTCTGCACCGCCTGAACCGGACCGAGTACGCCAACGCCGTGCGCGACCTGCTGGCATTGGACGTGGACGCCACGCGGCTGCTGCCGGCCGACGACGCCGCCGAAGGGTTCGACAACATCGCCGACGTCCTGGGCGTCTCGCCCTCGCTGGTTCAGGGTTACGTGTCGGCGGCCATGAAGCTGAGCCGGTTCGCGGTGGGCGACCTGACGTTGCCGCCGACGCGCACGACCTACACGGCCCC
Source organism: Acidobacteriota bacterium (assembly GCA_022821265.1). Classification (GTDB taxonomy): domain Bacteria; phylum Acidobacteriota; class Terriglobia; order 20CM-2-55-15; family 20CM-2-55-15; genus JAJEDW01. The sequence goes on from JAJEDW010000133.1 coordinate 12,189, forward strand.
GGAGGGGTTCGAGCAGGATCGGCACATCGACGGATTGCCCCTGGGCACGCGGGGCGGCATGGTGATCGAGCACACCTTCCCGCTGGACGCCGAGTACGAGTTCACGGTGGGCGGCGGGCGGGGCGGTCCGCCGATCGACGTGACGGTCGACGGAGAGCGGGTCGAGGGGCAGAACCTTCGCAACTTCCGGATTCCCGTACAGGCCGGGCCGCACCGCATCGGCGTCGCGTTGGTCGACCGCGTGCGCTCTGCCGGCGTCGACGGCATCTACTCGGTCTACTCGGTCGGCGGCGCCATATCGAGCGTTTCCATCAACGGGCCGTTCGACGCCACGGGACGCGGCGACACGCCGAGCCGGCAACGGATCTTCGTGTGCGACCCCGCGACCGCGGAAGAGGAGGAACCCTGCGCCGAACGGATCATAGCCGGGTTGGCGCGGCGGGCCTTCCGCCGGCCCGTCAGCGCGGAGGAAACCGCGCAACTGATGCGGTTCTACCGGCAGGGACGCGGCGCCGGCGGTTTCGACATCGGCATCCAGCACGCTCTGGCGCGCATCCTGGTCGCGCCGCGTTTCCTGTACCGGTTCGAGGAGGAACCGCCGGACGTGGCCGAGGGCGCAGTCTATCCGATCGGCGATTTCGAGCTCGCGTCCCGTCTCTCGTTCTTCCTCTGGAGCTCGATTCCCGACGACGCGCTCCTGGACGCGGCCGCCCGGGGAACGCTCCACGAACCCGACGTGCTCGAAGCGCAGGTCCGCCGGATGCTGGCGGACCCCAAGTCGTATGCGCTCATCGAGAACTTCGCCGGCCAGTGGCTCTATCTGCGGGAGCTGGCCAACGTCCAGCCCGAGTCCGCCGTCTTCGACGAGAACCTCCGGCAGTCCTTCACCCGCGAAACCGAGTTGCTGTTCGAGACGATCCTGCGCGAGGAACGGAGCATCCTCGACCTGCTGGCCGCGGACTTCACGTTCGTCGACGAGCGCCTGGCCGAGCACTACGGGATCCCGGACATCCGCGGCAGCTATTTCCGCCGGATCACGCGCGAAGACGACGACCCGCGCCGCGGGCTCATCGGCCACGGCAGCATACTGGCGGCCACGTCGGTCGCGAACCGCACGTCGCCGGTCAACCGCGGAAAGTGGATTCTTGAGAACATCCTGGGAACGCCCGCGCCGGAACCGCCGCCGGGCGTGGAGACGAACCTGGACCCCGATCCCGAAGCCGCCGCCCCGACAACGCTGCGCGAACGGTTGGAGTCGCACCGGGCGAACCCGGTCTGCGCCTCCTGTCACCAGCTCATGGACCCGATCGGATTCGCCCTGGAGAATTTCGACCTCGTCGGGGCATGGCGCGATTTCGAAGCCGGATCCCCGATCGACGCGACGGCCGTGATGGTGGATGGAACCGAGCTCGGCAATCCGTCAGACCTTCGCGAGGCGCTGTTGTCCCGGCCGGAGGCTTTCGTGACGTCGGCGACGCGCAAACTGATGACCTACGCGCTGGGACGCGCCGTCGACCATCACGACATGCCGGCCGTACGGTCCGTGGTCCGGGCGGCGGCCGACGACAACTACCGGCTGTCGTCGCTCATTTCCGGGATCGTCGAAAGCATGCCGTTCCGCATGCGAACGAAGGGAACCCCGGAGGAACCCGGCGCCGAAGCGCCATGACTCGTATCGCTTTGTCGAAACCGCCAAATCCCTTAAGATAAGCGGCACGCATCGAGGAGGTCCGAACCATGGCAGCATTCGTCGAGAAGAAGCATCTCTCACGCCGCACGTTCATGCGCGGCGCCGGCGTGGCCGTGGCCTTGCCGATGCTCGAGTCGATGGTGCCCGCCGCCACGCCGATGGGGCAGGCCGCCGCACCGAAGAACCGGCTCGGCGCGATCTATTTCCCCCACGGCGCGACGATGGCCAAGTGGACGCCGGCCGCCGACGGCGCCGGCTTCGAGTTCTCCGAGATCCTGCAGCCCCTGGAACCGTTCCGCGACAGCGTCAACGTGATCAGCGATCTGCGGCATCCCATGGCATACGGCAGCGGGTCGGCGACGGCCAACCACAACCGGTCATCGGCCGTCTTTCTCAGCGGCGCCTTCGCCGAAACCGGACCGCAGGCCTACCTGGGCGTCACGATGGACCAGGTGGCGGCCCGGCGCATCGGGCAGGAAACGCCGCTGCCCTCGGTGGAGATGTCGATCGAGGACAGCAGCCTGAGTTGCGGCGAAGGCATGAGCTGCGCCTACCGGAACACGATCTCCTGGCAGTTGGCCACTTCGCCGCTGCCGATGGAAAACAACCCGCAGGTCATCTTCGAGCGCCTCTTCGGCGACGGCAGCACCGAAGAACAACGCACGGCCCGCCGCCAGCAGTCTCTCAGCCTGCTGGACGACGTTCTGGGCGAGGTGAACGACCTCCGGGGCCGGCTCCCCGCGGCCGACAACCGCCGCCTGGACCAGTACCTGACCGACGTGCGCGAAATCGAGCGCCGGATCGAACGCGTGGGACAGCAGGTGTCCACCGGCGTCGCGGTGCCCGACGCGCCGGTGGGCATTCCCCAGGACTTCGAAGAACACATGCACTTGATGTTCGACCTGTGGGTTCTGGCGTGGCAGGCCGACATCACCCGCATCACGACGCTGCTGATGTCGAAGGAACTCTCCAACGCGGTCTATCCGAACAGCGGCGTCCGCGATTCGTTCCACACGCTGTCGCACCACTCCCACAACCAGGAGAACAAGGACCGGTTCGCGGTCCTGAACAACTACCACGTCGGCGTCTTCACGTACCTGCTCGAGAAGCTGCGCGCGACGCCGGACGGCGACGGCGACCTGCTGCGGAACTCCATGGTGCTCTACGGCAGCGGGATCAGCGACGGCAACGAGCACAACCACGACCCGCTCCCGGTCATCCTGGCCGGCCGCGCCTCGGGCCGCCTCGAGACGGGACGCCACATGCGCAACCCGTCGGGAACGACCATGTCCAACCTGTTGCTGGCGATGCTGCACAAGCTGGGGATCGAAGAGGAGAGCTTCGGCGACAGCACCGAGGTCATGTCGATCTAGCCTTCACGGACAGTTCCGATTTCCCCAAAGCCCGGCGTTGCCGCCGGGCTTTTTCGACGCGCACCGTGATCGACACCGTTCGTCGATCTTCACAAACGAAACGGCGTTCCAGCGGTCTAACCATTCGCTTCCATGACGCGCGAACCACAGGAAAGGCCGTCGACGTGCTGACACGACCGACAGGCTCGTCGACCGCCGGAGGGTGGGGGCCGGGCCGCATGTTGGGCGTATCCCTTGCGCAACTGTTATCGGTTGCGGCTCCGGGCCTTGGCGCGAGCGTGCTTTTGGCGGCGCAGGCCCACGAGGAGCCGGATGTCCTGCGTGTCGGCACCCAGCTCGTGCAGGTGAACGTCGTCGTCACCGACGACGACGGCCCCGTCCACGATCTGACGGCCGACGACTTCACCGTGCTGGACGACGGCGTCGTACGCAGAATCGAGGTGTTCGAGGTCATCCGCTCCGAGACCGGCGATTCCGACCCGGCGGCGATGCTGCCCGACCGCGTGGCGTCGAACCGTCTCGATCGCCGCGGACGGCGGCCGGAATCCGCCACGATCGTTCTTGTCGATCGAGTGAACACGCTCGGCCGCGATCAGGCGTTCATGGACGGCCAGGTCCGCGCGTTCCTCGACGGCGCGGCGGACGCCGGCGAACACGTGGCTGTCCTGGAACTCGGCGACGCCGGTTTGACCGTGCTGGCCGACTTCACCTCCCACCCGGAGGCGATACGCAACGCGCTGGAGGGACGACGCCCGTCGCACTCCCTGGCGATGGAATCGAGCGTCGGATTCTTCACCGGCGGGTTGGACCCCGTGCTGGCGGCGCTGGCGTGCGAGCCGTACATCCCCGAATTGGCGAATTGTGACCAAGACGACGCGGAAGCGCCTCCGGCTAACGGCGAGTTCCTGCGTCAGGCCGCGGTGTATTTCATGAACCGGCGAATCCTGGTGACCGTTGCGGCGCTCGAGGCGAGCGCGCGGCGCCTGTCCACGTTGCCCGGCCGGAAGAACCTCGTATGGATGGCCGCGCAGTTTCCGTTCCCATACAGGGCCTGGGAGGACGTACGCTTCACCCAGTCTCAGCGTCATATGCCACCGTCCACGCTGAACCGCGTCGAGGATGTCTTCCGCGTGATCGTCGACAGTGACGTGGCCGTGTATCCGATCGATGTCATGGGACTCCGGCACCCCGAGTCGATCACGGACACGCAAGTCGATCTCATGGGACGCTGGGTCCCGAACTCGACCACGGCCTTGAATTTCGCCGTCGATCTTCCGATGAAGATCGCCGAGGTGACGGGCGGACGCGCATCCTTCAACACGAACGGGCTGGCCACGCGGATGCGCGAGGCGGTCCGTGACATGTACTCAAGCTACTCGTTGGGTTTCTACGTTCCGGAAGTCGAGTCCGATTCCGGGTTTCACGAAATCGAGGTTCGCATCGACCGCGACGACGTCGAAGTGCTGCATCGGAACGGGTACTTCGGATTCGGCGCCTCCCCGCCCGCCGCAAGCGACGTCCGCGACGCCCTGGAGGATCCTTTCGATGCGCCCGGCATCGGCCTGCTCGCCACGGCCAACCCCGTCCCGAACGAAACGGGCCGGTTCACGGTGACGCTCGCCCTCGACGTGAACGACGTCCGCCTGACTCGGAATGCCGACCATTGGTCCGGTTCAGTCGAGATCGCGATGAGCTTCTACATCCCCTCGTTGGACGAGTACCGGAACCCGCCGCCCGTTCGTCACGAGATCCGGCTCACGGAAGCGCAGTTCCGAACGGCCGAGCGGTTGACGAGCCTCGTCATCCCCGAAGTCGTGGAGACCGAGGGCCTCTCGGGCCATCTACGGGTGGCCGTGCAGGATCCGGCGACCGGTGAAACCGGCTCGCTCTGGCTGAACCTCGGCGACGAGTAACCGGCCCGGCCGCCGGCGCAGGACGGCGATTCGACGTCCGCCCGCCGGAAGGGTCGCTACGACTTCTCGGGACCGCGTTTGTGCGAATAGAGAGGACTGTATTCCAGTCCGTATGGAGTGGTGCGCTTCGTGGCGGCTTTCTCCCGGGAGTACTCTTTCCGAGACCGCCAGATCTCCGCCACCTCCGCCTCCGTGCAGTCGTCCAGGGCGATCTCCTCGCGCGGCACGAAGAATACCTGACCGATCGGCATGGTGTGTATCCCGGAGATTCCCTCTCCGGGTTCCAGGACGTAACGGAATTCGGAGTCGTGGACGTACCAGTCCGTTTCGACCCGTACGACCAACATCGGCGCGATCGGCCGCTCGATCATGTTGAGAACGGGAACGTACACGGTGTCCCAGGCGGCCTCGGTCCGGAAGTTCGTCGCGCCGCGGAGCGTGACGGCGCCCGCCGGAGTGCCGAGGTCTTCGGGTACGAAGAACGCTCGCGCCAAGGCGGGCGCGGACTTCGGGGGGAGCGGCGGGTTCGCGACCATGAACTCCACGTCCCGCCTCATCTTGCCGTTGCTCCCGACCGGAAGCACATACATGATGGAAAAGACCGCCTGCCGATCCCCGGAGGCCGCGGTGACGAAATAGGTGAAACGGTATTGCCCGTCGCCGAGGAACTCGACGTGAAACGACTCCGCCGGCTCGAGCGGCGGATAGACCAGAAAACCAAGGGCGCTCCCGGCCTCCAGGACCGGGCAGTTGCGCGAGTGTTGCGGCAGGTGCGGCCGCTGGGATTCCTTACGCGGCTTCAAGCCGACACCGGGCCGCGTCGAATTGGGGAACATCCGGACTCTCATGGGCAGATGACAGGCGACAGGCGGTTCGTGTCGATGACGAGCGGGAAACCGTGCGCTCGAGGAACCGAGCGGCGGCCACGCCCCGCGCCGCGCCGGCTACTGGTTCGGGTTGATTCCCCGGGTCCTGCTCAACCATTCGACGAGGGTTTCCAGTTCCTCGTCCGTAATCACGGCTCCCTGTTCTCTCATGTTGACCAGGACCACCCGCCATCCGTCCAGAGAGTTCCGCGCGGCATTGATCCGGTCCATGTCATGACAGCCCGTACACGCCCTTTCCATGAGCCTGAACGCCTCGGGGTCCGTAAAGAACACGGTGATCTCGGGAGGAATGTAAGACCGCGGAAACGGCTCGTATTCCGGACCGAACTCTGCCACGAGCCAATCGAGGAGAAGGTTCCGTTCGTCAACGGACAGGGCGACTTCTTCCTGGTAATCCGAATGCCTGGAATCGATGAGGTCCCCCCATCCGGCCGTGTCCAGAGAGAAAAAGGCGTAGTCGTCGATGCCGTGGCACGATATGCAGTTCTGGCGTATGACCTGCCACACGGCCCCATCCGGCCGTTCGACTTGCGGCCGGGCCGCGCCCCTGTCCTGAGCGCCCGCCGAAGCGGCCGGCGTGCCCGACAGAATCGCCAGAAACAGGGCTGCCGCCCACGCTGCCGATCTTCGAGCGTTCCGCTTCATACGCCACGCCCCTCGACGGAGTCCATCGACACCGCGTGAGGATATGTTTCTCGGAACGATCATGACCGCCGCGCAATCCCTGGCGACCGGGCGCGCGGCGACCATGACATGGAGATTTCGGTCCAGGACTAGGCGATCGAGAGCCGCCCCGTGCTGTCGCCGAGAACGCCTCGCTTGAGCCCGTACAACTGACTCTGCTCGGGACCGTACAAGTCGACCGGCTCGATATCGTACAGCTCGAGGATGCCCAGGAGCATGTTCGAACAACGTTCCACGTTGTCCGGGTAAACGATGTGGCGATTCCCCTTGAACGTCCCGTCGACTCCGCCCACGAGGATCACGGGCACCTTCTCGTGAGCGTGGCGATGGGAGTTGCCCATGTTGGTGCCCTTGTAGATCAGCACGTGGTCCAGAACGGTTCCGTCGCCGTCGGGAATGTTCCTCAACTTGTCGGCGAAATAGGCGAGGTTCTGGACGTGATAACGGTTGATCTTGGCGTAGTTGGCGATGTTGTCCGGCTTGTCCCCGTGATGGGACGATCCGTGCCACCCGCCGTCGAACCCGGACTCTGGGTAAGTCGTGCCGGTCAGATCGCGGCCCAGCATGAACGTGATCGAACGCGTGATGTCCCCCTCGAAAGCCAACGCCATCAGGTCGTACATCAGATGGAAATGGTCGTGCTTGCTCTGGGGTACGCCGAACGGGATCTCCTCGGTGGGCTCCGCGACGTTCTTTTCCATGGCGATCTGGATTCGGCGTTCGATCTCGCGAACGTTGTCCAGATAGTTGTCGAGGCGCGCCTGATCCCCGGCGGGCAGGTCACGCTTCAGCGCCGGAATCTCGCGCGTGACCGAATCCAGGATGCTGGCGTTGCGCATCCGTCCCTGAAGTCGTTCCTCGGTGCTCGTCCCGTCCCCGAACAGCCGCTCGAAGGCGACGCGGGGGTTGGTTTCCGTCGGAAGCGGCTGCGTGGGCGTCGGCCAGGAGATGCTGTTCGAGTACGCACAGCTGTAGCCGAAGTTGCACCCGCCGAAATTGCCCGTGTCCTCGATCCCGAGTTGAAGCGACGACAGGATCGTGTCCTCGCCGTACTTCTTCGCGACCATCTGATCGATCGTCACGCCCAGATACGGGTTCACGTTGTTCCGCCGCGGACGCGCGCCGGACAGGAGCGCCGCGCCGCGCGCATGATCGCCCGCGGGTTCTTCCAACGTCGGCGCCGAGGCCGTCGCATCCAGATTGGTGAGCAGCACCGTGCGGTCACGGAACGGCTCCAACGGTTTCGTGATGTAAGAGAACTCGAAGTCGGAGCCTTCCTGCGCGGGGCTCCAATACCCCGGCGCCGCGCCGTGCGGGTGCCAGATCCCGACGAAGCGCGGTGCGGGTGCGGCCGCCGTCTCTCTCATCGGCGTCTGAGCCGGAAGCATCGATTCCAGAAACGGCAACGATACGGTCGCGCCGACACCTTTCAGGAACGTCCGCCGGGGGACCGCTTTCTTGGTGATAAACATGGTCGTGGCTCCTTCAGGCCGGAATTGCGCCTCTACAATCTCGAATGCTAATGCCGCTACTCGGCGGTTGCAAGATTTTCCGTCCTCACCCGCATCAGAAATTGCGGGCTCTCGATGATGCCCCGGATGATCGAGCTGAACCGGTAGCCGTCCTGCTCCGCGTCCCCAACGATCGAGCGGATGACGGGCATATCGAAGTACTCGACGCCTCGCCCCAGGGCGTAGGTCATCAGGTTCCGGGTAATCGTGCGGACATACTGCGGCGTATAGCCGAGGAGGAACTGCCTCAACTCCGCCGGTCCGGTGACCATCGTTCCGTCATAGAGCTCGACCACCGTATCGAAGGGCGTCCCGGCCTCGTCTCCCTGATCGGTTCGCCAGCCTCCATCGGCGTCGAAGTTCTCCAGCGCGAAGCCGATGGGATCCATCAGCTTGTGGCACGTGGCGCACGGCTCGCTCACCCGGTGCAGCGTCATTTGCTCGCGCAAGGTCAGGATCCTGCCGTCGTCGGCGCCCGTGTCCTCCAGAGCCGGGACGTTCGGCGGCGGGGACGGCGCCGGGCTGCCGAGAATGTTCTCGAGAATCCAGACACCGCGCTTGACGGGCGACGTCCGGAAATTCTGCGTAAAGGTGATCGACAGGAAGCTTCCCTGTCCGAGCAGTCCCCGGCGATAGTCCAGCTCCGGCCCCAGGTTGACGCGGCGGAACCGGGAACCATAGATTCCCGGGATGCCGTAATGCTGCGCGAGCCGCTCGTTGATGAACGTGTAGTCCGCCGTCAACAAGTCGACGATGCTGCGGTCCTCCCGGATGATGCTGTCGAACAGCAACTCCGTCTCGCGGCGGAAACTGTTCCGGAGCTCGTCATCCCAATTCGGATAGAACTTGCCATCGGGAAACGTCACGGGCAGATTCCGCAGGTACAGCAGTTGGTTGGCGAAGTTCTCGACGAGGGCGTCGGACCGCGGGTCGCGAAGCATTCGGTCGACCTGCTGTCTGCGCACCTCCGGATCGCTCAGCCGTCCCGCGGCCGCCAGATCGATCAACTCCTCGTCCGGAATGCTGCTCCACAGGAAGAACGACAAGCGAGAAGCCAATTCCAGATCGTCGATGCGAAACGTGTCGCCGGGAGTCAGATCGGGCGGTTCCCTTTCCAGGCGCACGAGAAACTTCGGGCTGGCCAGAATCCTCCGAAGCGCCAACTCGATCCCGTCCTCGAAACTGCCGTCGGCACGGCCCTCCCGGTAGAACAACATCAACGCCTCGAGGTCCTGATCGTCCACGGGACGTCGAAAGGCTCTCTTCGCCAGCGCCGAGACGATCTCCATCGCGCAGACGTCTTCCTGCGCCTCGGTCTCGGGACGGCACGTGAAGACACGGTCGATGCTGGGGGAATCCGTCGGACGCTCGGCGCCGAATGGCCCGGAAATCCTGAAGAAGCCTATGATCGGGGGATACTGCAACTGGGCGATGCGGTTGTTCTCCAAGGACTTCCGATCGTATTCCTGGACCATGTTGAGGCTGGGCCCGTAGTTCCTCGCCAGGAAGGTGGCGCCCACGGTGCGAGTTCCCGCCTGCACATACGCCGTCACGTCGATGGATCCGTCGTTCTCGGCGGACATGCCGGAACTGATTCCGACGCCGGTGTAGTCGGCCACTCCGACTCTCTCGCCGTCGACCAGGAACACGACACGCTCTCCCGGGTGAAAGCTCCCCAGACCGTAGTTCTGGACCGAGAACCTGTACTCCCCGTCGGCCGGGAACGTGTGACGCACCAGCATCCCGCCGCGGGTGCCGAACGGCAGTCCTTCGATGTGCTGGGTCTGCGATGTGTCGGCCGACGCGATGTAGCTGGCTTGCGTCGGCGACCTCCAGTAGCCGATGGCCATCCGGGCTATCCTCGCCGCCGCCGTAATATAGGATTCCAACAGCGTCGGGGACAAGGTCAACGAACCCGCGACGTTGTCGAATCCGTCCGCGGAGTCGTCCGGCGGCAGGAACAGGGCGGGATCGATGTCCAGATCGATGAGGTCGCGAACGGCATTGGCGTATTCGGCCCGGTTCATGCGGCGCATCACGACGGACCCGGGATTCGGACGCACCGCGGCGGCGCTGTCGATTTCGTTCTCGAGCCAGTCCCGAAGCGCCACGTACTCGTCGTCGGGAGGCCGCCGCACGCCAGCCGGAGGCATCACGCCGGCCCGGAGCTTCCGTATGACCGTCTCCCACAATTCAGCGTTGCCTGCGATATCGGAGAAATCGGCGTTTTCGAGGGTCAGGTTCGCGGTTCGGACCTGGTCGCTGTGGCAGGTGACGCAATACGTATCGACCACCGCCTTCTGGTTCTGCGCCTCGGCCGAGGCCGCCACCGGAGAGGTGACGTCCTGCCCGTATCCGTGCACCGCTGCGATCACGGCAATGCAGCCGATTGCCCATCTCGTATTCATGGCCGACTCCGCCGTTGCTAAGAATTGTTGAACGAAATTGTAATGCAACCTATGATCCAACGTGCAGCAATTTGTTCCGGAGACGTCCGACGAGCGGCGTGTGGCACGTGACGGCGGGCTCGGCAGACGAAACGCTGGCGACACGAAAGTGCGCGACCGCCGGCAGGCTCAGCCGGGCGCGGGGGCAATCCAACTGCTGGAGGCGAACATGGGTAAGAAGTACGGTCTGTGTTGCTTGGTCGTCGTGATGTTGTCGGCCGCCGGTCTCGGCGCGGCCGCCAGCGACGTCGCCGACGCGGTGATGAACGGCAGCGGGGCGGCGACGGTGCGTTCCATGCTGCAGCAGAAGGCCGCGGAGACACTCCGGACGACCTCGCCCGGAACCGATTTTCCGCTGGCGCGCGTGCGCGAGTTTCTCGACTACGTCAACGCCCCTCAGGTGGACGGCGCGACCGCGTTGCATTGGGCCGTGTGGTCGGAAGACCTGGAAACGACCGAGGTGCTTCTCAGCGCGGGCGCGGACGCGTCGGCGGCCAACGTCGAAGGCGCGACGCCGCTGTTGCTGGCGGCGACGGCGGGGAACGCGGCCATCATCAGCAGACTCGTCGAGGCCGGCGCGGACCCGAACGCCCCGCTCACCATGAACGGCGACACGGCGCTCATGCTGGCCGCGCGCACCGGAAAGACCGACGCGATGGGAACGCTGCTGGACTCCGGCGCCGACGTCAACGCGCTGGAAACCTGGGGCGGCACGACGGCGTTGATGTGGGCCGTCGAGGAAGGCCATTTCGACGCCGTGACGATGCTCCTGGAACACGGCGCGGACGTCAATGCCCGGTCGTACTACATTCCCTCGGCCACGGGGCGCGGGTTCGAGGGCGCCTCGCCGGTGCCGCCCGCGCCGGATCACGCCCCCGCGGAATACGCCAACGGCTGGCTGACGCCGATGATGTTCGCGGCCCGTGAAGGCTACATGGAAATCGCGCGCGCTCTGGTCGCGTCCGGCGCGGATCTGGACATCGTCTCGGCCGATGGAAAGAACGCGCTGGCCCTGGCGATCTTCAACGGCCAATACGAAATGGCGTCATACCTGATCGACAACGGCGTGGACGTCAATCAGGCCGACGCGCAGCGCTTCACGCCGCTGTTCTGGGCCGTGGACCGCCGCAACATGGAGTTGGCGACCAATGGCCTGCCCTGGACCGTCACGACGGATCCGCTGCCGCTGATCCGGAAGCTGCTGGAGGCGGGAGCCGACCCCAACGCGGAGGTGAACAACACGCCGCGGGCGCGCAATCGCGGGGCCTCTCCGCGGATCGTGTTCGCGTCGGCGCTGATGCGCGCCGCATTCACCGGCGACCTGGAAACTTCCCGGCTCCTCCTGGAATACGGGGCGGACCCTCATGCGATTTCCAGCGACCGGGAGTCCATGCTTCAGGCGGCGGCCGGCCTCGCGCTGATCCCCGGCTATCAGATGGAGAGACCCCTGGACGAGAGGCTCGAGGTGGTCAAGCTGTTCGTGGAGCTCGGACAGGACGTGAACTGGGCGGACAGCTACGGGATCACGCCGCTGATGGCCGCCGCCAACCTGGGATACACGGAAATCGTGGAATACCTGGTGGAACAGGGCGCGGACCTGGGCGCCTATGACCTGGGCAAGAAGCTGGATGGATCCTTCATGGCGAGCGTTGAACCCCTGATGCCGGTCGACTATGCGATCGGCGTGGGAACGTTCCTGCCGAACAATTCCGTCGAGAACCGTCCCGAGACCGAGGCGGTCATGTTCCGGCTGATGGCGGAACGGGGCATCGAGCACACGACGTCGGAATGTACCTTGAGAGGATTCACCTGCGCCACGGCCAACGTCGATCCGAAGACGGCGACGCCGGCGGAAATCATGGTGATGCGGCGGGTCCAGATCGGAAAGGACGTGGACGGCCTCGCTACGGGTCTCGACGCCGACGAAGAGCTGGCGAACTCCTCGGAATCGGAGCGCGGCGATCGGCCGCTCTTCGAACGGAATCAGCAACAGGATCGGCAATAGCCAGACTGCCGCGGCCGGGGACCGCCCGGCCGCGTTTCACTGCAAGCTACTCCCCCAGCTCCTCCAGCAGGCTGACGAGGTCGTCGGCGTGCTCCTCCTCCATGGCGAGGATTTCTTCCAGCATGCGCCGCGTCGTGGGATCGTCCTTCCCCAGGTAGGCGATCATCTCGCGGTAACTGTCGATGGCGATGCGCTCGGCGATGAGGTCTTCCCGGATCATGCTGACCAGGTCGGACCCTTCCACGTACTCCGCGTGGCTGCGGGTGAGCAACCCCTCGGGCGACAGGTTGGGCTCGCCGCCGAGCTGGACGATGCGCTGCGCGATCTGGTCGGCGTGCTGCTGCTCCTCGTTCGCGTGCTGCAGGAACTCCTGCGCGACGCTCTGGGCATTGATGCCCGACGCCATGAAGTAGTGGCGCTTGTAGCGCAGGACGCAGACGATCTCCGTGGCGAGCGCCTCGTTGAGGAGCCGCACGACCGTCTCGCGGTCGGCTGCGTAGCCGGGCGTCACGGCGCCCTGCTCGATATGCTCGCGCGCCCGCCGGCGCAACGTCTGGATATCGGTGAGGAATGGTGTGTCTGCCATGATGTCTCTCCAAACAGTCTTGATTACAATGTACCAGACGCGCGGCAACGCGCGAGCCGCGGCCTGTTGACCGATCCGGACTGGCCGCGTCGAAACGGTCATGGCGGACGGCCGCCGTGGGGGGCGCCGATGAAGATCATCCGAAACACCTTGCTGGCATTCGCGCTGACGGTCCCGGTCTCGGCTCAGCGGATTCCCGGAACCGGGGACCGCGGAGCAGCAGCGGAAGGCTTCTTCGAGATTCGCGCCCGGGTCGACGGCGAGGTGATCCTGCAGGTCAAGGGCACGGACATCACCCATCG
>JAJEDW010000034.1 GCA_022821265.1 Acidobacteriota bacterium
GGAGACCGGCGGCGCGATGTCCACACTCGTAGTAGTGTATCAGCGACCGATTCTGCCAGAAGTGATGCACTAGCTATGAGCCCGTTAAGGGTCGTACTGACGTCTTCCGAAAGAAAAGCGGAACCGATGCCGGCGGGATCACGGAAGACGTCAGCATCTGAGCGTTTCGGCTCCCGCGGTAAGACGTTTACCGACAGGGCGCGTGCAGTGCAGCCAGTCGCATCGAGGATTGCGGATGGGACGATTTGGTTGATTTGAGTGCGTCGCCCACGATGGACGAGCATATTTCGGTAATCGAGTAGCCATTCGATCCAGCCAGCCGGCCCCGTTTCACGAATCGAGTCTTGAAACGCTTCGTAGAACTCGGCTTGGATTTTTCGGCCCTGTTCAGGCTGCGATGAAACACCATTTGGATGACGTGCCAATAGACGTTCGACGCCCCTGAAATCCGCCTTGAGAACGTCAAGCGGCAACCCGACGATTACCACGATAGCTCCGGCTAGACAATCCAACGCACTTGACAACGCTCTTGCCACGCCGGCTGCGTGCAACCGCACCATCCACGGCGTAACAAGATCCAACGCGTTATCCGCTTTCGGTCCGACCGGACGCGACCCCGCGTTCGTGCGGGCCACGGAGAACAGTCGTTGTTCTTTTTCCCTCCAATCCATGAACTCGCGATGATGCAAAATCGCCTCGGACAGATTCTCGGACACGCCCTCCGTCGACGCGTATAGTTGGTCGCCGATTAGAATTCGATTTTCCGGTGCAACGTCGGAGTTCCACCAGAATACTCCGTACGGAGAGGCTTCAACGAGGTCGTTCAAAATAGCGCACTCAAGATCTCGAACGTGCGGCAAGTTCAATCCGAGAGCCGACCGAGCCGCCCACTCCCCGTTATCGAGGGTCGTCTTGTCGAGCGAATACGCATTTAGGCGTTCAAGGGAATTCGGTGTCATGCTGCTAGCCTCGGCGGTAACCTGGTACCCGTTTAATCGCTAAGGGTCCGCCGATCCCACACCTGTTTGTTGGCCTCATACCGCTCAACCCAATAGTGGTCAATGGCTTCAGCGTGCTCCGTCGTTACGAAATCCGCCACGTTCCGACACAGTCGCGTTCGGATTTCGTCTATGGAATCAGGTGGGCCCCCGTATTCACCGACCTCGTAGATGCACCTGCCGTCGAGCACGGCCCTCGCGATATACCGCATTGATTCGCTCGAATGGTCCAATTGTGTCTCGATCCGTATAGCCATTTGGATTCCCCCCCTTTTTGGAGTTGGCGCGTACCGGCTCCGCTACGTGGTTACATCTTCCGCTTGATCAATGGACATGCCCCAGATCGCCTAGCCGATCAGAAGCCACGGTCACTGAGGAACGTTCGTCTAGCAACGTACACAATCGAATACAAGCGTCTACCGTCAATGGTGGCTGCCCAGCCTCGCCACAGTGCGCAGAATGTCGTCGACCTCCGCCTTCATCCTCGTACGAAACGCGTCCGCAAGAGTTTCGGAGGATCGCGGATTGGCGAGTGGAGTTCGAAAGTTACTTAGAGCGCGCGATCACAGCGACAAATGCGCCCAACCCATCCGCGTCGAGCATTACATCGTCGCTTATAGCCGGAATCGTCTGACAGACCGCGGCGAGTCCGTTCCCCCATCTCGTGTCCCAAGTGCTTCTGCGTTCAGGCAATCCGCTATCCGTCGCGCCATTTCAGGCGTGTGGCAGCGCACCTGCGTACGTCCAAGTCGATCACTAACGATATACGTTCTCTCCTCGCCGGCCCTGTACGGTGGTCCCGACTCGTCGGATGATTGAACGTCTGGACCGGGTGCATCTAAGTGTTCGTTAGACATGCGTTCCTCCTGAAAGCGATTCAACTGAATATACATGAAGTCTGTTTAACGGCGTCATCTCCTTTCGCCAGTTGTTGGCGCACGCCGTTCGAGAGCGGGCCGCCCGCTGAATCGAACACCGGTTCGCTGCCAAGGCCGATTGGACGTCACCGATTCACACGTGAAGCAGGTCTATCGAAACGCCAGCATCGTTGGCCATGACCGTTGGCCATGACCGCGTCGTGTCAACATTGGCGGCAACCGGTACCGCCTCGTTGACCGGTTCGACTACGCGTGTCGAATCGGCTTCATGCGTTTCCTGGGAACATGCGTCGAATACGCGCGCCGAGCATGTTAGCGACCTTGGACATTGTCGGCGCCGAGGCGTCAGACTGTTCGGCAGGCGCTTAGGGGCCGTCCTCCAGGCGTTACAAAGCGGAAGCCGTTGTCGGGGACACAGGGTGTGGACTTGCTTGGCAGCGACGCCGATCAGCCCATCAGGCGCAGAGTCAAGACAGTCGAGGACACAGCGAAAAACGCTATTCCGAGTCCCCACCCGATGACTCGGCTCTCCAACCCGTCAAGAGCAGCGGTGAGCGTTGCGGCAGTCACGTAATCGCCGTGTTCCGCTGCCCGGCGGACGCCGTCGGCCACCGCATCGGCCTGCGCTCGGTCCATGCCGGCCTTGGTCAATCGGTTCGAAACTTCCAGTGAGTCGAACACTGTCGCAACAGCCTCCACGTCACAGTCTCGGCCCATCCGTGGACAGCGTGGGCCAATTTACGGTTGGAAATTCAGCGGGAATAGAGACCTACAGGCCTGCCATCTTGAGCGCGTTGGTTAGATCGAGATCGTCGGGCGGGTGGCTTCTAACGTACAACCTCAAGCCAGCAACAGACTTGTCATCGCAATAGAACACCATTCGGAGTCCTCCGCGTTTTCCGGTGTTGTCCAATGCGATGCGGCGAATGTAAATAGGCCGGCGATCCCACCCCGCCATCGGCTTATCACGCGGGTCTGGCCCAACATCGGCGATCGTATTGAGTTGATCGTCCACCACATCGCCGATCGTTCGGTGTTTCTTCAAGATCGCCTTCAGATCGCGGTCGAACTTCGGAGCCCGCGATATCTGTCTCACTGGTAACAATCCGAGTTCGGCCAAATCCGATTCGAGAGAATTCGTGAAATCCTCGTTGGCGCTCAGCGCCGCAGTTTCGGCAAGGTCCTCGAAAATCAGCCCGAGATTTTCGATCTGATCGACAGTGCGTTGATTCAACCCGAGCCAATCCATCCCGTTCAAATCAGAATGGATACCCCGCCACCCTTCGGCCAGTTCACCGAAGGTTCTGGCGATCCCAACTAGCTTCTCGCGATCAGCCGGCGTGTTGATCGCGAGTCTTCCAAGGTCCCTTTGGAATCCGACCGCGAATATTTCGGATGCGCGGACGGCCATACGAATCGTGAATCTCGCCCGGATCTTGAGTGTGCTGTGCTGGACCCGTAGGCGTACCCTCTTCGTCCTGGCCGCGATATCCGTCGATTTGGCATCGAGTTCAAGAATGTCGGTTGTCGCCGCGACCGCGGTCATAGTCCTCCTCCCCTGCGAGCAAAATCGCCCATCTGAACTCAGGATATGGACAGATTAGGTCCACGTCAATCTCGCCTTGCCCCTCGCCTTGCCCCTCACCATGACGAATAATTTTCGCAAGCCCACGAGGCAGATCAGGGACTTCTGGGCGACAGCTGCTCGACCCTCCAGAACGACTTCTCAATCCCGATAGCCGTCACAGACGCCGTGCGGGCCAACACGTGACTGCGGACGGGCACCTGCATCGCCTCGAGGCTCACGCCGACGGCGCGACGACCGCCACGCTGAAACGCGAATTGCCTGCTGACCGAGACCCACGCAATGGACGTCGTGCCGCGGCGAAGTACCGCGGCGAGGCGAATCACCGAACCAGCGGCGCGACCAGATCCAGCCCGACCGACAACGATGGCCACGACTCACAGATCATGGTCGCCGATCCAGGCCTATTCTCTGACTGGGCCGAGAGCGAAACACGAGACGCGGATAGGACGCCGAGTCATTCTGGCGAATTGGGAAGTCGCATCGCCCGAACGCCATTGACCCGACCCGGGGGCGAGCGCACGGGCAACGGATCAAGAGCGAAGCCGACTACGAGTCCGCGTCGAAAACGATTGACGGGCTGATGGGCGCCCCGGCCGATACTCCCGAAGGGGACACGCTGGAGGTCCTGGTGACGCTCGTCGAGGCATACGAAGTCGAGCGATGGAAGATCGAGGCCCGGGACCCGATCGCGGCGATCGAGCACGTCATGGAAGCCCGCGGCCTGCGGCAGAAAGATTTCGCGGCGCTCATCGGTTCGCAGCCGCGCGCCTCGGAGGTACTCAACCGTCGGCGCCCGCTCACCCTGCCGATGATCCGCACCCTGTCGCTCGAGTGGAACCTCCCGGCCGACGTGCTTGTCCGGGAATACAGTCTGGCCGAGAGTCGATGACGCAGCGGTTTCAAAGTGAGGGACGTGCCGAACGCTGATCCTGCTAACAGATCTACGGATTCAACGTCGAAGGCTGGCAACTGCAGTCGTCAGGAATTCGCAGGAGGTTTAGAGATGAGAATCGTCATTGTCGCTGGTACGACCGCGATGTGTGGGGTGATGTTCAACGTTCCGATCCACGCACAAGATGGCCTGGAATCACTTCGGTCAATTGACGAGATCATTGACAGAGGAGTCGAGGGCGACAATCGGCTTATACTCGACGTCCTCACGGAGGCGCCTGTCGAGGAACTCTTGGCGATCTCCGAGCAATTGATCCGTGAGAACGCGGCAAATGACACCATAGTGCCGCTAGTCAGAATCACCTTCTATTATCCCGATGAAGCTGGCACCGACGCTATGCCTCGATACAGATTCGAACGCTCGATATTGAATTTCGCAGAAATTCGAGAGCGTCGAGGACTGCGGAACTAGAATACGATGCATCCCGCCTGACACCCGGCTCACGCGTCGGGCCCGCGCGCGTATTTTTCCACCGGCAGCTTGCGGTACGGCCGGAAATCCGGTTGGCAACGATTCCTTCGGAGGAAGTCCATGAACTTCCGGTACTCCGTGTCCTTGACCCGAAACAACGAAGCCAGCGACTTGTAGGATCCGCGCGTCGCCCGCAACCCCACGTCCATCAGCGCCATGACCTTCTCTCTGGATATGTCACGCTCCTTGTAGCGCGTGTGAACAGCGCTCCAGAAGTTCTGGCGGCCATCGCGAATGTCCTCGAACCATTCCTGAATTTCGTCCTCTCGATCGACGTCGACCAGACCCGTGTCGACCGCGACTTTGCGGATCGTCGCACCGTCGGTCGTCATGAAATAGGAGCGTTCCACCACGTTCTTCAATTCACGGATGTTCCCCGGGAAACTGCAGCCCGACAAGTTCTCCATGGCCACAGGGGCCAGCTTCTTGCGTGTGCCGTGCATCGAATTCAATCGACGGATGAAGTCGTGTGCGAGTTCCGGAATATCCTCGCGTCGTTGCCTGAGCGGCGGCACCTGGACATGAAGCACTTTCAGCCGGTACAGGAGGTCTCCGCGGAAGTCTCCCTGTCGGACCAGTTTCTCCAGGTTCTGATTCGTAGCCGCGATCAACCGCACATCCACAGGCCGGCCCTTCGTGTCGCCGACCCTTCGGACTTCCCGTTCCTCGAGAACACGCAGCAACTTGGCCTGCAGGGACGGGCTCATGTTGGATATTTCGTCCAGGAACAACGTGCCGCCCGTCGCTTCCTCGATCAGCCCGTGGCGATCGACGCTGGCGCCCGTAAAGGCGCCTCGCCGGCTGCCGAACAACTCGCTCTCTATCAAGGTCTCCGACACGGATCCGCAATCCACCGTGACCAGGGATCTTCCCGAGCGCGAGCTGTTCGCGTGTATGGCTTGAGCGACGAGTTCCTTGCCGGTCCCGCTCTCGCCTTCGATCAGAACGGTCGCGGTGCTTCCGGCCGCGATCCGTATCAACTTGCGGACGCGCGTGATGGCTCGCGACGATCCGATGATTTCCGGAAACTCGGAATCGACCGGTTCGGGTTTCGTCTTCGCAGGGACCGACTCGAGCGTTGCGGCCAAGGCGCTTGAAGCGATGCCTCCGAGAGCCACCAGGTAATCGATTTCCAGCTCCGGCAGCGTTCGATCGGACCGCTCGACGTATAGACCGCCGAATCGGGATTTCCGGTATGCGAAAGGGATCCAGGCAACGAACGGCGGTCCGGGTCGCGTGGTCGGGCGGACATCGTGACGGCCGAAGAACGTTCGTTCCGGGAAACGTTTGTGAAGGCTCGCGATTCTCCGACACGTGCCGGCGTCGAGATTGGCCTTCTTTGGAAGGAAGTCTTCGGCGTCGTGCACATTGAGATAAACGACGAAGCGCTGGCGAGAAAGCCGCGACACGGCTCGGATGATCGCCTTCGCACACTCGTCGATGTCCGACGCTCCGGAAAGTGACGTTGAGGCGTCGCGGAGAGCCTTCAGATAGTCGTGAATCAGAGTGTGAGACACCCTCGGTGCAGATCGGAGTTCCGTCGAGGGCTTCATCCCTTCGAGCATCTCACGCGCCTCCTTTCTCCATGAGCTGTTCAGATAGGGTCCACGGCTTCGCGCGGGTATCTGTCCGGCAAGCTCCGTTGCGATATCCGCAGCCGCCTTTGCGTGTTCGTAGGCCCTGGACGCGTTCCCGCGCGAGCGCTCGACCGCCGCGAGCAGGACTTCCGCTTCGGCCTGGATTTCCGGTTCCGGTAGACGTTGGGCCATCCGCCTCGCGACCGTTGCATAACGGATCCGGTCGCGACGGCTCTCCAACGCTTGCGCGATTCTCAACGCGATGCGCGGCCGATGAACGCCCAAATCGAAACGCCGCGCCAACCGCGCCGCTTCACGGAGCCCGGCGCGCGCTGCGTCGATCTCATTCGATCGGAGACGCGACTCGGCGATCACGATGAGAATTCGGCACTGCTGATGTCGCGTCCCCAGCTTCAACGACGTTGTCAGGGCCGCCTCGAGACCAGCGGTTCGATTCATGCCGGGCGGCCCGGCGAGCCCGGAAATCAACGCGAGCTCGACACGCATGAAGTCGGCCTCCATCATGGGGTTCGACCGCAGCGACTCGACGGTTTCGCGGAATCTCGCTGTCTGATGCGTTCGGCGATACAGTTCGGCGGCCGTCAGGGCCGTCAGCGTCCGGGCCAAGCCGGTCGTCCGCCCGCGCAGCCTTCGTTTGGCCGACGCGATCGACTCCTGCGCGGCGGCGTAGCGGCCGGTGTACGTTTCCAATACCGCCTTGTTGGCCGCCAGAATGGCCAAGTGCGTTTTCTCCGCATGTCCGTAGACGCCAGACCGGAGGAGCAGCGCCTCCCCCCGAGAGAACAACGGAACGGCTTCGATGAAACGCCCCGTCACAGTCTGGCAAGCTCCAAGATTCCTCAGATTGACCGCCTCCGTGACGACGAGTTTCCGTTCACGGGCCAAATGGACTGCCATCTGGTGACAATCGATCGCCTCGGCTATCCGTCCGAGTTGACTCAGACATATGCCCCGGTTCTCCAGGGCGCTTGGCGCAAGACCGGCGTTCCGAGAAGTCCCGGCTCGCTCGAACGCGTCCATGGCCGCGAGCGCTTCGGCCGGTCGGTGCAGAACCGCAAGGACGCCTGCCTTCCGGACCAGGTAATCTCGTTTATCCACGAGTGAAAGGTTGCGAGACAGGAAGTCGCACCGTTGCAATATCGAGACGGCGGCAGCCGAGCGTCCGGACGCCGCGTATGCGTTCCCCAGTTGCATCAACGCTTCGAAGAGCGAACGAGATTCGATCTCCGGATGAAGAACGGCGGCCTCCAGATCGCGCACATGGTTCTCCGGACGATCGGGATCGCACGCACAGAGCCCCCGATACAGCTGGACACGCAGCGCCGGACTCAGCCCGTTCCGGGTCCGGATCCGATTGAAGATTCTCCTGGCTGGTTGTACCTTGCCGACTTGTACGAGACATTCGGCGTACGACAGGTCCAAGTGCGCGGGGACTTCCCCCTTGAGCCGTCGATAGAGCGTTCGCGTCGTCGAGAGAAGTTCGGTTGCCGAGTGGAAATCGCGTTGGTTCAATCGTCGATTCGAGGAACCTTCGTAGGCCGCTATGGCTTCGCTCGTCAGATTCGAATTCGAAGCGTGAAAGCCGAGGCGCTCGTCGTCCGGTTTTTCGCGCGCCAGATCCCGATACAGCCACTGATGCAAATTTCGCCGGCGGGTGCGATCGACGCTGTCGTGGATCGCCTCGCGGACGCCGTCATGGCGGTAAGCCACGAGTTCGTTTCGTTCCTCGACGATTCCACAGTCCTGGAGTGCGGCGACCGAGGACGGCAGATGACGAACCCCCATCCCGGCCGCGACTCGTTCCAGGAGCCGTCGGGGCGTCGGTTCGGAATGACATGACAAGATCTCGGCCACCCGTCGAACCTCCGGAGCCAAAGCCCGAAACGTCCGGAGCAAGAGATCTCGACTCCGAGGAAGCAGTCGACGCGTTCTGGCGCCTTCGTACCGGGAATACTCTTCCACGAGCAACGGGATCCCGCCGCTCTGGTGGGCGATCCATTCCAGCCAGTCCGTGTCGAGGCTGACACTTCTTGCCATCGACAGCGTTTCGGACTTCGAGAGCGGGCCCAAGCGAATGCGGCTGGCGGTTACGTCCGGTCGTGGATCGTCCACCAACAGTCGGCGCAGCAGGAGTGGCGTTCTGTTGGATCGTGCAGTGAAGACGAAGATCCACGATGACTCGCCGGCCCGCAGCAGGAGTTGTTCCATCACCCGAACGGTTCCGTCGTCCCACCAATGACTGTCGTCGAAAACGACGCGGAATGGCGAGAACCGCCGCGACAGGCGTATCAAGGCCCCCGCCAGGTCCGCGACCATCTTCTCCGTAGTCGGTGGGGATGCACCTGAATCGCCTCGCGCCGGCACGGGCAAATCCGGGAGAAGACGGGCAATTGTCGCTTCGTAGGCTCGTCCTTCCGATTCGAACCAATCGGCGAGGGCTGTCTCCTGTCGCTTGAAACACTGATCGATGACTTGAAGAATCGGCTCGAAGCATCGGTCGTTGCGCTCGTATGACCGGACAACGAAGACGGCCCGTCGACGAAATTCCGCGCGGAAGGCCAATTCTCGAATGAAGCGGGTCTTCCCGACCCCGGCGTCCGCTTCCACGATCGCGGCGGCAACGCCTGGTTTGCTTTCATTCAGCAACTTCATCATGGTCTTCAACTCGCCTCGTCGTCCGACGAGCGCGGCGCGGTCCGCGGCCATCGTGTTCAAACATCGACCGGACACCCACTCCGAGAGTGCCTGGCGCCGTACGGAACCTGACGGGTCGATCAAACGCATGACGAAGCAGGAGAAGTTCCGCGTCACGTCCGCGGCTTCGTGGAGGGGAACCGGAGCAGCGTAGAGATACTTGTAACGCAGAAGATCAACGTTCGAATCGTTGAAGATCGTGCGTCGCGCATAACTCTGGTAGAGGGTGGCGCCGAGCGAGTACAGGTCCGCATCGAGGCTTGGCTGCCCCCCGAGAAGCAATTCGGGCGCGGTGAAGTGGACGGCGCTCGCATCCAGGTGCTCCGGCCGGTTTCGTGGCAAGCCCCCGTCTACGAGTTGGACATCGTCGCGGTCGACGAGAATGTTGCTTGGCTTGATGCGTCCGTGGACGAATCCGTGCCGCTGAAGGAGACGACACGCCGTTATGAGCGCTTCAACCCGGTTGTCTGACGGTTGATCGACGGGCCACGGTACGTGATCGGAATGAACCCGAACAGAGTAGAAATCTCCCCGTGGCGTATATCCCGCGTAATCGAGGCGCGAGAGCTGACGGTGCTGGAATCCGCGGCTCCAAGCCAGATGTCCTTCCAACCCGGTCCCGCTGACGAACGTGCCGGCCCGGAAGCACTTGACGACTACCGCGTCAGCGCCGGTCCAACGGTCCCGGGCACGGAACGAGACCATGTTCCCAGATCTGCGAAGAACCTTGTGGACCTCGAAGCGGTTTATCAGAAAGCGCTGCATGAATCACGGAATCGGTTGTGTGGTGATCGGTGACACCCTGCCTTGCATTTCAGATGCCAGAACGACAATTCATGTGTTTGACGGGTTTCCGAGAAATCGTGACTGAAAGAACACCGATGTGTCACATAATATTCGCTTTAACCCAGCACTTTATGTAACGATTATGTGATTAACACAGTCATTTTAAGCCAATAAGGGCTGTCATTGGCAACGCAACTCTGAGGACATGGCGCGTTCGCAGCCCCCCTGACGAGTCGTTCCCAACTGTGGAAGGGGGGTCTGCGACCGACCGTCACCCCGCCGGGGGCAGGGATGCGCCTGGCCGCCCGCGGGCTTGAACGTCTCGGCCGGATGCGCCGTCACCGAACCTACCCAAACTCCCCGCCGCTCGGATAGAATGGCCGCATTCCCATCGGACGGCCCCGATCCATGATCCAGGTCGAGAACCTCACCAAGAAATTCAACGGAACCCCCGCGGTCTCGGACGTGTCCTTCAGCGTCGAGGAAGGCGAGGTCCTCGGCTTCCTGGGCCCGAACGGCGCGGGCAAGACGACCACCATGCGGGCCATCACCGGTTTCCTGCCGGCCACGTCCGGCCGCGTCACCGTCGGAGGCTTCGACGTTTTCGCCTCGCCCATCGAAGCGCGACGGCGGATCGGTTACCTCCCGGAGCATCCGCCGCTGTACGCCGAGATGACCGTCGCCGGCTACCTGCGCTTCGTCGCCCGGATCAAAGGGGTACCGTCGTCCGATCTGGGCTTCGAGTTGGACCGCGTCATGGAGACGGCCCGGATCGATCACATGGGCGGGCGGATCATCTCCCGCCTCTCCCGGGGCTACCGGCAGCGGGTCGGGCTGGCCCAGGCGCTCGTCGGCGACCCGCCGGTGCTGATCCTGGACGAGCCCACGGTCGGGCTCGACCCGAAGCAGATCCACGAGGTGCGCGAGTTGATCCGGAGCTGGAAGGGACGGCACACGGTCGTGCTGTCGACGCACATCCTGCCCGAGGTCGAGCAGACCTGCCATCGCGTCGCCATCATCGCCCGCGGCCGCATCGTGGCCGTCGGCACGCCCGCCCACCTGGTCGAACGACTGGAGCGCGCCGCCCGGATCGTCATGGACGTGGCCGCGCCGGCCGGCGAGGCCGCCGCCGCGCTCGGCGGCGTTCCCGGCGTGGCGGACGTCCGCGTGCTCGATGCGTCCGACGAGCGGGCGCGTCTCGAGGTCGAGGCCGCCGGGGTCGGCGCGGACGTCGAACCCGAGCTGGCGCGCGCGATCGTCGAACGAGGGTGGGGGCTGTTCGGAATGCAGTCGTCGACGATGAGCCTGGAGGACATTTTCCTCGAGCTGACCACCGACGAGCCGCCCGGCGGCGAGGCGGCGTCGTGAGAAACGTCCTCACCATCGTCGGGCGGGAGTTGCGCAGCTACTTCGTGTCGCCCGTGGCGTACGTCGTCTTGGGGGTGTTCGTCCTCTTGTCCGGCG
This sequence comes from Acidobacteriota bacterium, assembly GCA_022821265.1. Classification (GTDB taxonomy): domain Bacteria; phylum Acidobacteriota; class Terriglobia; order 20CM-2-55-15; family 20CM-2-55-15; genus JAJEDW01. The sequence continues at coordinate 11,430 of JAJEDW010000034.1, forward strand.
TTTTCTTTCAGGCCATTCTGGTCCAGACGCTCCAGATGGTGCAGACCATCCAGGCCCAGAGCTTCGGAGGCACGCCCCAACCCGTCGACGTCCCGGGGGAAATCAGCCGCCAGTACTTCGGAACGCTCGGCGTGATCCTGCTTTTCATGCTGCCGATGATCACGATGGGGTTGTTTTCGGAAGAGAGGAAACGCGGGACCATCGAGTTGCTCCTGACCGCGCCGGTGACCGATCTGCAGCTCGTCGCGGGAAAGTTCGGCGCGGCCGTCGCTTTCTACGCGGTCCTGCTCGGGGTGACGCTGGCCCCGATCTCGACACTGTTCCTGTATGCCGATCCGGCCGTCGGACCGCTGGTAACCGCCTACCTCGGCCTTTTCCTGTACGGCGCGAGCCTTCTCGCCCTGGGACTGTTCGTTTCGACGCTGACCGAGAACCAGATCGCGGCGGGGGTGATGACGTTCGGCCTCATCCTGTGGCTCTGGATCGTCGACGTCCTGGGCGGAGCGGCCGGCGGAACGATGCGCGCCGTCCTGACGCGCCTGTCGATCCTGACGCCCCTGGGCGACTTCATGAACGGTGTCCTGGCGGTGTCGAACCTCGTCTTCTACATGTCTCTGGCCGCGCTCGGGCTGTTTCTGACGTACCGATCGATCGACGCATGGCGATGGAAAGGATGAATCGTAACCGCCAACGCCGCCACGGGGCCAACTCGCTGGTTTCGGTCGCTCTACTGGTCGGCATTATCGGACTCGTCAACTACCTTGCCGTCCGGCACGACCGGCGATGGGACATGACCGTGGAGGGCCTGAACACGCTGGCCGAGCAATCCATGGCGGCGGCCGACGCGATCGCGGGCGACGTCCGGATCCGGGCGTTCTATCCGGGCGGCCAGAACGGCGGCGTCCGGCGTCTGCTCGAACTCTACGAGGAACGGAACTCGCGGATCCGCCACGAATTCATCGATCCGGACCTCGAGCCGCAACTCGCCGAGCAGTTCGAGGTGACCGAGTACGGCCTCACCGCAAACCCGTTGACCGGCCAGGGTATCGCGTTCGGCACCCTGATTCTGGAGCGCGGCGAGCGGTCGGAACGGATCGAAACCGGCGCGCCGGCCAGCGAGGAGGACATCACCAACGCGCTGATCCGGCTGGCGCGGGATCGATTCGAGACCGTCTATTTCATCGAGGGGCACGGCGAGAAAACCGTCCAGGGCCAGGAACCGGAAGGGTTGGACACGGCGCGCGCCCGCCTGGAGCGCGAGGGATACACGGTCGGGTCGATCAACCTGATCGTCGACCAGACCATTCCCGACGACGCGTCCGTGCTGGTCTGGCCGGGGCCGCGGACCGAGCCGTTCGAAGAGGAAGTCGCGATGGTCGACGCCTACCTGAACGCGGGCGGCAGTGTCCTGGTCATGCTCGATCCGCCTCCGGCCGCGTCGCTGGAGTCGCTGCTGTCGCGATGGTCGATCGAGCCCGGCAACGACTTCGTCGTCGATATCAACTCGCTGGGCCGGTTGTTGGGCGTCGGGCCGGAAGTGCCGCTGGTCACCGAGTACGCGTTCCACGCCATTACCAGCCGCATGCACGGAACGATGACGTTCTTTCCGCTGGCGCGCTCCATCACGGCCGTCGGGGCGCCGGACGGCGACGTGACCACGCTCGAGTTCCTGAGATCCAGCGCGCGGAGTTGGGGCGAAACGGACCTGGAAAGCACCGAGGCCGGAATGGACCCGGAAGTGGACCGGGCCGGCCCCGTGGGGATCGGGGTCGTGGCGACCGCCGGTTTCGCCGACGGCCCGGACGGCGGGGAGACCGCGCGACTGGTCGTGCTGGGCGACTCGGACTTCGCCGGTAACGGGTTCTTCCCGCAGCAGGGCAACGGAGACTTGTTTCTCAACATCGTGCGCTGGCTGGCCGAGGACGAGAGCTTCATCTCCGTTTCGGTGCGGGCGCCCGATGACCGGCCGCTACTGCTGACCCCGACCGGGGCGGCCGTCAGCGGCTACCTGGCCATATGGCTCCCGTTCGCCACGGTCGTGGCGTTGGGAATCCTGGTGTGGTGGACGCGTCGCGGGGACGCGGCCAATCCGCGCCGCGGGGACCCGGCGTCGTGAAATTCAAGGGCACGGCGACTCTCTTCGCCGTTTTTGCCGGGCTTGCGGGCTGGGTGTACTGGACCGACATCGGCGGACGCGAGGACCGGGAAGCTGCCGCGCGACGGATCCTGGACGTCGATGCGGGCGCGATCGTCGAGCTTCGATTGACCTACCCCGGCCGCTCGATCGCCGCGCGACGGGCCGGCGAAGGATGGGAATTCGTCGAGCCTCCCGGCCTCGAAGCCGATTCGGCGGCCTGGGACACCGCCGCCGCCAACGTCGGGCGGATCGACCGCGACGACACGGTCGTCTCGGACGCGGCCGATCCGGCCGTCTACGGACTGGACCCGCCCGCCATCCGAGTGAGCGTCCGCCTGGAGGGCGGGACAGTCGAAGAGATCCTGTTCGGCAACGCCAATCCCCGCGGCACGTTTCGCTATGCCAGGCTCTCTTCGAATCCGGAAGTCTTCCTGGCAGCGGCATCGTGGGCTTCGCTCTTCGAGAAGTCCACGACGGACCTGAGGGACAAGACCGTCCTGCGGTTCGAGCCGGACTCGGTGCAGTCCATCACCGTCCGCGGCGCCAACCCGCTGCGCATCGAGCGGGACTCGGAGGGTTGGCGCCTCTCGGCGCCGATCATCGCGCGCGCCGACGATGGGCAGGTCGAGGCGCTGTTGACGATGATGCAGTTTGCGCGCGCGCTGGACTTCGCCGACGACGCCGAACTGGACAGCCCCGACTGGGCAGTCGAACTGAACGCCGGCGACCAGGAACACGTCTTGCTCCTGGCCCCGGGACTCGACGGAGCGTTCCATGCCCGCGACACTTCGCGCGCGCAGGTCCTCGTGATCGACGGCGAGATCGCGCGCATGCTGGCCGAGCCCCTGCTGACGTGGCACGACCGCCGGATCGGCGTCTTCGATCGCGCCGCAGTCGGCGGAATCACCATTTCCGGGGCCGGCGATGCGATCGCGCTGCGTCGTTCCGATGAGGGTTGGCGGACAGCGGACTCGGCTCCAGTCGACGAGGCTCGCGTATCCGCCATGCTCGACGCGCTGGAGTTCGAAGAGGCGGCCGACATCGTGGACTCCCCCGTCGCACCCACGGCATACGGGCTCGACAACCCCCGTCTGCGCGTGGTTCTGACCGACGCGGACGGCGCGCCCCTGCTCGAGGGCGCATTCGGGACCGACGACGGCCGCGTGGACCGTGTGTACTGGCAGTCCGGGGGCGAGACCGCCGTCCGGGTGGTGTCGAGAGACATCTTTGACCGATTCGACGTGACGGAGGCGGATCTCCGTCCGGCGCTGGGGCGGTGAGTCCGTCGGGAAAATCCCGAATGCCGGATCGTTTCTATGATTTTTGGAATATTCCGCTGGAACGCATCGCCTCAAGTGACACGCTCACAAGCGTTTACAGTTCGGCAACCGAATTGCTTGCATCAATGCGTACCGCGAAGTATCCATAGCCCCGCCGGTTGAGGGTCCGGCGAGAAATGGAGAGTCCGGTGGAGGTCGCCGCGAGTGGGCGGTGGACGGACCTCCCGGCGGGGCGAGTGGGTGGTGGAGGAGCGGGACATACCGCGCAGCGGTCATAGGAATCGAAGGAGCTCTCGGGTTCCCTGATCATCGGTAAGACAACTGGTTATTCTGGAGGCGTGGCCGACCATCGGAGGCCACGCCTTTTTTGTCGGATCTTCTCGAAACGTCTCGGGGGTTATCATCGTCCATGTAAAAGTCGTGTAACCCTTCGATTTTCGTGGACGTATGCACTAATGGAACTTGACCGCGAACTGATCGTTCGCGCGCGGCGAGGCGAGGCGGCAGCGCAGGAAGAACTCGTCTCCCGTTTGGCGCCGCTGGTGTTCCGGCTGGCCAGCCGGTTCTATCGTTCGCGGGAAGACGTGGAAGATGCGGCGCAGGAAGCGTTTTCGCGGTTCTTCCTCAAGATCGAGCAGATCCGTCCGGACGACAACGTTTCGGGATGGATTTCGCGGGTCACGGTCAACGTCTGTTACGACCGTCTGAGGAAGCTCCGGCGGGAACGGTCGGCAATGGAAGAGTTCCGAGCGGAACCGCGGGCGCGCCCGGCTCCGTGGTCCGACGCGTACGACGATGTCCGGGCCGCGGTCGACAACCTGGATGCCCGGTTGCGCGTGCCGTTGCTGCTCAAGGAAATCGAGGGGTTGTCTGTGAAGGAGGTGGCGGCGATGATGGGCCTTAGCCAGTCCAACGTCAAAATCCGCCTGTACCGCGCGCGAAAGAAGCTGGCCGTGGCGCTGGAGAGCCGCCAGCCACCCGCGCTCCGCGGCGATGTGACGGAGGGCACGGAATCATGAGCGAATGGCTGCCTGAGGATTTCGTCCAGCGGGAACGCCAACGCGTGTTCGAGCCGGACGCGGACTTTGCGCGCCGGGCGGTGGCGCGGATCGGCCAGAACGGATCCGTGGCGGAATGGGTCTGGGACTACGTGCCGTCGTACGCCCGTCCGATGATGGCGGCGGCCGCCATGCTGCTGCTGGCGCTGATCAGCTTCCAATGGATGACGCCGGCACCGTTTCCGGACGCGAACGTCGGAATCGTCGACGCGTACCTTCAGGTGGACGCCGCTCCCGCCGAGGAGTGGCTCTACCGTGACGACGCGCTGCCGGAAGGCGAAGACCTGCTGATCGAGATCAGCATGGCGGGTGGGCTGCGATGACACGGCCGCTTCAGGCGAAGCTCTTGATCCTGGCCGTCTTCGCCCTGGGCGCGACGACCGGCGTCGTGGTCAAGGACGTGTACGACACCCGAACCCGGATCGCGTTCTCCGGCGAGCCCGACCGCGGGAACCGGGGAGCCGGCCCGGAGTCCTTCCAGCGTTTCGAAGAATTCCTGGATCTGGACGAGGAGCAACGGATGCGCCTCAACGGCATTCTCGAGGCGTCAGGCGAGCGCTACCGGGCGCTCCGCGCCGAAACCCGGCCCATGTACCAGGACATCCGCGAGCAGTCCTTGGCCGAGATCCGCGCCATTCTCACCGACGAGCAGGCAGCGCGCTACGACGAGTGGGTCCGCCGGATCGAGGAATTCCGCGGGCGCGGCGGCCGTGGCGGGCGCGGCGGCGACGAATAGCATCGAGGTTCGGGCGCGGCGCCCCGCTTCCGAGACCCGATTTCAAGCTTCGGACCACTTCTGGACATCCTCCGGTTTCCGATAGTTGCCGTCAGGTGCGATCGATGGACGAGTTCCGGTACGGGGACGACGGTCTCCAGTGCGAGGACGTTTCGCTGGAGGCGCTCGCCGACGCCGTCGGCACGCCCGCGTATGTCTACAGCCGCAAGATGCTGGACGCGGCCGTGCACCGATTCGACCAGGCATTCGCGAGGGTCCCGCACCTGGTCTGCTACAGCATCAAGGCCAATTCCAACCTGACCCTGTTGCGACGATTCATCGAATGGGGAATCGGCTTCGACGCCGTGTCGGGCGGGGAGTTGTATCGCGCATTCCGAGCGGGGGCCGCGCCGAAGCGCGTCATTTTCTCGGGGGTCGGCAAGACTCGCGACGAAATCCGGTACGCGCTGAACACCGACGTCCTGTTCATCAGCGTCGAGTCGAGGGCCGAACTGGATATGATCTCCGCGATCGCGGTCGAAACGGGCCGCGTCGCGCGCGTCGTGCTCCGAGCGAACCCGCACATCGATGCACGGACGCACCCGTACATTTCGACGGGATTGAAAAGCCACAAGTTCGGAATCCGAATCGACGAGGCGCCGCAACTCGCCCAGGAAGCGGCGGCGATGCCTCAAGTCAAGGTCGTCGGCGTCGGGTGCCATGTCGGTTCGCAGATCACGGCGCTGGCTCCGTTCAAGAAGGCCGCCACCAGCCTCCGGGATCTTGGCCGCTATCTCCAATATCAGGGTCTGGAATTGGAGTACATCGATTTCGGCGGCGGCCTCGGAATCCCTTACGGCGGCGAGGCGCCGCCCACCCCCGAAGCCTATGCCGACGCGCTGATCGGCGTCGGTCAGGACCTGGGCCTGACACTCGTCCTGGAACCGGGCCGCGCGATCGTCGGAACTTCCGGAATCCTGCTGTGCCGCGTGATCCGGCGGAAGTCCCAGGGCCAGAAACGATTCGTAATCGTGGACGCCGGCATGAACGACCTTATTCGTCCGCCGCTCTACGGTTCGTTCCACCAATTGCGTCCCGTCCGCTGCCGCGAAGGCAAGGAGGTGATCGACTTGGTCGGACCGATCTGCGAATCGACGGACTTTCTGGCCGAGAAGCGGCGGACGTCCCGCCTGCAGCCCGATGACCTGGTGGCCGTCATGACGACCGGCGCGTACGGCTCGGTCCTGGCCTCGAACTACAACTCCCGCCCGCGCCCTGCCGAGGTACTGGTCGACGGCCGCACGTTCAACATTATCCGGCGTCGGGAAAGCTACAAGGACCTGATTCGATTGGAAGAATAGGCCGGACGGTGCGTGCCGCTACGGACCGGAAGGGAATCGGTCGCGCCACAGGCGCAGGCCGGAATCGATGGCTGCCGGCAGCTCGCCGTTGTCGAGACTTCCGCGAGCATGGACCTCACCCTCCGGGGAGATGATCGTGAATTCCCCGGGATCCGTTTCCATCAATGTCGAGGCCCGGTTCGCCATCGTCGGGAAGCGGGACGCGCCCAGATCCACGCCATCGGCCGGCACCGCAAGGAAACGAAGGCCCGATTCCGAGGTGTAACGCGCGTAGGAGGCCTCGAAGTCCGCCGCCGCCGCGGCATTGCCGTCGACGACGCCGAGAACCAGCACCGACCCGGAAAAATCCTCGAGCGTGTGGACGTAGCCGGCGGCGTCCTGGACACGAAACCGCACAACGGGCGTCGGCTGGGGCTGGAGGGGATCTTCCGCCAGAGGGATCGCGAGTTCCGGATCCGGATCTGGCTTGGCGCGCTCGGCTTCAAGCGCAGCAGGAAACTTGTCCGCCGCGTCCGGATCGACGGCATCCGGCCCAAGCGCCGCGAAGCCGATCCATACGGCCGCGAGCGACGCCCCCGCCACACCGACCGGGCGCAACGGCCGGACCATGGGCCGGACGGGACGAGACGCGCTGCGCAGCCGCCGCCTGAAGTGCTCGGCGACGAGCGCGTCGACCTCGGCGAACGCCGCCAGCTCCGAACGGCAGGCGGCGCAGTCCGAAGCGTGCCGGTCCAACTCGCCGCGCTCGGCGGGGGTCAGGCTATCGGAAACGTAGGCTTCCAGCCTGGATTCGACCCATTGGCACGATTTCGTCATCGTTCCGCCCTCACCGCGAGGCTCGGCATGAGTCTCTTCTTCAGACGCTTCCGCCCATAAAAGATGCGGGATTTCACCGTTCCCTCCGGGATCTCGAGGATCCGGGCGATCTCGGGTATCGTCAGCCCGTCGACAGCCAGCATCAGCAACGGGATGCGAAACTCGTCCGGCAACGCGTCGACTCCGCGGCCCACGTCCAGCAGCGTCTCCAGCTCGACCTTTCCGGCCGGGTCGGCCGCGTCGAACGCCGCCCGGCGCCCGTCGGAATCCTCCCGCTCCAGGTCGCCGAACAACACCCAGCGCTTCGCCCTGCGCACGAAGCTCCGGTGATGGTTGATCGACACGCGCACCACGATCCGCGCGAGCCACACGCGTAGCGGACAGTCCCCCCGGAAGTGGCGCAACCCCTTGTAACCCCGGACCAGGGCTTCCTGGACAACGTCCTCGGCGTCGTCCACGTTGCGCGTCGCCGCCACCGCAACCTGCATCAGGAACGGACGATGCTCGCGGGCCGCCAGGTCGAAGTCGATCGGGGCGTCGCCGGCTCGAGGCGCCCACCCGCTCTTGTTCAAGACACTTTCGGTGGCCGAAGGGTTCACCCGCGCGTTTCCTTGTCGGAATCAGGGCTATCGGGGCAACTGGTCCAGCTTTTCCTGTACGGTGGAGCGTTCGTCCTCGGTCTCGGCCAATTCCAACGAACGCGCGTACGAATCCCGGGCGTCGTCGAAACGGCCCAACCGCTCGTACAGGTCGCCGAGGTGCTCGTGAAGGGTCGGGTCGGTCGAGGAAAACAGGACGGCGCGCCGGAGGTATTCC
>JAJEDW010000299.1 GCA_022821265.1 Acidobacteriota bacterium
GTTCAGCTGGGATCACTTCGTGCCGGTCGGTGAATGGGTATGCAAGCCCTGGGCGCCTTCCGCCGAGGTCGACAATCTCAAACTCGTTCGGTCGGCCGTAAAGCCGTCGCGAGAGGTTCTGCGAGATCTTCCTCGCCGAGACCGAAGCTGTGTCGTCCACCGGCGTCGGTGGCCACCTCGCCGAGTTGCGAAAGGAATACGCAGCGAACCCGATCCCGACGGGCCTTCTTGTCCTTCGACATCGCATCCCGGATCTCGGTTGGCTCGCGGTCGGTCTCCCAGTCGCCGCCGAGCCCGCACGCCTCCAGCAGCGCGGCAAGCCGTTCGGAGGTTCCCCGCTCCGTGATCCCGAGCAGCTCCCCGAGGCGCGATTCCACGCGCATGCCCGCCGCGACGGCCTCGCCATGGAGGAGCTTGTAGCCCTCGAGCGCTTCCAGCGCGTGGCCGACGGTGTGTCCGAAATTCAGAATCTCGCGGCGGCCGCGCTCCAGCGGATCGTCGCCGACCACCGCCGCCTTGTGCCGCACGACGCGCTCGATGAGCTCCGCCGATGCGCCCGGGTCGCCGCGCGACAGCACCGAAGACCCGCGCACCATCCAGTCCCAGAGCTCCTCGTCGAGAATCGCCGCCGTCTTCACGGCCTCCGCCAACCCGGCGCAGCGCTGGTGCCGCGGCAGCGTCTCGAGTACGGCCGGGTCGATGAGCACGGCCGATGGGTGATGGAAGGCCCCGACCAGATTCTTGCCCGCTTCGGTATCGACCCCCGTCTTCCCTCCCACGGAACTGTCCAGCATGGCCAGCAACGTCGTGGGAATCTGAATGACGGGGACGCCGCGCATGTAGGTGGCGGCGACGAAACCGGCCAGGTCGCCCGCGACCCCGCCCCCGAGCGCGACGACGGCGGAGTCGCGACCGAACCGCGCACGAAGCATGCGATCGCTCAGTGCGGCCCACTGCTCCCGGCTCTTGTTCCACTCGCCCGCGGGGAACGGGAAGAGATCGGCGGCGAGACCGGCATCTTCCAGGTGGGACACGATCCCGGCGCCATAGAGCCGCGCGACCTGCGAATCCGCGATCACCGCGTACCGGTGCGCCGGCGCATGCCGCCGGCAGACGGACGCCGTTTCGCCGAGCAGGCCCGGTTCGATGTGAATCGGGTAGCTCCCGCTTCCGGCAACCTGAACTTCCAGAGTCCTGCGGCTCATGAGCCTCCATGGGAGCCACCGGTCAGGCGCAGATCCGTGACGGCGACGCCCTGCGGGTCGATAGCGGCGGCCAACTCGGCGATCGAGCGCCCGAGCGCGGGATGTCGCCAGGCGCCGGCGACCTCCGCCAGCGGCAGGAGAACGAAGGCCCGCTCCGCGAGCGCGGTGTGCGGAATCGCCAGCTGCGGCGTGTCGACAACTTCGTCCGCGTAGAGAAGGATGTCGAGATCGAGAGGACGGGAGGAGAACCTCGGCGCATCCGGGTCGCGTCCTGCGTTCGATTCGAGATCCTTGAGCGAGACGAGCAGAGCGCCGGGCTCGAGACGGGTCCGGCCGACGCAGCAGGCGTTCAGGTAGACAGGCTGGTCCAGGCCGTACGCGGGCACCGTCTCATAGACTCTGGAGAACCGGGGCTCGACCAGCACTGTCTTCGCCAAGTGCCGCGCGGCGGCGCGCAGATGGTCGATGCGAGGACCCAGATTCGATCCCATCCCGAGGGCGACCTCCCGCATCGAGGCGTCGATGCCGGAGGAGGGGACGCCGGAAGCTGGCCGATCGGATCCCGTCAAGGCGCGCCGGTCACCGAATCGCTAGCGATTCTCCGGGAGGATCGGGACGATGCTGTTCCCCGGATTCGTGTTGCCCGGCTCATCGAGCGCGGTGTCTTCCATCGAATCGACGGACGGAACCGTGGGCCCGACGGTGAGGTCCAGACACCCGGTCGCGGACACCCCGGCCAGGCCGATCAGGACCGCGCATGTCGCCAGGAAGTGCGTGGCTCTCAGTTTCATGTATGCCTCTGTACTCTTGCTCGAGACCGTCTCCGTAGCCGGAAGCTAGCGCGGCGGACGATCGCCGCACAACGAGGAAACGTCCGAAGTCCGCCTTTTCTGACACGCCGGACCGTGAATGCGAGGAGGCCACCGGAACGAATCCCGGTGGCCTCCGCCGCCAGCTCGAAGGCGCCCGCAGGCGCCCCCGCACGGATCCTCCGCAGAGGACTGCTAACGGACTACGAGATCGGCGTTTGCCGCCCGACTCTCAGCCGCGATACTCCTCTGGATACGCTCCAGCGAGTACGCCGCACGCAGCAGCGCCGCGTCGAGACTGCCCGGCACGATCGCGGGCGGTATCGGGTTCCCGGCGGAACTCGCCTCTCCCCCGCCGAAGGTGTAGATGTCCCGCTGCAGCACCTCGAGGTCGGCAGCCGGGATCGGCAATTGCAGCGCACTCCCCGCCGGCATGATGTCGTTACGCCGTCCGTGCCAGAACTCGAGCCCGCCGAACACGTTGAACACGTTCTCGAAGTGCTCGAACCAGATGGCGTCCCGCAGGTTGCCGCAGCGCCCCTGCAGGTCGTACCGCTTGCGCGGCGTGCATTCGCCCGCACCGTTGGACGGTACCGGAGATGTCGCATCCGACGGCGCGGGAGGCAGTCCGGCCTGCATCCGCGTCACGTTGATGATGTCCGCGGCCCCCCCGAAGTCGCCCATCCGGTACAGGCCCTCCGCGACGTAGTGGTCCATCTCCTGGCTCGTCATCTCCTCCATGTCCCCGGACTCGCAGAAGTTGCAGCTCAGGGTGTAGTGGTCGTACCGCGCATCTCCGTAGTGCGACTGCCGGTACGTCCCGCGCGAGGCGATGAAGATGATGTTCGCGTTGTAGCGGTGGATCGGGCCCATGGAAGCGGCCGTGGGGCTCACGCTCTCCCCCAGCGTCCCATCCTCGTTCACGGCGGGGTAACGCCGGTCATCCCCGAAGTCCATCTTGCGCGCCGTCCGCTTCGAGGTCTCGAAGGACAGCCAGTCCTGGTACTGTCCGCTCTGGTCCGCCATGCCGGCCCAGTCCATGTGCATCCGGTGCCAGGTGCCGTTCTGCTGCGCCTTGGCCTTCAGGTCGTCGAACCAGGCCGTGTCGGACGAACGGTCCTCGCCGACGACGACGACATCCTGGATGCCGGCCCGCGCGTCGGAGATGATCTGGCTCCAGTTCGCACCCGCCGCCTCGGCATCCGTCCGCGGCAGGTTCGCCGCGCAGCGTGCCTTCCACCCCACGAGATAGTCGGCGAACTGGTTGTTGTCCCAGGAATTCCCGTTGATCCAGGTGTCCGGGAGCGAGAACGACGCCGCCCGCACGGCGGATTCCGCCTCGTTCAGCTTGCCCATCGCGTAGCTGAACATGCTGTTGTAGTCGACCGTCTCGAGTTCGCCGGTGAGATCCGTCGTCTCGTCGACGATGAAGGCCTGGTCGTACCACAGCGAGAGCAGGCAACTCAGCATCGCCTGACTGGAAAGGGCGAACGCGCGGGCCCGCGCGTTCCGCTCGCCGCCCGGCCCGATTTCCAGACCCTCGTCGATCGCGCGGATCCCGTCCGACGCCGCCGCGATCCCTCCGTAGGCGTCATTCCAGTGCTCCGAGAACACGTACGACCAGCGATAGGAAGTCGAGTTCGGCATCGGTTCGCGGGGCTCCCGGCCGAGGTCGTTCTGGCCGTTGTTGCCCCACGTCGCCGTGTGCCGGCTCGACATGTGGTTGAACGCGAAGTTCGCGTTGTTCCAGTAATGGCCCATCGCCCACACCTGCTGGTAGGAACTGGCGATGAGCGACTCGACGTCATCCGGACTCGCCAGCGCGCGCGCCCGGTCCGGCTCGTTCGGGTTGTTGACCTGAAGGTCGCAACCCGAAAAACCGACGCCGAGGGCCAGCGCGACGGCCGGCAGTGTCAGCTTCCTGTTCATGACCCCTCCATAAGCTCGGTCCATGTTCGTCCAGCCTCCTTTTTCCGGAGGGGCATCAGAACACCAGTTCCGCCGAGAAAGTGAACGTGCGGAAGTTCGGATAGCCGAAGCTGTCGTACCGCTGCAGCGTGGAACTCGAGAGCTCGCCGCCCGTGCGGCCGACCTCCGGGTCGTATCCCCGGTAGTCCGTGATCGTCAGCAGATTCCTGCCGATCGCGTTGAGGGTGATGCGCTCGAACATGTTGCCGAACAGAGCGTTGACCGCACTCTCGGGCAGCGTGTAGCCGACCGCCAACTCGCGAACCTTGATCCAGTCGCCGTCCTCGCGGAACCACGCGTTGTCGTTGTTCGAGAGATAGACCCCGGCCACGTAGCCGATGGACTTGGTGAACTCCAGGGGCTTGCCCGTCTGGTCCACATCCTCGCCCCGGTCATCCCGAAGCGACCACTGCGCGGTGTTGTTGTAGATGGAGTGCCCCATCGACGATTCGACGAGGGCGTTCACGCTCAGGCTCTTGTAGCGGAAGTTCGACCCGAACGACACGTTGAAGTCCGGCGTCGTGTTCCCGAACGGGAGCACGTCCGTGAGCTGGCACTTTTCCATGTAGTTGCCCGGGTTCTTCGCGACGCACGCCGGCGAATAATCCAGAACCTTGATCGGGATGCCCCACAGATACGTGTTCTCGCCACCATCCGTCGTGGGCACCGTCCCGTCCGTCCCCCAGAGCTTCTTGCTGAACCCTTCGGTGAAGTCGGCGCTTCCCGTCCACACGAGGATGCCGTCGTCGTTCACCTGGAAGTTCGCGTTGCAGTCGGACGCCGCGATGCCGACGGGTTCGAGATCCGCACAGGTCGTCGCCAGCACGTGACCCCACATCTCGCCCAGCGGACGACCTTCGGCGACGAAGAAGGTCCCCTGGCGGTAGGCGGGAACGTCCAGACGCGTGATCTCCTGGCGCGTTCGGTCCCAGTTCAGCCGGAACTGCAGGCCC